>NZ_JAMNXL010000151.1 GCF_023653175.1 Erythrobacter sp. | reverse complement strand
GTAATCGAGATAGGACTTCACCCGCGTCAGCGCCGCGATCAGCTGCTTGTTGCCGACCGCAAAGCCCATCCGCCAGCCAGCCATCGAATAGGTCTTCGACATCGAGGTGAATTCGATCGCGACGTCCTTGGCGCCGGGCACTTCCATGATCGAGCGCGTCGGCTTGCCGTCGAAATAGAGCTCCGAATAGGCCAGATCGCTGACGATCCAGACCTGATTCTCCTTCGCCCAGGCCACCAGCCGCTCGTAGAACGGCAGCTCGACGGTCTCGGCGGTGGGGTTGGAGGGGTAGCTCACCACCAGCACCGAAGGGCGCGGCACTGTGTAGTTCATCGCCCGCTCGAGCGATTCCCAATAGTGCTCGTCGGGAGTGGTCGGCACCGAACGGATCGTCGCTCCGGCGATGATGAAGCCGAAGGTGTGGATCGGGTAGGAGGGATTGGGCGCCAGCACCACGTCGCCCGGCGCGATGATCGCTGTGGCGAGGCTGGAGAGGCCCTCCTTCGAGCCCATCGTCACCACCACCTCGGTCTCGGGATCGAGCTCGACCCCGAAGCGGCGCGCGTAATAGCCTGCCTGCGCGCGCCGCAGGCCGGGGATGCCCTTGGATTGCGAATAGCCGTGCGCGTCGGGCTTGGCCGCCACTTCGCACAGCTTGTCGATGACGTGCTGCGGCGGAGGCTGGTCGGGGTTGCCCATCCCGAGGTCGATGATGTCCTGCCCCCCGAGACGGGCTGCATGACGCATGGCATTGACCTCCGCGATCACATACGGTGGCATCCGCTTCATGCGATAGAACTGGTCATTCATGGACGTCATTACCTTGTCTTGTGCACGCGTGATGGCATCGCGCGCTCAACCACCCTAGGCGAAACCCTCGGATCGTGGGAAGCGCGTTTTCGGCAAGTTGCGACGCTGCGGGATTGACGGCCCTGTCGGCAGTGCGCGGCGATAATGGGACAGGTTGGCAGCGATGGCACAGGACAGTAACCCTCTGACGGCAGCGGGAGCGGGCCTCAAGGGCTTCTTCGACATGCAGGGCGAGGCGCTTCGCGAGATGATGGCGGGCAAAGGTGCCGAATCGCCGATCGCCCCCGGCATCGAGCCGGGCGACATGGCCGAATGGGCCGCCACCGCCGCGCAGCTCCAGCAGCTATGGCTCGATTTTGCGACCCATCAGGCCACCGCCACAGCCGAGAAAGCCGCCAAGGGCACGAACATGCTCGATCCGGCGCAGTGGCTGGTGATGTCGCAGGCAATGCTCGGCCAGATGCCCAAGGGGATGTTCGAGGCCTCGGGCAAGCTCGTGCAGGACCAGATGCAGCTGTGGTCGGGCGTGATGCAGAGCTTTGCCGCGGGCGCCACTGGCGGAAAGGCCGCCGAAGCGCCCGATCCGGCAGCCCTCCCCAAGTCCGACCGCCGCTTTGCCGATCCGGCGTGGCGCGAGCATCCCGCCTTTCTGCTGCTCCACCAGACCTATCTGATGCTCGCCGACTACTTCCGGCAGGCGGTGAAAGGCATGGACGGGCTCGACAAGACCAAACGCCAGCAGCTCGAATTCGCGGTTTCCGCGCTGGCGGAGGCGATGAGCCCGGACAATTTCCTCGCCCTCAATCCGGTGGTGCTGAAGCGCACGATGGAGACCAAGGGCGCCAATCTGGTGCGCGGGATGCAGCACCTCGTCAACGACCTGAAGCGCGGGCAGCTGACCCACACCGATCCCAACGCCTTCCGGCTGGGCGAGAACCTTGCGGCAAGCCCCGGCAAGGTGGTGCACGAAACGCCGCTCTATCAGCTGATCCAGTATTCGCCCTCGACCGAAGAAGTGCTTGAAGTGCCGCTGGTGATCTTCCCGCCGTGGATCAACCGCTTCTACATCCTCGATCTGACGCCCAAGAAGAGCTTCATCAAATGGGCGGTCGATCAGGGCATAAGCGTCTTCGTGGTCAGCTGGAAATCGGCCGATGAAACCATGGGCGAGATCGTGTGGGACGATTACATCCGCGCCCAGATGGAAGCGATCGACCATGTGCGCAGCCGGCTCGATGTGCCGGCCGTGCACACCATCGGCTATTGCGTCGCCGGCACCACGCTCGCCGCGACGCTGGCAGTGCTGCACCGGCGGGCCGAGGCGGACAAGGTCAAGTCCGCGACCTTCTTCACCGCACAGGTCGATTTCGAGCGGGCGGGCGACCTCAAGAACTTCATCGACGATGGCCAGATGGAGATGATCGGGCAGTTGTCGCCGCAGGGCTATCTCGACGGGCGGTATCTCGCCGCCGCGTTCAACGCGCTGCGCGGGCGCGATCTGATCTGGAACTACGTCGTCAATAACTACCTGCTGGGCGAGGACTACCCGGCCTTCGACCTGCTGCACTGGAACGGCGACGTCACCAACCTGCCCTCCAAATGGCACAATGCCTATCTGCGCGACCTCTACCGCGACAACAAGCTTGTGGTGCCCGATGCGCTGGAGGCTGACGGGACGCCGATCGACCTGACCCGCGTCGCCACCCCCAGCTTCGTCCAGGCGGGGCGCGAGGATCACATCGCGCCCGCCGAAAGCGTGTGGCGGATCACGAAGCACTTCACCGGGCCGACCCAGTTCCTGCTGGCGGGCTCGGGGCACATCGCGGGCGTGGTCAATCCGCCGTCTGCGGGCAAGTACCAGTACTGGGTCGGCGACAGCGCCGCGCCCAGCCTCAAGGACTTCGTCGCGGGCGCGACAGAGCATCCGGGCAGCTGGTGGCCGCACTGGCTGGAATGGCTGCACAAGCAGTCGGACGCCCGCGTTCCTGCTGCGGGCAAGCGGGTGCCGGGCGGCAAGGGCGATTCCGTGATCGAGGACGCGCCGGGGCGCTATGTGAAGACTCGCTGATCGCGCCGTGCTTTCACGCAGATCCTTGGTCGCTTCGCAGGTAAGACATTGAATCTTCAAGATTCCGAAGATTTTTGTGCACTGCACAATTTTGCTTGACTTCGCATCCGCATTCACTATTTTGTGCAGTGCAACATGAAGCGAGGTCGCCATGTCCGAAGTCGAAAACACTGCTGGTGAAATCAAGAGCGGCGAAGTGAAGCCCGCTGCCGAGCCCAAGGCCGCGGCGCCCGTCGCCAAGATCGATGCGGCGGCCGAGAAGGCCTATGCCGAAGCCGCCGCCAAGGCTGCTCCGGTTGCCAAGCCTGCCGCCGCGGCTCCCGCCGCCAAGGTGGTGAAGGCAGCGCCCGCTCCCAAGACCCCCGCCGCGCCGAAGCCGGCCCCGGTCGCCAAGAAGGCGACCCCGGTCAAGAAGGCCGCTGCCAAGACCGTCAAGAAGGCGGCCACCAAGACCAAGACTGCCGCAACCAAGCTCCCGGTCAAGAAGCCCGTGCTGGCCAAGAAGGCTGATAAGCCTGCCGCCGCGCCTCAGGCCGTCAACCCCATCGTCAAGCTGAAGGACTCCATCATGGCCACTGCCAACACCGCCGACATCACCGCCACCGCCAAGAACGCCGTTGCCGACCTCCAGGCGCGCGCCAAGACCGCCTACGCCAAGGGCACCGAGCTCACCGCCGAAGCGACCGAGTTCACCAAGGCGAACGTCGAAGCCGTCGTCGAAAGCGGCAAGATCTTCTTCACCGGCGCGCAGGAACTGCTCAAGGACAACGTCGAGACCGGCAAGACCGTGATCGAAACCGTCACCGAAGACGCCAAGAAGGTCGCCGCCGTCAAGTCGCCGACCGAGCTCATGCAGCTCCAGGGCGAGCTCGCCCGTCGCAACTTCGACGCGCTCGTCTCCTACGGCTCGAAGCGCACCGAAGCCTGGGTGAAGCTCTACAACGACGCCTTCGCCCCGATCTCGAACCGCGTCAGCGTCGCGGTCGAGAAGGTCAAGACCGCCGCCTAAGGCACACGAATTCTCCGACCGGGCCTCTCTCCTCTCTCTCCCAACCCGGTCCACGAGAGCGCGCCGCAAGGCGCTGGCCGGCCAGACTCACGTCTGGCCGGCCTTTTTCGTTGTCCGGGTGGTTCGATGAAGGTGGCGGGAAAGAGGGCTAAGGCTCGAACGTCACCGAGTTGATCTTCGTGCCCGGCGCAAGATGCCGGACCTGATCGTGGAGCTGACCGGCGATGTGGAGCTTCACGAGAAAGGATATCGTCTCGATCTGGTCGGCCGAAATCTCGCCCCCGAGGATCGGGGCAATCTTGAAGTCGTAGCATTCGCCCGGGGCGAGGATCAGCCCGCGCCTGATCGCGCCCAAAACCAATCCTGCAAGGAGCAGCTCGTCTCTTGCAGCCTCCTCCTGAAGGATGGCCGTGAACTCGGAAAGGGAGCCAGCCACGCCGTTAAGCTTGCCTTCGAGCGTATCAAGCTGGTGAATTGCGCCTCGGGAACCTCTGAAAAACGGCTCGCCGAAAGCCGACACCGCAATAACGGTGAGCCCGTCGAGCCCGATCCATTCCCATGCTTCGAGCGCCCCGGCGATCTTGTCTGCGGGAACATCGATGAACAGATGGCCGAGCTCGGGCGGTCCGCCGATCGTCAGGAGATCGACCGGAATGGCAGGCTCCGGCACGCGGTCATCAGACTTTCCTCTGAACCAGTCGCCGATGCCCAAGTCCTGATCCCTTCGAGATTGCCTGTCCTGGTTGAAGTGAAGCACAAATCCGGGCCGGCGCATACCGGCGACCGGCTCCAAACAATTCGCACCTATCGCTTGCACCTGCCCGCGCGAATCCCATAATGGAGGCTCATGCTTCAACCGCGCCTTCCTGATCTCGCCGTTATGGCCGGGCTGCCCCCGTCGCAGCAGGCCGCGCCGCAGCACGCAGCCCCCGTGCGCGCGGAAGACGAGGATGGCGGGAAGGACGGCGGCGGTTCGGGCGGTAGCCAGATCGGCGTTGCCACCAAGACCCGCGCCAAGGCCAAGAAGCCGAGCCAGTACAAGGTGCTGATGCTCAACGACGATTACACCCCCATGGAATTCGTGGTGCTGGTGTTGAAGCGCTTCTTCTCGATGGATCTGGAACAGGCCACCCGCGTGATGCTCCACGTCCACCAGCGCGGCGTCGGGGTGTGCGGGATCTTCACCTATGAAGTCGCCGAGACCAAGGTGAACCAGGTCATGGACTTCGCCCGCCAGAACCAGCACCCGCTGCAATGCACGCTGGAAAAGGCCTGAGCTTGCACGCCTGATGCGGGCGCCCCATCACCCCGAGCCCGATCCGGTCGCCCCGGGTCAGGAGAGCGTTTGGGACTATCCCCGCCCGCCGCGCGCCGAGCGCACGACCCGCCACATCCGCATCCTCCACCGCGGCGTGGTGCTGGCCGACACAAGCGCCGCATGGCGCACGCTCGAAACCTCGCATCCGCCGACCTACTACATTCCTCAAACCGACATCGCGATGGAGCGCCTCGCACCCAATGCGGGAAGCTCCTTCTGCGAATGGAAGGGGACGGCGCGTTACTGGGACGTGATCATCGGCAATGCGCGGCTGGTCGGCGCGGGCTGGTCCTACCCCTCGCCCACGCGCGGGTTCGAGGGGATCGCGGGCCATATCGCCTTCTACGCCGCCCCCTTCGACGCGGTCACCGTCGATGGCGAACAGGTCTCCCCCCAGCCCGGCGGCTTCTACGGCGGCTGGGTGACATCGCGCGAGGCGGGGCCGTTCAAGGGCATCCCGAACAGCCGCTTCTGGTGAACCCCTCGTCCGAGCCATCGCTTTCATAGCAATTGGGGACATGACGCGCCCCCGCGAAGCGGCTAGGGCTACGCGGCGCGCGCGCTATCGACCACGGAACTCCGAGCCCCTTGCTGAACGTCATCCCCGCCATCGATCGCTACATCCTGCGGCTCACGATCGTGCCGATGCTCGGCGTCTTCGCGCTCGCCGCGTCGCTGCTGATGCTCGACAAGATGCTGCGCCTGTTCGATTTCGTCGCGGTCGAAGGTGGGCCGGTGGGCGTCGTCTTCAAGATGCTCGGCGCGCTGATCCCCGAATATGCGAGCCTCGCCATTCCGCTCGGCCTGCTGCTCGGGGTGCTGCTGGCGTTCAGGAAGCTCGCGACCTCCTCGGAACTCGACACGATGCGCGCCGTCGGCCTGTCCTATTTCCGCCTGCTGCGGATGCCCTACCTCATCACGCTGGTGCTGGTCGCGGTCAACATCGCGCTGGTGTTCTACATCCAGCCGCTGAGCCGGTACTACTACGAACAGCTCGAATACGAACTGCGCTCGGGCGCGCTGGGAGCCTCGATCAAGGTCGGCGAATTCACCACGCTCGCCGATCGCATGGCCCTGCGTATCGAGGCGAGCGAGGACGAGGGGCGGCGGCTGGTCGGCATCTTCGCCCGCGTCGCCAATTCCAAGGGGCAGGTGCTCTCAATCAGCGCGCGCGAGGGCGCTTTCCTCGCCACCCGCGACAATCCCGACACGATCATCCTGCGCCTCACCGAAGGCACGATCATCCAGGATACGGGCATGAACGGCCAGACCCCGCGCGTGCTCAGCTTCAGCCGCCACGACCTGCCGATCGACCTGCCCGCGATCGAGAAGTTCCGCGCGCGCGGTGACGAGACGCGTGAATACATCCTCCCCGAGCTCCTCAAGATGGGCTGGAGCCGCGACAGTGCCCCGCAGCAGCGCGATGCGAGCGTCGCGAGCTTCAATTTCCGGCTGGTCGAGATCCTGATGATGATGCTGATGCCGCTGCTCGCGGTGGCGCTGGCGATTCCGCCCAAGCGCTCGACGAGCGCGCTGGGCGTGTTCGTCTCGATCATTATGGTGGTCGCCTATCACAAGGTGAACCAGTACGGCGAGGACGTGGCCTCGCTCGGGCGGCTCGATCCGATGCTCGCTTTCTGGGTGCCCTTCGCGCTGTTTGCGGGGCTGATCGTGTGGATGTACTGGCGCGTCGCCCATGTCCCCGGCGGGCAGGCGATCGGCGCGCTGGAGATGGCCTTTGCCAAGCTCGGCAAGCGCATCGGCAAGCTCTTTTCGCGCCGACGCCCGCGCGCCTACCGTCCCGCCCCCGAAGCGGCCCCTGCCGAGTAAGCCGCGATGCAGCTCGATTTCTTCCCCTCGCGCACGCTGACGCTCTATCTTGCCCGCCTGTTCGTGGTGCGGATTGTCGCGGTCCTGTTCATGCTGGTGCTGGTGCTGCTGGCGCTCGATCTGCTGTCCAAGACCGGCGACATTCTCGCCGCGCCCGGCAATGGGCAGGCCGAGGTGCTGCGCTATGCCAGCCTGCGCCTGCCGCAGCTGGTGGCGAACTTCCTGCCCTATTCGGTGCTGCTCGCCTCGCTGCTGACCTTCTGGCCGCTGAACCAGAACAGCGAGGTGATCGCGATGCGCGCGGCGGGGCTTTCCGCGCATCAGGTGCTCTCACCGATGCTGCTGACCGCGCTGCTGGTGGCCGCCGTGAGCTTCGGCTTCAACGAGCGGATCCTGACCCGCGCCAATGCGACGCTGAAAGCATGGGAGGCCGCGGACTTCGGCCCGATCCCCGCCACCGACAGCAGCGCCGGTGCCCCGCGCGCCAATATCTACCTCACCGATGGCGAGAACATCCTCTCTGCCGCGACGCTCTCGGGCGCGGGGCAGAACATCGTGCTGACCGGCGTCACCTGGTACGCGCGCGGCCCCGGCGGGATCATCCGCGAGCAGATCCGCGCCCCCCGCGCCGCTTATGCGGGGCCGGGCTGGCGGCTCGAGAATCCGGTCCGCTTCGATGTCGCAGGCGCCGTCACCGAGCGCCCGGCCGCGCTGGTGGTGGGGCAGAACCTCTCGCCCGAGCGAATCATGCTGCAATCGGTCGATCCTGATGCACAGAGCTTCTGGGAACTGGGGACTAGCATCACCGCCTACGAGACTGCGGGCCGCAACACTGACGAGATGCGCGCCAAGTGGTGGCACCGATTGTCGGGGCCGCTCTCGGCGCTGCTGATGCCGCTCCTGGGCTCGATCGCCGCCTTTGGTCTGGCGCGCTCGGGCCAGTTGTTCGTGCGCGCGATCATCGGCATGGCGCTCGGCTTTGCCTATTTCGTGGTCGACAATGCCGCGCTGGCGATGGGCAGTTTCGGCGGCTACCCCCCCTTGCTCGCCGCATGGGCGCCCTTCGTGCTGTTCCTGCTGGTCGGCGAGACGGTGCTGATCCGGACCGAGGAGTGAGGCCGGGGGCTTCGCGCGACTGGTCGCTCCGCCTCGCACGGGCGGAGGATGCCGCCGCCATGCCCGGGATCGAGCGCGCGGCGGCGGTGGCCTTCGCGGGCGAGCCTTCGGTCGATCCCGCGCGCACCCGTTCCGAGGCGGACTATGCGCGGCTGATCCGGCGGGGCCACAGCCTTGTCGCCCATGTGAACGAGGGCGCGGGCGAGGTCATGGCGGGGTTCATCGTCGCCCAGCCCTTCAGCCGCGAGCTTCACATCTGGGAGATGGACGTAGCCCCTGCCTTCCAGCGGCGTGGGATCGGGGCGGGACTGGTGCGCGCAGCGCAGATCGACGCGCGCAACACCGGCTTCAGGGCGCTGACCCTCACCACCTTCCGCGACCTAGATTGGAACGCGCCCTTCTACGCCCGCCTCGGCTTCGAGGAGGTCACCGCATTGGACGCCCACCCGCGTCTTGCGGGCGAGTTGGCGAACGAGGTAGACGACGGCCTGCCCGCCGACCGCCGATGCGCGATGATCTGCTTTCTGGATTAGGGCCACCTTCGGTGGCGCTGACCCCCCGCCCCGCCTCCCCACCCGGCCACCAT
>NZ_JAMNXL010000006.1 GCF_023653175.1 Erythrobacter sp. | reverse complement strand
CGATCTCGGCAAGCACCGTCTCGCCCGCGACCACCGTCTGGCCGATCATGACCTTGGCGTCGGTCCCGGCGGGCAGGTACACGTCGACCCGGCTGCCGAAGCGGATCAGCCCCACCCGCTGGCCCTTGGCGAGGATGTCGCCGGGCTTGACGAAAGGCACGATCCGCCGCGCCACCAGCCCCGCGATCTGGGTGAAACCGACGCGCAAGCCGTCAGAGCGCTCGACCAGCAGGTGCTGGCGCTCATTCTCCTCGCCCGCCTTGTCGAGCTCGGCGTTCACGAAGCGGCCGGGGATGTAGACCACGCGGCGCACCGTGCCGCCCACGGGCGTGCGGTTGATGTGAACATCGAAGACGCTCATGAAGATCGACACTCGCGTCACCGGGCCCGCAGGCAGACCCGGATAGCCCGAACCATCGTCGATCTGGAGTTCGAGCGGGGGCTCGACCTCCCGGATGAGGCTCACGATCCCGTCGGCGGGCGAGAGGATCACGCTGTCGGCCTGCGGCACCACGCGCTCGGGATCGCGGAAGAAGGCGAAGATGCCCCCCGACAGCACCAGCAGCGGCCAGCCGATGATCTCCCAGCTGAGCACGAGCAGGAAGAACAGGCTCACAGCGACCGCGATCAGCCCGAACTTGCGTCCTTCGGGATGGATCGCGGGCCAGTCCCAGCCCGCCTCGCCGCGGCCCTTGTTGTCGAGGATTTCACCTGCCATGGCTCACGCTTCTAGGGAGAGCTTGCGCCCCCCGCAAGGCAAGTCGCCCCCTCAGCCAACCTTGCGCACGAACACGGTGCCGGCCGAATAGCCCGCACCGAACGAGCAGATCAGCCCGGTATCGCCCGCGCCAAGCTCCTCATTATGCATATGAAAAGCGATGATGGAACCGGCGCTCGAGGTGTTGCCGTAGGTGTCGAGCACGGTCGGGCTTTCGTCCCCTGTCGCTTCGTGGCCAAGCACGCGATGCGCGATCAGCCGGTTCATCCCCGCGTTGGCCTGATGCAGCCACAGTCGCCGCAAACCCGCCGGATCGATCCCGAGCCGCGCGGCCTCCTCGACGATCATCTGCGCGACCATCGGCACCACTTCCTTGAAAACCTTGCGCCCTTCCTGGACGAAGAGCTTGTCGGGCGCGCCCTCGCCCTCGGGCGCGGCGCGGTTCAGAAAGCCGAAATTGTTGCGGATGTTGTTCGAAAACACCGTCTTCAGCTTGGTGCCGAGGATTTCCCAGTGCTGCACGGGCGCGATGGCGGCGTCTTCCACCAGCACCGCGGTCGCCACGTCACCGAAGATGAAGTGGCTGTCCCGGTCGCGCCAGTTGAGGTGGCCCGAGGTGATTTCAGGGCTGACCACCAGCACGCTCCGCGCATTGCCCGCCCTCACGTAATCGGCCGCGGTCTGGATGCCGAAGGTTGCCGAGGAGCAGGCGACATTCATGTCGAAGCCGAAGCCCTCGATCCCCAGTGCCTGCTGGATCTCGATCGCCATCGCAGGGTAGGCGCGCTGCATGTTCGAGGCTGCGCACAGCACCGCATCGACATCCTCGGGCCGCCGTCCTGCGCGCTCCAGCGCCTGCTTGGCTGCAGCGACGCCGATTTCGGCCATCACCGAGATCTCGTCGTTCTCGCGCTCGGGCAGGCGCGGACACATGATTGCAGGGTCGAGGATCGGCGCCTTGCTCATCACGTGGCGCGCCTTGATCCCGCTCGCCTTCTCGATGAACTCCACCGTGGAATAGGCCAGAGGTTCGGCGTCCGGGTTCGCGGCATTGTGGCGGTCAACAAAGGCGTTGAAGCTTGCGACCAGCTCCTCGTTGGTGATGCTTTCGGGCGGAGTGAACAGACCGGTGGCGGAAATGACCGGGCGGCCGGTCATCGTGGCGTTGGGTGCGACGTGCGTTTCCTGCATGGAACTCTCTTGCATAGGGATGGCGGCATTAATCCGCAGCCTGCAATGCTGCAAGTCTTGCAAGTTAGATGTCGGTGGGTGGTCAGAGGGCCGCAGCGGACACGTCAGCCCCCCCCACCTGTCGTCCCGAGCACATCGCGCAGCAGCGGATTGGGGAAGGTGCGCGGGGTGGTGACGGCGTGGAACTCCTCGGTAAGGCCGGGCAGCTGGGCGAGCTCGTAGAGCGTGCCATTGGCCAGCTCGTCGCGCACCACGATCGGCGGGATCACCGCGACGCCCGCGTCCGAGCGCGCGAGCAGGCGCAGCATCGCCATGTCGTCGGCTTCGGCGGCGATGCGCGGAACGATGCCGAGTCCCTCGACCAGCGCGTCGAATCCGGCGCGCAGCGCGGTTTCGGGGGTGGGCAGGATCAGCGGCGCGCGCGACAGCAGCATCGGCAGGCCCTGGGCTGCCAGCGCCAGCCGCGTGCGGCTGCCGACGAGGCTGACCGGCTGCTCGGCCAGCCGCCGCACCAGATAGGGACTCGCCGCGTCGCGGGCGGGCACCTGGTTGGTGAGCAGCACGTCGATCCTGAGCGCTTCCAGCGCGCGCAGCAGGGAGGCCTGTGTGCCAGAGCGCAGCACCACCTCGACATCGTCGCGCCCCAGCAGCGGTGCCAGAAACCCCATCTGGAAGTTGCGCGAGAGCGTGGCGAGCGCGCCGATGCGGAGCACCTTCCTCTGCCCGCCCACCGCGCGGAAGGTGGCGGTGAGCTGTTCGGAAGCGCGGAAGATCTGCTCGGCATAGTCGAGCGCGATCCGCCCGGCCTCGGTCAGCACCAGATTGCGCCCGCGCCGTTCAAACAGATCGTGGCCGAGGTCGGTCTCGAGCGCCTTGATCTGGGTCGAGACCGCGCTTTGCGAGATGTTGAGCGCACGCGCGGCGGCGGTCAGCGTGCCCTCACGGGCGACGGCGCGGAACAGGCGCAGGTGGTGGAGATTGAGCGTGGCCATGGCTGCGAATCCGCATGAGCGTTCCATTGTATAGAACGATTGACGATAAAATATGAATTTTCTTTGATTTCGTCCAGCCCCTATCCGCTCGGCATCAGCAATCCTGCCCGCCGACGGAGTTTTCGCCAGATGCCAGACGCCATCACCCAGACCATGATCGCCCCGCTGGCGCTAGTGCCGGCCATCGTGCTGGCTCTGCTGCGTCCGGGCAAACGCCCCGGCAACCTCCCGGCCCTCGCCGAACTGGCAGCCTTTGCCGCATTCGGCGTGACGCTGGTCGGGCTTGCGCAGGCGATGCTGGGCACCCCTTCTGGAGCGGCGCTGTTTGACGCACCCTTCACCCTCGCCCTGCGCGCCGACCTCGTCGCGGCGAGCCTTGCCACGCTGGTCGGCTTCATCGGCTGGATCGTGATGCGCTACAGCCGCACTTACCTTGATGGCGAAGCGCGCGAGGGGGCATTTCACGGGCTGATGCTGACCGCGCTCGCCGCAGTGCTGGTGTTCGTCCAGGCGGGCACGCTCCCCACCCTGATCATCGCCACCATCTCCGTCGGGCTCGCGCTGAAGCGCCTGCTGCTTTTCTACCCCGACCGCCCGGAGGCCCAGCGCGCGGCGACCAAGTTTGCCGCCGTGTGGCACACCGGCGACATCATGCTAGTGATCGCGGCGGCGCTGCTCTTCGCGCGGTTCGGCACGCTCGACCTGACCGCCCTGCCCGCTGCCGCAAGCGTCGCCGGCGTCGGTCTGGCAGGAACGCTCGGTATCGCCGCGCTCGTCGCCGCCGCTGCCCTCAAGACCGCCGCCTTCCCCCTGCACGGCTGGCTAACCGAGGTGATGGAGGCCCCCACCCCTGTCTCCGCACTGCTCCATGCCGGGATCATCAATTCGGGCGGCGTGCTGCTGATCACCGCTGCGGGCCTCGTCCAGCAGAGCACCGGAGCGATGGCCGCGCTGGTCATGATCGGCGGCTTCACCGCGCTGTTCGGCGCGGCGGTGATGCTGACCCAGAGCGCGATCAAGACCGCGCTCGCCTGGTCGACGGTCTCGCAGATGGGCTTCATGCTGCTCCAGTGCGGTCTCGGCCTGTGGACGCTGGCGCTGCTGCACATCATTGCCCACTCGCTCTACAAGGCGCACGCCTTCCTCTCTTCGGGGACGGCGGTGACCGAAGTCGCGAGCATCCGCCGCCCCGGGCCGGTCGCGGTGCCAAGCGTGGCTGCGGTGCTCAAGAGCTTCGCGCTTGCGCTCGCCATCTTCGCTGCCATCGCCGCGAGTTTCACCTATGCCTTCGGCTCCAAGACCCCGCAGGCGCTGGCGCTGGGCGCGATCCTGATCTTCGGAGTGGCCTACCTCGTCGCGCAGGGCCTTGCCGACCGCGCGCCCGTGGCCCTGACCAAGCGCACCGCCGCCGCCGCGCTCGCTGCCGCGATCGGCTATTTCAGCTTCCAGACCCTCGCGCAGGGCATCTGGGGTCCGGTGCTGCCCGCCGCGCCGCGGCCGACGGATCTCGAATGGGCACTGCTGGTCGTCGCGGTCGCGAGCTTCGGCCTCGTCGCCTTTGCCCAGGCGCTGTTCCCGCTGTGGGCGCATCACCCCGCCGCTGCTGGCCTGCGCGTCCACCTCGCCAACGGCCTCTATCTCAACGCCCTGCTCGACCGTGCGATCGGCGGCTTCCGCACCGCAACGACCCGCTGACGAACGCATCAAAGGAGACAACGCCATGCTGATGAACCACGCCGACATCGCCCCGGCCCGCTTCTCGGCGGTGCTCGAAGCCGCAGAGGCCGCAGGCCGCATGGTACCCCCCGCCTTCCCGCTCGATGCGACCGTCGCGGTCAATCCCTTCCTCGGCCAGACGCACGAGGACCTTGCCACTGCCGCCGCGCGGCTGGCGCGGGTCGCCGGGGTGCGGGTCACGCAGACCGGCGCGGACTATTGCGAGGCGATCGTCAGCGGCGCGATCATCGAGAGCGACCTTGCCGAGGCGCTGGCTGCAAGCGCCTCGCCGCTCAAGCCCGCCGACACCGCGATGCTGCGCCACGCCGCCGCGCGGATCGGCGCCGGGCCGGCCCCGCGCGCCCTGCCGACCGTCGCCGACCTGGCAGCGCAGGCGACCGGCATCGACTGGCCCGCGCTCATCGACAAGTGCATCGGATTGTGGGCCGCGGGCCACTTCGATCGCGGACAGGCGCTGTGGTCCCCCGCCCCCGGCGCCGAGGCCTTCACCGCCTGGCGCGGCTGGGCGATGCATGACCTCACCCCCGAGATCGCGGGCCTCACCGGCTTCTGCGCCCATGTCGCCTGCGCCCCCGACACCACCGAGCGCGCGATCCTTTCGGCTGCCGAGACCCTCGGCATCACCGACGCCGCCGCGCCGACCGCCTTCCACCGGCTTGCGATGAGCCTCGGCGGCTGGGCGCAGCATGCGCGCTGGCTGCTGTGGCAGGCGGAGCTTGACGGCGGCACCGACCGCACCCTGATGGACCTGCTCGCGATCCGTCTGATCTGGGACGAGGCGCTGCTGGTCCAGACCCCCGCCATCGCGACAAGCTGGGCCGCGGTCGTTGCCGCCCATGCCGAGCAGGTCGCGCCCTCGCCCGAAGGCGTCGCGCTCGCGATCCTTCAGGACGCTGCCGACCGCGGCCACCAGCGCCGCCTTGCCGCTGCATTGGACGGCGCGGCTCCCAACGCTGCGGAGCGCCCCTTCCTGCAGGCCGCCTTCTGCATCGACGTGCGTTCCGAAGTGTTCCGCCGCGCGCTCGAAGCCATCGACCCTGCGATCGCCACGATCGGCTTTGCCGGCTTCTTCGGCCTGCCGCTGGCGCATCACGCCCATGGCTCGGACATCCTCGAGGCGCGCCTGCCGGTGCTGCTCAACCCGGCGATCGAGACCACCAGCGCTGGCGATCCGGCGAGGGATCAGGCCGACCGCATCGCGGCGCGCACCGCCCGCGCCTGGGGCCGGTTCCGGCAGGCGGCGGTCTCCTCCTTCGCCTTTGTCGAGGCGATGGGCCCCGTCTATGCGGTCAAGCTGGTCAAGTCCGCGCTGGGCTTCACCCCCAAGCCCGCGCCCGAGCCCGCCCCCGCAGTGATCGGCGGCATGAGCGCCGAGGCCAAGGCCGATACCGGTGCGGCGGTGCTCAAGGCGATGAGCCTGACGCGCGGCCACGGCGCAATCGTCCTGCTGCTCGGCCATGGCGGCTATGTCACCAACAACCCGCACGAAAGCGCCTATCACTGCGGCGCCTGCGGGGGCTACACCGGCGAGGTTTCGGCCCGTCTGCTGGCAATCCTGCTCAACGATCCCGAGACCCGCGCAGGGCTTGCCGCACGCGGGGTCGAGGTGCCTGAGGACACGCTGTTCGTGGCGGGCCTGCACGACACCACGACCGACGCGATCACCCTCTACGACGATGGCCTGCCCGCCGCCCGCGCCAGCGATCTGGCGAAGGTCCGCGGCTGGCTGGCGCAGGCCGCCAAGGTCGCCCGCGCCGAGCGCGCGCTGCGCATCCCCGGCGCTTCGGCCACGAGCATCCCCGCCCGGGCGCAGAACTGGGCCGAGATCCGCCCCGAATGGGGCCTTGCCGGTTGTGCCGCCTTCATCGCCGCGCCGCGCGAAGCCACGGCGGGCCGCGACCTCGGCGGCCGCGCCTTCCTGCACTCCTACGACTGGCAGGCGGACGAGGGCTTCGGCACGCTCGAACTGATCATCACCGCGCCGGTGGTGGTCGCCAGCTGGATCAGCCTCCAATATTACGGCTCGAGCGTCGCACCCGCAATGTTCGGCGGCGGCAACAAGCTCATTCACAATGTCGTCGGCGGGATCGGGGTGGTCGAGGGCAATGGCGGAGCCTTGCGCGCAGGGCTCCCCTGGCAGGCGGTCCACGACGGCGAGGGCCTGCAGCACGAACCGCTGCGCCTCAGCGTGATGATCGAGGCGCCGCGCGAGGAGATACTGAAGGTTCTCGAGAAGCACACCGCGGTGCGCGCATTGTTCGACAATGGCTGGCTGCACCTGTTCGCGCTCGAGGGCGGCAAGGTCGCCGCCCGCTATCTGCCGGGCCTCCGGTGGAGCGATACCGACTCGGGAATTGCCGTGGCCGCATAAGGCAGAGGTAAATTTCCCGGCGCGGGAATTTGTGACGGTGTCGATCCGTTCGGACAGGCAGGAACCCAACTGCCGTGAATGGATGACTGGCCGATGTCCGCACACCTTGCCGATCCCTCGACCCGTGTCGATCGGGTGAGCGCTGCAAATAGCCTGCGCGCGCAACTGAACTGCGGCGGGCAGCCGATTGGCGAAACAGCGCGCGGCGAGCAGTCGGCGGCGGCCAAGGCCGAGGCACTATCCTCGCTGGACGCGCTGCCCTGGTTCGAGCCGTCCGGGCCCGGCCCGGGTGCGCTGCGCGCGGCTCGCGTACCGGCTGCTCGGGAGCGGATCGGGCTGATGCGCCATGCCGGCCTCGCCGCAGCGCTCGCGGTGCTGGGCGGCGGCGCGTGGTATGCGGCGGGAAACACCGCAGCGCCGCCTGCCCCCGCAGCGCAGCAGGCGCTTGCCTCACAGGACAACACCGCTGCGCCCCCTGCAAGGATCGCGGCGACCGATACCGCTGCGCCGACCGGCCAGAGCACCGCACTCGGCACGCCGCCCGCCGCGCCGCTGCAGAACCTGGTCGCCGAACCGGCCCGCTCCGGCTGAGAGGCAGCGGCTGTAAAGGTCAAGCCGGTCGCAGCCGCTCCAGCCACCGCCCGGACGCTGCCTCCGGTGACCCGCACCGCGTCGGCCCCTGCCGCAGGACAGGCCGCCGCCCTCCCGGCCACGAGCATCGTCGCCCCGCCCCCGCCGCCCATTGCCGACAGCCCGGCGACGACCGCAACACTTAAGCAATACCGCGCGGCAATGGACGATTGCCGGGATGCCATCCGCGCCATGATCCGTCTGGGTGACCGCCAGCGGCCCGGCCGCGATGCCTCGCCCGCGGAACTGGCCAGCTATCGCCTGAGGCAGCAGAATGCCGAGGCGGCGAAGACCTACCGCACCTATCTCGAGACGCTGGCACGCTCGGTACGCGGCACGAATTCGGAGAGCCTGACCCGCCAATCGCTGGAGCGGGCGCGCCAGACGCGCGGCTATCTCGACACCATGCTCGCGGACTCGAAAGCCTCGCTGCGCTGACTGCGGGCAACGGTAAAGGGTGTGGTGGACAGGGCTGGACTCAGCCAAGACACCATCTAACATACTGACTTTGCGTGATTTAATTCCGCGTTGTTTCGCGCCTTCCGTACCTGATTTCCGTACCCCGTGCAATGTTCGATTGCAAAGGCGGGATTCGAACCATTGTTCGATCTAGCGGTACGGCATTTATCCCTCCCTATAGCACGATGACCGCCCGCGCCGGGGCTGGAGCATCCCAAAGGTTGCCCTATTGCACAGAGACCGCGCCAGCCGGGGGAACCCCAAAAGGTGACCTATAGCACCGAAGTCCCAACGCCCTCCCCGCGCCCTACCCTAGGTCTCTCAAAACGGCCCTCCCCGCCCACGCATTTCTGCGGGTTTGCGGGCTGCTTAGCGTCCCGTGTCGACAGGACAGGTAGGGTAGGTAGGGGGGATGCCCAAACGGGACGCTAAGGGGGGTTCCCAAAAGGCCCCCTATAGCAGGGGGATCACCAACCTCTTCCTATAGCACCCGGATCACCAACCACCGCCTATAGCACGATGACCGCCCCAGCCGCGCTGGGGATCACAAAGGGCGCGCTATAGCACCTGAGACCGGGAGCGGATCACCAAGGTCTTCCTATAGACGGGATGAGGCCTTGCGCCACCGCATCCGCCAGAATGATCTTGATAGCGGGAAGGTAGCTGTCCTGCACCGTCTTGACCGCCAGAGGCTTGGCGATGAGCGCCTTGACCCAGCCGTTCACATCCGCCGCCGTCACCCGTGTAGCGTCGTCATGCCCGATATGGGCCACGAAGCTATTCACATGGGGCCTCCACTTGGCGACCGTGCGAGGGGAGGATGCGCCAGAGGCGGCGTAGTCTTCGAACAGCTGCTTGAGCGAGACTGCCGCCTTCGGCTTCACTGAGGCGACCTCAAGGGCTGGCAACGTGTCGGCCAGCGGGTCTGGCCCATAGTCGCCTTCGGCCCGCCGCTCCATGAGGGCGCAGAGCGACACCCAGAGGTCGCCCATCTCCTGCAACAGGGCATCGCCCGAGGACGGCGTGAGCGCCAGCCCCTTGGCCCGCAACAGGGCATCCCGTTCTTCGATCAGCCAGCCCGTGGGCCTCACGCGCCCCGCTTCACGCTCCTCTGGGTCTTCCGGTTCGACCTCCAGCGCGGCGAACCACCACCCCGCCGGATCGCCCGGGTCATCCTCATGCTGGGCAACCTTGGCCCTGTACCATTCGCCAGCGATAGCGCGGGCCTGCCGCTTCGAAAGGGTGACGGGGGTCTGCCCTGCCATCGCCCGCAAGGCCGCGATGCGCTCTTCGACGGGGATAAGCCATGCGGCCAACTCGGCTTTCGCCTGCCCCGCCGTGAGTTCGGCTGGCCAACTCTTTTTCTCTTCCCGCTTCCCGTAGGCTGCCCGAACGTCCGCCGGTATCTCCTTGCGGGCTGTCCAAAGGCCTGTCTTGCTGCGCTTCAATCCGACCATCGCAAACGCCATTCCGTACCAACCTTCCGTACCAAGTGGGGGAAGAAGATCAACGGAAAGTCAGTGAGTTATTGAGGGATAAGGCCTCAGGAGGGGGTGTGGTGGACAGGGCTGGATTCGAACCAGCGTACGCTTGCGCGGGCAGATTTACAGTCTGCTGCCTTTAACCACTCGGCCACCTGTCCACACAGTCCCCTGCGATGAGGGGGGCATCTCGAAGCGCGAAGAAACGCTGAAATTGCGCGAGTCCCCGGGGGGGGGCCCGCTGCCGAGAGGCGCCCCTTTGGCGAAGCGGTGCTTGCCTGTCAATGCCCCTGCTGGCAGGGGGCGCGCTTCAATGCCTGTGAGGCGCTAGGAACGAGCATGAGCAAAGGTGAGAAGAAGCGCGCGCTGCGCGGCCGTGCGGGGCGGATGAAGGGCGGACGCGGCTCGGGCCGGGCGTCGAGCGGACAGGTACGCCTGTGGGGCCGCCACGCTGTCGAGGCGGCGTTGAAGAATCCGGAGCGCCAGCACCGCAAGCTATGGGCCACGCCCGAAGGGCTCGAAAGCCTCGACGGCGAATTGCCCGCCGATTTCCCGATCGAGCACGCCCAGGCCGCAGACCTCGCGCGGCTGGTGGCCAAGGACGCGCCGCATCAGGGTCTGGTGCTGGAATGTGCCCCGCTCGAGGACGTGTTCCTCGATGAAGTCGCGCTCGGCGCGGCGGAGCGACCGATCGTGGTGCTCGACCAGGTCACCGATCCGCACAATGTCGGCGCGATCCTGCGCTCGGCGGCGGCCTTCGGCGCGGCGGCGATCGTCACCCAGGACCGCCACGCCCCGCCCGAAGGCGGCGTGCTCGCCAAGGCAGCATCGGGCGCATTGGAGACCGTGCCCTGGGTGCGCGTCGTCAACCTCGCCCGCGCGCTCGAGGAACTCGCCGAGGCGGGTTACTGGCGCATCGGGCTGGCGGGCGAGGCCGAGGCGGTGCTCGCCGACATCCTCCCGACCGGCCCGGTCGCGATCGTGCTCGGCGCGGAAGGCGAAGGCCTCAGGCAGAACATCGCCGCGCATTGCGACGTGCTGGCAAAGCTGCCGATCTCCTCGGCGATCGAGAGCCTCAACGTCTCCAACGCCGGTGCGATTGCGCTTTATGCGGTGGCCTCGCGCGGGTAGAAGCCAGGGTGAGAGGGGGAAATACCATGACAATGTTTTCGCAAATCCGCCCGCGCACCGCCGTGCTGCGGGCCGCCGCGCTGCTGACCGGCTTCGCGCTGGCGCTCAGCGGCTGCTTCATGACGCCGGGCAAATTCATCTCCGAGCTAGCAATCACCGGACCGGACAGCTTCACCTTCACCTATGAAGGCGAGATCTTCTTCCTAGGCCTTTCCAAGCTCGCGCAGATGGAGGCGGGCAAGGAGGAGTTCACGCCCACCGAATGCTTCGACGAGGAAACCTACGAGAACCGCGATTGCACCGAAGATGAGCTCGCCGCCCAGCGTTCCGAATGGGAAGCGGGCGCGGCCGAGCGGGCTGAGCGGGAAACGAAGCAGGCGAAACAGATGGCGGCGCTGATGGGCGGGATCGACCCGTCCGACCCCAAGGCCGCCGACGAGCTGGTCAAGATCCTCCAGCGCCAGAAGGGCTGGGAGCGCGTGGTTCACAAGGGTGACGGGGTGTTCGACGTCAGCTACCGCATCACCGGCACGATGGGGCATGATTTCATGTTCCCGCTGATCGAGGGCTTCCCCACCACCAACCCCTTCGTCCAGGCATACTTGCGCAAGGGCGGTCAGGTGCGGATCAATGCGCCGGGTTTTGCCGCGCAGAGCACCGAGAGCGGCGGGCTCGGCACGGTGCTGGGCGCCGGCTCCTTCGCGGGGCTCGCGGCGATGGGCGCGGCCGAGGAAGCGCGCGAAGCGGGCAAGGATCCGGGCGCGATCCCGGGCGTGCCCCAGATCGAGGGCACCTTCACCGTCCGCGCAGCCCCCGGCATGCGCATCCTTGCCAACAATACCGACGAAGGCCCGGTCGCCCAAGCCGCAGGCGAGGCGCTTGTGTGGCAGATCAATCCGCGCACCGCGCAGGCCCCGACCGCGCTGATCGCCGCCGGGAACTGAGGACACGCATCTGCCAAAGAAAAACCCCGCCAGCGGACTCGCCGGCGGGGTTTTTTTATGCCCCTGTCGTAGTCGGCGCGCGGTCCTAGTTGACCGCGTCCTTCAAGCCCTTGCCCGCCTTGAACTTGGGCTGGTTGGAGGCCTTGATCTTCATCGGCTCGCCGGTGCGCGGGTTGCGCCCCGTCGAAGCCTTGCGCTTGGCGACCGAGAAGGTGCCGAAGCCGACCAGCCGCACCTCGTCGCCGCCCGCCAACGCCTTGGTGATCGCGTCGAAGACGCTCTCGACCGCACTCGATGCGTCGTTCTTCGAAAGACCGCTCGCGTTGGCAACTTCGCTGATCAGGTCGTTCTTGTTCATATGGGAACCCCCTCGCTTCAGAATTTTGTTTTCGATGAATCGCCTTTGTCGAAAGCCGGCAAATTGAGACCTTTTTGCCAACGCTGTCAAAGCCTATCGGCTCCAGGCCCGGGCGCGCGCAAAAAGGCAGGGAACTTCCCGCGCCTAACCTCGGTTGGACGCAAGATTCAGTCCCGTTTGCCGACTGACGGAAAAAAGCGACCCTGCCGCGAATCACGGCAAGTGGCGGCCTTCTAGAGCCTGTCCGGGTCAGGTGAAAGCATTTGCACCGAGCCGATTTTGGCCCTGCGCGAGGAGCGCGAACGCATCCATGCCGGAGCATAGTGACCGCCGAGGGCTTTGACTCGCTGAGGGGCGATAGGCTCGAAGCGGCCCACCCCTGCGGGGTCGCGGCAGGAAGACCGCTGGCGGATCAGTGCGCGGTTGGCACTTCAGACGCTCCCGACGGCCCCGAAGTGGAGGGGGCGACGCCCGGCTGGCTGGCAAGATCGTCGGCCTCGGTCCACTCGATCGGTGCCACCGGCTCGACCAGCGCGCGGGCGAGCACCTCGTCGACATGGCTGACCGCGATGATCTCCAGGCCTTCGCGCGCATTGGCGGGGATTTCGGCGAGGTCCTTGACGTTCTCCTCGGGGATGAGGACGGTCTTGATCCCGCCGCGCAGCGCCGCGAGCAGCTTTTCCTTGAGGCCCCCGATCGCCAGCACGCGTCCGCGCAAAGTTACTTCGCCGGTCATCGCCACATCTGGGCGCACCGCAATGCCTGTGAGCGTCGAGACGATCGAGGTGACCATCCCGATCCCGGCGCTCGGCCCGTCCTTGGGCACCGCGCCCTCGGGCAGGTGGATGTGGACGTTCTTGCGGTTGAACACGCTGGGCTTGATACCGTAGGCGGGCGCGCGCGCCTTGACGAAGCTGAAGGCCGCCGCGACGCTCTCGTTCATCACCTGGCCGAGCTTGCCGGTGGTCTTGACCTCGCCCTTGCCCGGCGTGGTGACGCTTTCGATGGTGAGCAGTTCGCCGCCCACCGAGGTCCACGCCAGCCCGGTCACCGCGCCGACCTGTGCTTCTTCCTCCGAAACGCCGTGCTTGAAGCGCCGCACGCCCGAGAAGTCGCCGAGGTTTTCGGGCGTGATGGTGACGCTTCCGGTCTTGCCTTCGAGGATCTGGCGCAGACTCTTGCGCGCCAGCTTGGCAATCTCGCGCTCGAGCGTGCGCACGCCGGCCTCGCGGGTGTAGTAGCGGATCAGGTCGCGCAGGGCCTCTTCCTGAAGGGTGAATTCGCCCTTCTTGAGCCCGTGCGCCTTGACCTGCTTTTCGACCAGATGCCGCTCGGCGATGGCGACCTTTTCGTCCTCGGTATAGCCTTCGAGGCGGATGATCTCCATCCGGTCGAGCAGCGGCTGCGGCAGGTTGAGGCTGTTGGCGGTGCACACGAACATGATGTCGCTGAGGTCGAGATCGAGTTCGAGGTAGTGATCCTGGAACTTGGCGTTCTGCTCGGGGTCAAGCACCTCCAGCAGCGCCGAAGCGGGATCGCCGCGGAAATCCTGCCCGAGCTTGTCGATCTCGTCGAGCAGGAACAGCGGGTTGGACGTGCCGGCCTTCCTCAGGTTGGCGACGATCTTGCCCGGCATCGAGCCGATGTAGGTGCGCCGGTGGCCGCGGATCTCGGCTTCGTCGCGCACGCCGCCCAAGGACTGGCGCACGAACTCGCGGCCGCAAGCCTTGGCGATCGACTTGCCGAGGCTGGTCTTGCCGACGCCCGGCGGGCCGACGAGACACAGGATCGGGCCCTTGAGCTTGTTGGTGCGCGCCTGCACCGCGAGATACTCGACGATCCGGTCCTTGACCTTCTCGAGTGCATAGTGATCGGCATCGAGCACGGCCTGCGCACGCGCGATGTCCTTCTTCAGCTTCGATTTCTTGCCCCATGGCAGGCCGAGCAGCACGTCGAGATAGTTGCGGATGACTGTCGCCTCGGCGCTCATCGGCTGCATCGCGCGCAGCTTCTTCAGCTCGGCCTGGGCCTTGGCCCTGGCTTCCTTGGAAAGCTTGGTCTTCTCGATCTTCTCGGTGAGCTCGGCAATCTCGTTGCCCTCGCCCTCGTCTCCGCCGCCGAGCTCCGACTGGATCGCCTTCAATTGCTCGTTGAGGTAATATTCGCGCTGGGTCTTCTCCATCTGGCGCTTAACGCGCCCGCGGATACGGCGTTCGACCTGCAGCACCGACAGCTCGCCTTCCATGAAGGCCATGACGAGTTCGAGCCGCTTCAGGGGATTGCCCTCGGTCAGCAGCGATTGCTTGTCGGACACCTTGGCGCTGATCGCCGCGGCGATGGTGTCGGCGAGCTGGCCGGCATCATCGACCTCGGTCAGGTCCACACCCGCATCCTCGCCCATCTTCTTGTTCAGCTTCACATATTCGCCGAACTGCTCGGTCACCTGGCGCATCAGCGCGGTGACCTCGCTGCCCGAGACCGTCTCGGGCGCGATGCTCTCGACCTCGGCAAGGAGGTGCGTGCCGAGATCCTCCAGCGCGCTGAGCCGCGCACGGCTCTTGCCCTCGACCAGCACGCGCACCGTGCCGTCGGGCAGCTTCAGGAGCTGGAGCACCTGAGCGATCACGCCCACATCATAGAGATCATCGCCCTCCGGATCGTCGCAGCCCGGATCGAGCTGGGCGAGCAGAACAATGTCTTTCGACGCCTCCATCGCCGCCTCAAGCGCCGCCACCGACTTGTCGCGCCCGACGAACAGGGGCACGACCATGCCGGGGAAGACGACGATATCGCGCAGGGGGAGGAGGGGATAGGTATGGGTCATGACGGAGATATGGGAAGCGGGCGGGCCCATCGCAATGGGGCACGCGGGCTAGGTTGTGGACATGAATGACCGACAATTAAGACTTTGGGCTTAGGCTCGCCTGCATCGCACAGGAGGCAGAGATGAAAGCGATGTTCTGGGTCATGGGCGGCTGGGTGTTGCTCACGCTTGCGCGGTTGATCGAAGCTATCGGCGACCGGGGAGCGACCTCAAGCGAGCGTCTGCCGATCTACTTTCTCGGTATTGGAGTTCTGCTCGGCGCTGCGTTCTGCTTCATCAAGGCGGGCCGGGTTGTGTGGGACACCTTCACGGGCAGAAACCGGGGCGGCGGATCAGGCGGAAACGGCCCAGAGGGAGGTGCGCGGCCCGCCCGCCGTCTGACCGACGCCCTGCCCGCCGACGGCTCCGACAGTTTCGATGCCGATGCAGCCTTCGCCCGCTACATGGAGCGGCGCGGCGACAGCGGGCCGCAAGCTCCTCGCGCGTCGGACCAGAGCGTGCCGCCGCCGCAACCGCGCGGGTTCGGACGCAAGGGCGCCTGACCTTCGCTCCGATAGCGTCGCGCCCTCGAATGCAGCGAAAGGCAGATCCCCACGCGGCGTTAACCCTCACCGGCTATTCCGGGATCCGTGCGAACCGGAGCGACGCGCGATGAAGACCGTGATCTGGATTGCCTGCGGCCTCGGCCTCAACATTGCCGCCGTCGCGCTGCACGGCGGAGGCGCGTCCCAGGCGATCATGGACACAGGGCTGGCCGGCACCCTCCCCAAGCTGCTGATGGTGGCGGCAGGCAACATCTGCATCTGGCGCGGTCTGCGCAGCGCACTGGCCGACCTGTGGGGCGTGGCAACGGGCAAGACCTATCGCAAGCCCCAAGGCGGCAGCCGTTTTGCCGAGGATGCCGAGCCGCTGTCGGACTTCGACGCCGACGCAGCCTTCGAACGCTACATGCAGCACCGCAAGGCGCGGGAGGAGGCGGAGCCTGAACCGCCGGCCGCATCCTCACCCAGCAAGCCCGTCCCCGCCCGCGCGCCTGCCGCGCAGGGAGGCTTCGGACGAAAGGTCGTCTAGAGGCAAGCGCCCCATTGGGGCGGGCCGGGCCGGGCAAGCATCGTCTCGGTTGTCGCTCGCAGATCGGCCATGTCCGCGCTGGCAAAACCGCGATACATCTCGGTCGCCTCGGTATTCGCGCAGAGCTTTTCGGTGGGCGTGTCGGCCTCGCCCATCTGACGGCGGAAGCCCTCAAGCTGCTGCGGTGTCCAGCCGCGCGCCACGAACATCGCGCCAAGCTGCGCAGTGGCCTGATCGAGCTCAACGGCAAGCGCGGGGTTCTCTCCCGGATGGCAGCGGGTGCCGACCTGGCGGATGGACTCCACGATCGCCGCCCAGCACACCGGGCCCATCCTTGTCTCCTGAAGAGCTTGGATGACAGCGCCGGACGGAGGCTGCGCCGCCCCCTGGTCCTGCGCGCGGCCTGCAGAACCAATGGCGGCAACCGAGAGCAGCATTCCGGTCACCAGCATCGCGCCGCGTGCCGCCACTGGCCTCACCCCAGCCCGGGCAGGTTGAACCCCGGCGGCAGGCCCATCTGTGACTGCATGGCCTTCATCTCCTGTTCCGACACCCGATCCGCCCGGTCGCGCGCGTCGTTGAAGGCGGCGGCGACGAGATCCTCGAGGATCTGCTTGTCGTCGGCGTTCATCAGGCTGTCGTCGATCGCGACGCCGAGGATGCGGCCCTTGGCGCTGGCGCGGACCTTGACGAGGCCCCTGCCCGCCGTGCCCTCGACCTCGATCGAGTCGAGCTTCACCTGCATCTCGTTCATCTGCTTCTGGATGGTCTCGGCGGCTTGCTGCGCGGCTGCCATCATCTCTTCCATCGACTTCATCGGGGGATACTCCATCAATTCCAGGGGGGGCTACCGCCAGCGGCGGCGCGGGGTTCCGAACCGATCAGCTCGGCATCGGGGAAGGCTTCGAAGGCGGCTCTGACCAGCGGATCGGAGCGGATGCGCGCGTCCTCGGCAGCGGCGGCGGCCTCGGCGGCTTCGCGCAAGCTGGGCTGCGGGGTTCCGGTGCCACGCTCGATCTGCCAGCGCTTGCCCGTGAGCTTGAACAGCGCCTCGCGGATCTCGGGCGCAGGGTCATCGGGGAAATTGTCGGCTTGCTCATAAACGAGGCGTTCGGGGCCGAGTTCGATCACCCGCACCCGGTCGCGCATCATCTGGGCGATGCGCAGCTGGCCCGAGGCGTCGATCTCGTCGACCAGTGCGGCCCAGGTCTGATTGGGGCCCTGGTTGGACGAATTGGCGACGGGCGCGGGCGCCGGAGCGGCACCGGCAGGCGCGGGCGCGGCAGCGAGGCCGCTCGCCGCCAACTCTTCGATTCGCCGTGCGAGCTTGCCCGGATCGGGCATTTGCGCGGCGTGGAGGATGCGCAGCAGCGCCATCTGCAGCGAAACCAGCGGATCGGGCCCGGTGCGCACCTCGTCATGGCCCTTGAGGAGCAATTGCCACAACCGGTGCAATTCCGCCGGCCCGAGCCGCGCGGCGAAATCGGCGAGCGCGGCGCGCTCGTCCTCGGACGGGCCATCGGGCGCAGTCCCCGAGACCTGCGCGAGGGTGACGCGGTGGACGAGGTCCATCAGCGCACGCATCAGCGCGAGCGGCTCGACGCCCAATGCATATTGTTCGTCAACCGCCGCCAGCAAAGCCTTGGCATCGCCCGACAAAACATGTCCGAGCAGCCGGCGCTGCGCGCTCTTGTCGGCAAGCCCCAACATGTCGCGCACGCGGGCGGCGGTGACCTTGCCCTCGCCGTCGAGGTCGGCATGGGCAATGGCCTGGTCGAGGATCGAGAGCCCGTCGCGCACCGATCCTTCGGCAGCGTTGGCGATGATCGAGAGCGCCTCGGTATCCGCCTCGACGCCTTCGAGGCCGCAGACCCGCGCAAAATGTTCGGCCAGCATCGGCGCAGGGATACGGCGCAGGTCGAAGCGCTGGGTCCGGCTCAGCACCGTGACCGGCAGCTTGTCGACCTCGGTGGTGGCGAACAGGAACTTCACATGCGGCGGCGGTTCCTCAAGTGTCTTGAGCAAAGCGTTGAAAGCATTGCGCGACAGCATATGGACTTCGTCGATGATATAGATCTTGTAGCGCGCCGAGACGGCCGCATAGCGCACCTGCTCGATGATCTCGCGCACGTCGTCGACGCCGGTATTGGAGGCCGCGTCCATCTCGATCACGTCGATATGGCGGCCCTCGGCGATCGCGGTGCATGGCTCGCAGACGCCGCAGGGGTCGATCGTCGGCCCTCCCTGCCCGTCGGGGCCGACGCAGTTCAGCGCCTTGGCGATGAGCCGCGCGGTCGAGGTCTTGCCGACCCCCCTCACCCCGGTCATCAGGAAGGCATGGGCCAGCCGGTCGCGGGCGATGGCATTGGCAAGTGTGCGCACCATCGCCTCCTGCCCGATCAGCTCGGAGAAGGTCTGCGGGCGATACTTGCGGGCGAGCACGCGATACGGCTTGGAAGCAGCCTGAGCGGGCGCTGGCGGCGGTGCGACGGGCGCGGCCACCGGGGCGAGTGCAGGCTCAGGCAGGGGATCGCCGAAAAGCGCATTCTGCCCCGCCGCCTCGAGCTCGGCAGCGGTCGGCCCGGTGTCTTCCTCGGGGAGTTCGGGATCGGAATCGCTCATTGGACCAAGCTAGGCGCTCGGACGCGGTTTGTCATGCAAGGCATGGCGGCGACGTGGGTGAAAAAGGAGCCGGGCGACCCGCCGCAATCCACCTGTGCTGCTTCCTTCCGGACCTGACACGGTGAGCGGACGCAAACGTCCACCCGACTCCCGGTTGGGCATATGGCGTCGGCGAACCGAAACGTCAACTCAGCGAAAATTATCCGCGTAGGCCTGGAGCTTGAGCCGCTTGGGAGGCGTGGCCAGCACACGCGCGGGAATGCCGTATTTCTCGGCATAGGCGCGCGCGGCGTCCTTGTCGGGGAAGGTCAGGCGCACCTGCGACTGGGTGTCGGCGCTGCCCGTCCAGCCCATCAGGGGATCGGCGAAGCGGGCTTCCGACTGCTCGAACTCGAGCACCCACTCATCGATGTGGGCCTTGCCGGACTGCATGGCGTGCTTGGGCTTCTGATAGATGCGTGCGCTCATAGGGTGGCCCTTAACTCACGAATCGCTGCGGTTGAAGGCGTTTTTGGTCTTCATGCTCGGGCGTTCGAGCCATGGCTGATCGGGCCAGCGGTGCTTGGGATAGCGACCCTTCATGTCCTTGACCACATCGCGCCAGCTACCGCGCCAGAAGCCGGGCAGGTCGCGGGTCGATTGCACCGGGCGCCCGCCGGGGCTGGTGAGTTTGAGGAGCAGCGGCGTCGCCCCGATCATCGGCTGCACGTCGAGCCCGAAAACCCCCTGCACCCGCACCTCCACACTGGGAGCATCGTCGCCCGCATAATCGATGGGGTGCCGGGTGTCGGCAGGCGAGGTGAAGTGGGTGGGCGCGGCGCGGTCGAGCGCTTGCCGTCCGTTCCAGTCGAGCAGGCCCAGCGCGGCGTCCGCAAAGCGGTGCGGCGGCAGGTCTAGATCGCGGCGGCCGGCGAGCAGCGGGGCGAGCCAGTCGGCGGCGCGCGCACTCAGGGCCTCGGGCGAAACCGCCTCGACCCCGGCAAAGCGGGCGCGGGCGAGGAAGCCGGCGGGCAGAAGTTCCCCCAGCTTCTCCAGCGCCTTCTCCACAAGTATATCCACAAGCAGCGCGGGATCGGGCAAGGCTTCGGGCGCGCTCGCCAGAATGATCGCGCCAAGGCGGCGCTCGCGCCGTGCCTCGACGCGGTTCTTCTCGTTGTTCCAGCGGGTTGTGACGCGCTCCTGAAGCTCGCTCGCAAACAGTGCGGGGATGCGTTCGGGGGCTATCTCGGCGCCTGCGGTGATGCGCGCCCCCTTGGCTTGGCCCTGCGCGTCGCCGACCACGATCCACTCGGCGCGGGCCAATGGCGAGGCCGGGTCGAGGATGTAGCCCCTGCCCCCGGCGCTCAGCCAATGCTCGCCGCTGGCATCCCGGCGGCGCGCGACGAAATCCGGTCGGGCGAGTGCGATGGCTTCGGCCGCATCCGTGGCGGGGCTCTCGCCGATCACGCTGGCGAGCTTGCCCCCCTGCCCCGCCCAGCCCCGCGCAATGCCTGCCGCAGCGACAGCACGCGGCGCGCGGTCGCCGCGCCAGCGGGCGAGGCGCTGCATCAGGTCCTCGCCGCGCCCGCCCAGCCCACGCTCCTGGAGCAGCATGACCAGCCGCGCCGCATCCTCGCCCACGCCCGCCGCCGCGCCATGGAGCACGGCTGCGGCCTGATCGGGCGCCATCGGCAGGCTCGCGATCGCTTGCCCGAGCGCGGTGATCCGCCCGGCCCCGTCAATCGCGCCCAAACCCTCCAGCGCGCGCCTTGCCGCGGCCACCGAGGAGTCGGGCGGCGCATCGAGCCACGCCAGCGCAGCCGGGTCCGCCGTGCCCCACTTCGCCAGCCGCAGCAGCAGCGGGGCAAGGTCGGCCTGCATGATCTCGGCCGGCGCGAAAGGCGGGAGCCCGGCATGCGCGGCCTCCTCCCACAAGCGATAGGCCACCCCCGGCCCCTGCCGCGCCGCGCGCCCCGCGCGCTGCTCCGCCGAGGCTTGGCTGGCGCGGCGGGTGACGAGGTGCGTGGTGCCCGCTGCGCGGTCGAACTCCGCGAGGCGCGCAAGGCCGGAATCGACCACCACGCTCACCCCATCGAGCGTCAGCGAGGTCTCGGCAATCGCGGTCGCCAGCACGATCCGGCGGCGGCCCTCGGGGTCGCGGCGGATCGCGGCGCGCTGGGCGGCGGGCTCGATCTGGCCGTGGAGCGGATGGATCGGCGTGCCCGCAAGGCGCGGTTCCAGCCGCTCGCGGACCCGCTCGATCTCGCGCACGCCGGGGAGGAAGGCGAGGATGTCGCCCGCATCCTCGCGCCATGCGGTCATCACGGCGGCCGCCACCCGATCTTCGATGCCTTGCGAGGCGTCACCGCCAAGCCATTTGATCGCAAGCGGAAAACTGCGCCCCTCGCTCTCGATGATCGCGGCATCCTCGCCCAGCAACCGGGCAAATCGCGCGCCGTCGATGGTCGCCGACATCACCAGCACCCTGAGATCTTCGCGCAGCACCGCGCGGGTCTCGAGCGCCAGCGCCAGACCCAGATCGCTGTCGAGCGCGCGTTCATGCGCCTCGTCGAACAGCAGCGCGGATACACCGGGCAGCTCGGGATCGTCGACCAGCCGGTTCACGAGAATGGCTTCGGTCACCACCAGAATGCGGGTTCGGCCTGAAACCTTGCTGTCGAGCCGGGTCATGTAGCCGATGGTCTCGCCCGGCTTCTCCCCCAGCATTTCTGCCATGCGCTCGGCCGCGGCGCGGGCGGCGACACGGCGGGGGGAGGTCATGATGATCTGGCCGCTGCACCATGCCTCGCCCAGCAGGGCCAGCGCGACTGCTGTGGTCTTGCCCGCCCCTGGCGGCGCGATGAGCACAGCAGCGCCCGCCACGCCAAGCGCGGCGCGGATCTGCGCGAGGACGGCCGTGATGGGAAGGTCGGGGGTCATCGCCCCGCCGATAGCTGGCTCAGTGCCCGCGCGCGACCGCGAATTGCGCAGCTTCCGCCATGGCGGCCCGGGCCTTGCCATCGGGGAAGATCGAGATCGCATCGATCGCCCGGTGCGCGAAGTGGCGCGCGCGCTCGCGGGTGTCTTCGAGCGCGTTGTGCTTGCCGATCAGCCCGATCGCGTGAGCAAGGTCCGCGTCGGACGAGCGGTGGCCGATGATAGCGTCCTTCCAGAACTTGCGCTCATCCTCCCCGCCGCGGGCATAGGCGAGGATCACCGGCAGGGTCATCTTGCCCTCACGGAAATCGTCGCCCTGATCCTTGCCCATTTCGGCGGCGTCGGAATCGTAGTCGATCGCGTCATCGACCAGCTGGAAGGCGACGCCGAGGTTGCGGCCATAGGCCTCGAGCGCGCGCTCCTGCTCCTCCGAGCACTCGGCCACCACCGCGCTGATCTGGCTGGCGGCAGCGAACAGCGCAGCGGTCTTGGCGCCGATGATGTGGAGGTATTGTTCTTCGCTGGTGTTGATCTGGCGCTGGGCGGAAAGCTGCGAGACCTCGCCTTCCGCGATCACCGCACTGGCGCGGCTGAGGATCGAGAGGACGCGCAAGGATCCGTCCTCGGTCATCAGTTCGAAGGCCCGACTGAACAGGAAGTCGCCCACCAGCACGGTCGCGGGATTGCCGAAGATGATATTGGCCGCAGCCTTCCCGCGCCGCAGCTCGCTGCCGTCGACCACGTCATCGTGCAGCAGCGTAGCGGTGTGGATGAACTCGACCGCAGCGGCAAGCTTGTGGTGGCGCGTGCCCTGGTAGCCGACCAGCTCCGCGCCTGCGAGCGTCAGCATCGGCCGCAGCCGCTTGCCGCCGCCCGAGATCAGGTGCCCGGCCAGCCGCGGGATCAGCGGGATCTCGCTCTGCATCCGGTCGAGGATCACCGCGTTCACGGAATTCATGCCGCCGGCCGTCAGCGACAGCATCGGATCCAGCGTCGGTGCCTTGCGCGGCATGGGAATGATGTCGGCACTCATGCTGCCTTGGCTCCTAGGGCGGCCCCAGCGTGCTTGGCAAGCGCAGAATTGCTGCTAGTTTCGCGCGCGATGGCGCATGATCCGCAACACCCAACCGAGCCCGATCCGATTCTGGCAGGCTTCCGCAAGAGCATCGACAATATCGATGCGGCGATCATCCACATGCTGGCCGAGCGGTTCCGGATCACGCAAGCCGTGGGCGAGTACAAGGCGAAAGCCACCCTCCCCCCCGCCGATCCCGAGCGCGAGGCGCGCCAGATCGCGCGGCTGAGGAAGCTGTCGGAGGAGGCCGATCTCGACCCCGAGTTCTCCGAGAAGTTCCTGCGCTTCATCATCGACGAGGTGATCCGCCACCACGAACGCGCAGCAGCGGGCTGAGGCGGTTCACGGCGCCGGCGTTGGCGCGGCTATCGGTGGCGGAGGCGGAAGCGGCGGCGGGATCGCCGGTTGCTGGCGCAGCGCTTCAAGCAGTTCGGCACGCTCGCGCAGCAGGCGGCGCTGGGCGCGGGTGAGGCGCGGCCCCTCGGCGAGCGGCACCCCGATGGCATTGCCCCGCCCCTTCCGCGTGAGCGGCACGCCAAGACAGGTCGCATCACCAGCCCGCGCGGTGGTCTCGCATTGCGGGCCGATCCCGTCCGGGTCGAGGGCCGCCGGGGCATAGGGGTTGTGGAACACCGTGCGCTCGGCCTCGAGCGAATCCGCGGCGCATCCGGTGAGCAGCAACGGGGCGAGGATCAGGACGGTGCGGGGGCCTCGGTTCACGTCATCGCCTCCAGACAAGCGCTACGCGAATTCAGTCGCTTGGAGGGCTTGAACCGGCGGTGAACCGGGCGTGCAAAAAAGGGGCACGCCGCCGCTTGTCCGGCCGGCGTGCCCCAGAACGCGCGCTCCTTTGCAAGAACAACGGGCAGGCGAGCGGGGCCACGCCGCCTGCCGGAGCGGCGCAATCGTGATCTTCAGCCGCGCGGGCGGCGAGCGCGCGGCGGGCGCGAGACGCCCTGGGCGCGGGTCTTGTTGACGGTGGTGCTGACCTGGCCATTGCCGCGAGTGGTGACGCGGTCGCGCGCGGCGATGGTCTCGCCCGCGCCGTTGGTGACGCTCTGGCTCGCCTGCGAATTGCCCTGGCCGTCACGGCTGCGGCTGCCCCCAAGCCCGTAGGTCTGGCCGCCGCGACCGGTGGCGCTGCCGGTGAAGGTCGAGCCCCCTTCGGTGCGCACGCGCTCGCCCTCGAGGCTGCGGGTGCCGCCGTTCGGGCCGGTCTGGACGACGCCGATGGTCGAGCCGGTCTCGGTGCGCTGGCGCACGGCGCTGCTGGTGGCGGTCTTGCCGGTGCTGACGTTGGTCACCGCGCGGTCGCGGGTGGCGGTGCCGGTTTCGGGGTTGACGGTGGTGGTCTTGGTCGCGGTGGCGTTGGGACCATCATAGGTCTTGGTGCGGCTCTTCTCCTGCGCGGCAAGAGGCGCGGCAAGCGCAATTGCGGCGAGCGAGGCGATCATCATCGGGGTCTTGAACATCGTCACATTCCTCCATGCCTTCAAGGCGTTGATCTGTCCCGGCGGCGGCAAGCTGAGGCGCTGCCGGTGACAAGACTTCAACGCCGCAGCCGCAAATGCCCTTCGCGGCCGCCGGAGAATTTCATTCGGAAGGCGGCGGGGTGTCCTGTGCCGGGACATCAGCAGGCTCGGGCGCAGGTGGCTGGGGCAACCGCGCCGCGCGGCGGGCACGCAGCTCGTCGGCGAGCGCGCGGCGCTCCTCGGGCGACAGCTCGCGCCACGCCTTGGCGCGCTCGCCGGGGGGCAGGTCGCGCAGGCCGCGGAACCGCTCGCGCGCCTCGGGGCTGACCGGCTTGCGGCCGGTCATGTCCTCGCGGGTCAGCGCCTCGCCGTTCTCGACCTTGCGCTGCATCGCCTCGCGCCGTGCGGCGGCGGCGGCATCGGCGCGCTGTTCGCGGGCCGTGACCGCCTGTTCGATCCGGGCGCGCAGCCGCGCCTCTTCCTCGGGCGCAGGCACAGGGAGCCCTGCGGCGCGGCGGCGCTCGATCTCGGACTTGATGCGCTGGTCGATGATCGCGCGACGCTCCTCGCGGCGGCCTGCGCGCACCTGATCGACGCGGCGGAAGGTCTCCTGCAATTCCTCGGGCGTGTCGATCGGGCCGTCGATGACTACGGCTGCGGAGGTGGGAGCAGGCGCGGGCGCGGCGACGACCGGCTCGGGCGCGGCCGCGGCCGGCGCGCTGCCGGTGAGGCTGGCCCACACTTTGTTGGCCGAGGGCACGGGGATGGCGAGCTGCTCGAGCAGGCCCGTCGCCGCCGCCGCACTCGCGAGCGCGCCGAAGCTGGCGACGCCGATGGCGATGCGCTGGCCTATCCGCCAGCGGCGGCTGCGCACAGGGCGGCGCAGGTCGGGGAGCGGAGCGGGGCGTGCTTCGGCAGCGGCGAGCACCCGCTCGGCAAAGCCTGCGGGAAGATCGGGCGCACCGTAGCCGTCCAGCACACGCGCGAGCGGGCTGCCGGGGGCAATGGGGCCGGTGCCCCTGTTGGCTTGTTCGTTCACGCTCATGGCGCATCTCCTTGCGCCGTCAGGGCCTGCCGCAGCGCCGTCCGGGCACGGTGGAGCAGGCTTTCGAAGGCCTTGATGTTCATATCCATCGCTTCGGCCGCCTCAGCATTGGGCAGCTCCTCGTAATAGGTCAGCACGATCGCGGCGCGCTGGCGTTCGGGCAGGCCGAGCACCAGCGAGCGCGCCAGATTGTCGCGCTCACCCGCCTCGATCACTGCATCGGCCAGCGGGGCGCCGTCCTCCTCCTCGGGCACCTCGCCTCCCGACAGGCGCCGGGCGCGGCGCAGGCGGTCGATGGCGAGGTTGGTCGCCACCCGCTGGAGCCAGCCGCCTAGCCTGAGCCGCGCCGCCGCCTGGCTGCCGACAGGATGCTTGGCCGCGATGGCGGGCGCATTGTCCCACAGTCGCAGCATCGCCTCCTGCACGATGTCCTCGGCCTCGTGCGCGTCGCCGGTCATCCGATAGGCGACTCGGTGGAGCGCCGCGCCGTGCCGCGCGATCATCTCCCGCAAGGCTTGCGGCTCGCGCGCCGCCACCCGAGCCGCCCACGCCGCATCATCGCCCGGCGGCGGGGCGAGCATGGTCGCGGGAGCTGGCTCGGTCGCAGTGTTCATAGGTTCGCAAATGGCCTGTTTGCGGCGGTGTCTTCGCCCCTATAACGCTGGCGCTGAAAAAACCCTTCGCGCAGGCTCAATCGGCGCGCGGCAGACGCAGTTCGACCAGCAGCCCGCCGAGATCTTCGCTCTCCCCGAGCATAACGCTGCCGCCGTAGATCTCCGCCACATCGCGCACGATCGCAAGGCCGAGGCCGGTGCCGGGCTTGCCGGTGTCGAGCCGGACGCCGCGATCGAAGATGCGGATGCGCTCGGCCTCGGGAATGCCCGTGCCGTCATCCTCGACCCAGATGAGGCACATCTTCGGGTCGCGCTCGGCCTCGTCGGGGTCGATGGTGACGAACACGGAGCCGCCGCCATACTTCGCCGCGTTCTCGATCAGGTTGCCGAGCAGTTCGTCGAGGTCCTGCCGTTCGAGCGAGACCAGCGCCTCCCGGTCGCCCGCAATGTCCAGCCGCCCCTCGGGATAGAGCCTTTCGACCGCGCGGCGCACGGCCTCGGCGCTCGCCATCACATTGGTGCGCGCATGCCCAACCGCGCGGCGGCCGACGGCGCGGGCGCGGGCGAGGTGGTGGTCGACATGGCGCTGCATCGTCCGGGTCTCGCGCATCACCGCATCGCCGAGGTCGGGCGCGCGCGCGGTCGCAGCATTGGTGAGCACGGTGAGCGGGGTCTTCAATGCATGTGCCAGATTGCCCGCGTGCCGCCGCGCTTCCTCGGCCTGCCGCTCGGAATGTTCGAGCAGCGCGTTCAGCTCCTCGACCAGCGGCTGCACTTCCAGTGGGAGGGGATCGGTGATGCGGTTCGCGCCGGTGGTGCGCAGGTTCTGAATCGCCGCGCGCACGCGTCGCAAGGGCGAGAGGCCGTAGCGGATCTGGAGCAGCGCCATGACAAGCAGGCCGAGGCCGAGCACCGCAAAGCTCCAGATCAGGATCAGCCGCACGCGCCCGATCTGCGTGTCCATCTGCTCGGTGGCGCTGGCAACCGCGAAGGTCCAGCGCGTCTCGCTTCCGGGGAGGATCACAGTGCGCTCGGCAATCCGCAGCGGCTCGCCGGCGAACTGGTCGGAATTGTATATGTGCACCTCGCTGTCGAAGTGCGCGCCCTTCCCCTCGGCCCCGTGGAGCTTCAGCGTCCGGTCCCACAGGCTGCGCGAGGGCCAGGGTTCGAAATTGCCGCCCGAGATCTGCCAATAGAGCCCGCTGCCGGGCTCGAGGAAGCGCTGGTCGCCCAGCGTGCGGTAGAACCACACCTCCCCGCTGGCATCGATCTCGGCCGAGGCGATCATCGCGGTGAGCTGGTAATCGAGCTGTTCGTCGAAATTGGCCTCGACCTGCGAGGTCAGGGTGCGTTCGAGCGCGAGGCCGCCGCCCAGCAGGAGCACGAAGATCCACCCCGCCGCGATCAGCCCCATGCGCCGGGCGAGGCTGGCGCGCGGCTTGGAAACGGCGGGTGCCGGGGCGGCCTCGTGCACGTCCTTCGCCCCGCCCGCAGGCAAGGTCACGGAGGCATCGCCGCCGCCGGCCGGCGCCTCAGGCGCGCGGCTGGTCGGCGGGGTCGTCGAGGCTGTAACCGAGGCCACGGATGGTGGTTATCACGTCTGCGCCGAGCTTCTTGCGGATGCGGGTGACGAAGACTTCGATGGTGTTCGAATCCCGGTCGAAGTCCTGATCGTAGATGTGTTCGATCAGTTCGGTGCGGCTCACCACCTTGCCCTTGTGGTGCATGAGGTAGCTCAGCAGCTTGTATTCCTGCGCGGTCAGCTTGACCGGCTCGCCTGCGAGCGTCACCCGGCCCGAGCGGGTATCGAGCCGCACGTCACCGGCGGTGAGTTCAGAGGAAGTATTGCCGCTCGCGCGGCGGATCAGCGCGCGCAGGCGGGCGATCAGTTCCTCGGTCTGGAACGGCTTGGCGAGGTAATCGTCGGCGCCCGCATCGAGGCCTGCGACCTTGTCGCTCCATGAATCGCGCGCGGTCAGCACCAGCACCGGGAAGGCCCGGCCCTCGCGCCGCCACATGCCGAGCACGGTCAGCCCGTCGATCTCGGGCAGGCCAAGGTCAAGCACCACCGCATCGTAATCCTCGGTCGAGCCCATGAAGTGCCCGTCCTCGCCATCGACCGAGAGGTCTACGGCATAGCCCTGCCCCTCCAGCGTCGCCTTCAACTGTGCGCCAAGGGTCGGTTCGTCTTCGACGATCAGAATGCGCATGGGTCCCCGGTTTCCTGATTGATGTCCGCTGGGTTCGTGCGCTTTTGGGCCGCAGGCGTCAAGCAAGGCGCTTGCGCCCTTCGGGCCGCTTTCCCCCGCTCAGTGCCCATCAGCCCGCCGTCAGCGCGAACGGCCGATGATGCGCCCGGTGCGGGCGTCGACATCGACATAGGTGACGCGGCCATCCTTGATGAACTTGAGGCGATAGGCGCGCGCGGTCGAATCGTAGGCAAAGCCGAGATATTCGGCATCGCGCATCTGGGGCAGGATCTTCGCCTCGATCTCGCCGGAACGCATGATGTTGCCTGCCTGCGCCTCGCGCCGCGCCTCGCCCTGCTCGCCGCGCAGCTTGTCCGGCTCCGCAGACGCGGGCGCACCCGCCAGCGTGGCGGCGGCAAGCGAGGCAAGGAGGATGGCGGAGCGAAGGTTCATGACAGGATTGTGCCTAGCAGATGTCCATTGAACAAGCCGTGAATGGCTTAACCGGTTCCGGCGGCGGATTTGCCGACCAATTCGTAGGTGATCGTCACGTTGACCCCGGTCGAGACCCGACCGGGCTGGATCGGGGTGGAGGTCGCCTCGAGTGCCACCGTCTTGGCGGCCGCGTAGAGCGGCACGCTGCCCTCGATGCTCTCCGCAACGGCAAGCACCCGGATGTCCGCATAGCCGAGCATCGCCGCATAGGCCCGCGCCTGCGCCGCGCCGCGCGCGACGGCGGCCTTGCGGGCCTGCTCCTTGATGGCGGTGTCGTCGGCGATGGTGAAACTCGGTCCGCCGATGTCGGTCGCGCCCGCTTCGACCAGCGCATCGAGCACGCGGCCGGTATCGTCGATCTTGCGCAGGATGACGCTCACCCGGTTGCTGGCCTGATAGCCGCGGAAGACCGGCCCGCTGTCCTGATAGTCATATTGCGGGCCGAGCGCGATGCCAGCGGTCTGGATGTCCTTCTCGGCGATCCCGAGCGCCTTGATGCGGGCGATCACCTTGGTCATCTCGGCCGCGTTCTGGCGCATCGCCTCGCTGGCCGAGGGCGCGGTGGTGGTGACGCCCGCGCCGATCGTGACCTGATCGGGCGAGGCATCGATGCTCTCGTAGATGCTGAGTTCGACCACCGGCCCCGTGGGCGCAAGATTGACCTGCGGCGCGGCGAAAGCGGCAGCGGGCAGCATCAGCGCCGAGGCGGCAGCGAACAGGGTGGCAGGCTTCAACATATGCAATTCCTCCGATTAGCCGCGCCTTTGGAACGCCTCGCCTTTCGCGAGACTGAACCACGCGGGATACGCAGGCTTGCCGCTTGGCCGCGCAGTCCCTAGGTGCGGCGCACCATGGCACAGCCTCCCATCTTCTCGCTCGAAGGCGTGGCCTTGCAGCAGGGCGGCCGCTGGCTGTTCGGCGGGCCGACCCCGACCAGCGGCGCGGCGCCGATCGACCTGCATGTGCTGCCCGGTGACCGGCTGGCGCTGATCGGGCGCAATGGCGCGGGCAAGACCACGCTTCTGCGCCTCGTCACAGGGCGGCTCGAGCCCGACAGGGGCCAGCGCCGCGTCAAGCCGGGCACGCGCATCGTGTCGCTCGAGCAGGACCCCGACTTTGCACCACATGCGACGTTGATGGACTTTGCCATCGGCGGCGAGGATCCGCCTGAGCGACACGAGGTCGAGGCCATCGCCGGCCAGCTCGGCATCGACATGAGCCGCCCGGCCGCCACCGCCAGCGGCGGCGAGAAGCGCCGCGCCGCGATCGCCCGCGCGCTGGCGCAGGACCCCGACCTGCTCCTCCTCGACGAGCCGACCAACCACCTCGATCTTGCCGCCATCGAGTGGCTCGAGGACTGGCTCTCGCGCTACCGCGGTGCCTTCATCACCATCAGCCACGACCGCACCTTCCTCACCCGCCTGACTCGCGCGACCCTGTGGCTCGACCGCGGGACGATGCGGCGCAAGGAGGTCGGCTTCGGCGGCTACGAGGCGTGGGAGGAGACCGTCTACGCCGAGGAGGCACGCAACGCGGATCGCCTTGATGCGAAACTGAAAATCGAGGCGCACTGGCTCGAGCGCGGGGTGACCGCAAGGCGCAAGCGCAACCAGGGGCGGCTCGAGAAGCTTCACCAGATGCGCGCCGTCAGGGCGGCGATGATCTCGGGCGCGGGCACTGCCAAGCTGAAACTGGCGAGCGACGATGACTTCAAGTCGAAGTCGGTGATCGTCGCCGAAAATATTTCAAAGACTTACGGGGAGCGCGCGGTCATCAAGCCCTTCAGCTTGCGCATCCAGAACGGCGACCGCATCGGAATCGTCGGGTCGAACGGCGCAGGCAAGACCACGCTGTTGAAATTGCTCACCAAAGAGATCGAGAGCGACACCGGTTCCGTCACCCACGCGCGCACCTTGTCGGGGGTGATGATCGACCAGCAGAGGACACTCCTCGCACCGGGCGCGACGGTCCGCCAGGTCTTGGCCGAGGGCGGCGACTGGATCGACGTTCGGGGGGTGCGCAAGCATGTCATGGCCTATCTCAAGGACTTCCTGTTCGATCCCGGCCTCGTCGACACCAAGATCGGCATCCTCTCGGGCGGAGAGCGCTCGCGCCTCCTGCTCGCCCGCGAGTTCGCGCGCACCGCCAACCTGCTGGTGCTCGACGAGCCGACCAACGACCTCGATCTTGAAACCCTTGATCTTCTTCAGGAAGTCATCGCCGATTTCGACGGCACCGTGCTGATCGTCAGCCACGATCGCGACTTCCTCGACCGCACCGTCACCGTCACCTTGGGGCTCGACGGGTCGGGCAAGGTGGACATTGTCGCAGGCGGTTACGCCGACTGGGAAGCCAAGCGACGGCCCGCGCACAAGCCCGGCAAGACCGCGCAACCACCTGCGCACGACCGTGCAACGACTGCTCAACAACCGGCCGCCACCGCCCGGCCCGCCGCCGCGCCGAAACTGTCCTACAAGGACCAGCGCGACTACGAGATCCTGCCCGCCCGGATCGCCGAACTCGACGCCGCGATCGCCAAGGGTGAGGCGCTGCTCTCGGACCCCGCGCTCTACACCACCGACCCCGCCCGCTTCGCCGCCATCTCGCAAGGCATCGCCAATGCGCGGGCCGAGAAGGACGCGGCCGAAGAGCGCTGGCTCACCCTCGCCGAGCTGGTCGAGGGATGAGCGCACCCGCAGAGGGGGCACAGGACAGCATCGACGACCTCAAGGCCGCCATCAACGCCTGCACCCTGTGCGCGGCGCACCTGCCCTTGGGCCCGCGCCCGATCACCCGCTTCTCGGCGACCGCGCGCATCCTCATCATCGGCCAGGCACCCGGCACCAAGGTGCACCTCTCGGGCGTGCCATGGGACGACGACAGCGGCGACCGGCTGCGCGGCTGGCTCGGGATCGACAAGCCCACCTTCTACGACGAGGCAAGGCTCGCGCAGATGCCGATGGGCTTCTGCTACCCCGGCAAGGCGGCGGGCGGCGATGCCCCGCCGCGCCGCGAGTGTGCGCCGCAGTGGCATGACGCCGTCCTCAGCCACCTGCCTGAGGACCGGCTAACCCTGCTCGTCGGCACCCATGCGCAGGCCCGCTATCTGCCCGAGACCAAGGGCTGGCCCATGACCCAGCGCGTGCGCGCCTTCGGACAGTTCGGCAATCGGGTCGCGCTCCCCCACCCCGCCTGGCGGTCGCGCCTGTGGATGGCCAAGAACCCGTGGTTCGAGGCCGAGGTGCTGCCCCCCTTGCGCGCGGCGGTTGCCGCCCGCCTCACCTGATCCGCCTCACCTGATCCGGTAGTAATCCGCCACCCGCTCGAGCGCGATCCGCAGCACCAGCTTGCCGCTGCGCGAGGGCCAGCCGAGATGCTTTTCCGCTTGCGGAAGCGCCTCGCCCGCGCAGACCACGCGCCACAGGATGTCCTCCAGCCCGCGCCCCGCTGCAGAAATCGCCCCATCGAAACGCCGCCGCGCGGCGATGTGCTTCTCGGAAGGGTCGAGGCCGCCCGGCGCGGTCGACTTCGATCGCACCGGGTCCCAGCGCATGGTGATGCTCGCCGGCAGCTGGGCGCGTTCGTAATCCGCGCGCAGCGCCTCGCCCGCGTCGAACAGGCGCTCAGACAGATGCCCGCGCGCATGCAGCCAGGCGAGCGGGCTCTCGGCGAGATTGACCGTCACCGAGCGTGACCGCGCTAGGCCGCCGGGGCCTGCCGGACGCTGCCGCGGGCCTTCCGAGGTGAGTTCGCGTTCGACGAGATGGCGCTTCATGGGCGAATCCTCCGCTTGAGTTGCCAAGAAGGCTTGCCAAGAGGGTGCATCTGTAGGAAAGAAAAATCACCAATCCGGTTATTTCTTTCCCGAGGGTTCTTGATGCCTACCGGTTCAGCCTTCGGCTGTGCTTCGCAACCGCTACTTGAGGCGTTTCTGTTCCCCTACCGCTTCGCTGCTTGAGGCCTGACATGACCAACCGCATCCGCGACATCCGCAAGGCCAAGGGGCTGACCCTCGCCGATCTTGCCGCCGCCTGTGATCCGCCGACCACCGCGCAGACCATCGGCAGGCTCGAAACCGGGATGCGCCGCCTGTCGCTCGGCTGGATGAACAAGATCGCCGCGGCAATGGGCGTCGAACCCGCCAGCCTGATGCGTGACGAGGCGGCGGCCCCGGCGCAGATCGTCGCCGACCTCACCGCCGCCGGCCCGCAGGCCCTCACCGCCCCGCGCGAAGCGCTTGCGCCGGATGCGCTGACGCAGAGCGATGGGTCGCCGGCGATGGTGGTCGCGGTGACCGAGAGCGTCGGAGAATATCGCCCGGGCGATCTGGTGTGGATGCGCCCGCTCGATCCGCAAGCGGTGCAATCGGCGATCAACCGCGACTGCCTCGTCCCCAAGCCCGGCGGGCGCTTCGCCTTCGGACGGCTGATTGACCGGCGCGGCAGTCTCGTCGGCCTGCTGCCGCCCGGCGCGGGCCAGAAACAGGTGGTGGTCGACAACCCGCCATGGGTCGCGGTTGCCTTCATGCTGGTTAGAGCGCTTTAACGTGGGGGGCGATAGGCAGGCGGCGTGAAGCACGTCCTCGTCCTCTCGACACTCTATCCCAACCCGGCGGGTCCGCGGTTCGGCACCTTCGTCGCGCGCTCGGTCGAGGCGCTGGCCAAGCGCGGGGACTGGCGGGTTACGGTGGTCAATCCCATCGGCCTGCCGCCACTGGTGCTGGGGCGCTACCGCGCGCTCGCCGACCTGCCCGAAGTGGCCGAGGAAGGCGGCGTCACCGTCCACCGCCCGCGCTTCACGCTGATCCCGCGCATCGGCTCGCGCCGCAACGCCGCGGCCATCGCGCGGGCCGTGCTGCCGCTGGCGCAGCGCCTCCACGGCGAGGCGCCGTTCGACCTCGTCGATGCGCAGTTTTTCTTCCCCGATGGCCCCGCTGCCGCCAGCATCGCGCGCGCGCTGCATCTGCCGCTGTCGATCAAGGCGCGCGGGAGTGACATCACCTTGTGGGGCAAGGAAGGCTTTGCCCGCGCCCAGATGCTGGAGGCCGCACAGCAAGCCAAGGGCCTCCTAGCGGTGAGCCATGATCTGGCCCGCCAGATGGCGGCAATGGGGATGCCGGCCGAGAAGATCACGGTGCATTACACCGGGCTCGACCGCGACCGATTCCGGCCCTTCGATCACCCGCAGCTGCGCCGCCAGCTTTCCGAGGAGCTGGGCTTTGCCATGCCGGCCGGGGTGCCGCTGCTCGCCTGTGTCGGCGCGCTGATCGAGCGCAAGGGTCAGGCCATTGCCATCAAGGCGCTGCAAGCCATTCCCGAGGCGCGGCTGGTGCTGATCGGCAAGGGCGAGGCGGAGGCGGCTCTTCGCGCGCAGGCGCAGCGCGAAAGCGTAGCCGAGCGCGTGTTCTTTGCAGGCTCGATCGACCATGATCTGATGCCGCTGCTGCTGTCGGCCGCCGACGTCATGGTGCTGCCGACCGCGAGCGAGGGCCTCGCCAATGCCTGGGTCGAGGCGCTCGCCTGCGGGACGCCGGTGGTCACCTGCGACGTGGGCGGCGCGCGCGAGCTGATCGCGAGCGATGTGGCCGGGCGGCTGGTGGCGCGCGGTCCGGATGCGGTGGCGGCCGGGATCAACGCGATCCTCGCCGAACCGCCCCCACGCCAGGCGGTGGCGGCGCTGACCGAGGGCTTCAGCTGGGACGCGAATGCCGCCGCGTTGGCGGCGCATTATGAGGGGCTGTTGGCCGCCTGACGGCGGCGCAGACCTGCCGGTTCGCGCTAGCGAACCCGAGAAATCAACCCTGCCCCTTGGCGAGCTTTTCCTGCTTGTCGAGCGCGGTTTCGGTGGGGACGAAGCTGTTGGTGGTCACCCCCATCCAGATCAGCAGCGGCCCGGCCATGTAGACCGAGGAATAGGTGCCCACGAACAGGCCCACGGTGATCGCCGCGACCATGCCGAACAGGCTCGGCGGGCCGAACAGCAGCAGCGGGATCAGCGCGATGAACAGCGTCAGCGAGGTCATCACCGTGCGCGCCAGCGTCTCGTTGACCGACAGGTCGAGCAGCGCGCCCATCTCCATCTTGCGGAACTTCTTGAGGTTCTCGCGGATGCGGTCGTAAACGACGATGGTGTCGTTCAGCGAATAGCCGATGATCGCGAGGATCGCGGCGACGATCTGCAGGCTGAACTCCCACTGGGTGAGCGCGAACAGGCCCAGCGTGATCGACACGTCGTGCACCAGCGCGAACATCGCGCCCACGCCGAACTGCCATTCGAAGCGCACCCAGATATAGACCGAGACCGCCGCCATCGCCGCCAGCAGCGCGAGGATCGCCTGGTTGCGGAACTCGCCGGCGACCTTGCCCGACACGGTGTCGTTGCCGTCGACCCGCGCATCGACATGGTCGGCTCTCACCGTCGCGATCACGCGCTCGCCGATCGCCTTGGCGGCATCGGGCGCGGCCGCGGCGTCGTCGGGCAGCTTGACGCGGATCGAGACCTGGTTGGGGGCGCCGAACTCCTGCACCACCGGCTCGCCATAGCCGAGGCCGGCGATCTTCTCGCGCAAGCTCGGGATCGGGGCGACAGTCTGCTGGGTGAAGGTCATGCGCACTTCCTGACCGCCGGCAAAGTCGACGCCGAAGGCAAGGCCGTTGACCCCCACCGCGATCCAGCTCCCCAGGATCAGCACGAGGCTGAGCAGGAAGAACGGCACGCGCAGCTTGAGGAACTGGATATTGGTGTTGTCGGGAACCAGCTTCAGGAGTTTCATGTGTCCCTGCTCCTCAGATGGTGATGTCGTTGGGGCGCGCCTTGCGCAGCCATCCGGCGACGAACATGCGGGTGAGGGTCACGCCGGTGAACACCGAGGTGATGATGCCGATGAACAGCACCACCGCAAAGCCGCGCACCGGGCCGCTGCCGAACATGCCCAGCGCCAGCGCGGAGATGAGGTTGGTGAGGTTGGCATCGAAGATCGCGCGGCTGGCTTCCTTGTAGCCGGTCTCGACCGCGGCGATGACCCGGCGCCCGCGCGCGCGCTCCTCGCGGATGCGCTCGTTGATCAGCACGTTGGCATCGACCGCCGCGCCGATGGTGATGACGAAGCCCGCGATCCCCGGCAGGCTCAGCGTGAAGCCGCCCAGCGCCATCAGCCCGAGCAGCATCAGCACGTTGAACACCAGCGCGACCGTGGCATAGATGCCGAAACGGCCATAGGTTGCGATCATCAGCGCGATCACCGCCAGACTGCCGATGCCCATCGCGATCAGGCCCTTGCGGATTGAATCCGCACCGAGGTCCGGCCCGACGGTGCGTTCCTCGACCACCGCCAGCGGCACCGGCAGCGCGCCAGAACGCAGCGCGATCGCGAGGTTGTTGGAGCTCTCGGGCGTGAAGCTCCCCGCGATCTGCGCCCGCCCGCCGAGGATCGGCTCGTTGATGTTGGGCGCGGAGAGCACCTGCCCGTCGAGGATGATCGCAAACGGCCGTCCGACGTTCTCGGTGGTCAGCTTGGCGAATTTGGCCCCGCCTTGCGCGTCGAAGGCGATGGTCACCACACTTTGGCCGTTCTGCGGGTCACGCTCGGCCTGCGCGCCAGTGAGGTTCTCGCCGCGGATTCCGCCGAGCCGCTTGACCGCGATCGCGCTGCCCGCACCCGGGGTGCCGGGGGCATAGGGCACGATCTCGCTGCCCGGAGGCGCGATGCCGGCCTGGATATTCGTCGGCAGGGCATCGAGATCGACCAGCTTGAATTCGAGCTGCGCGGTCTGGCCGACCAGCGCCTTCAAGGCCTCGGGGTCCTGCAGCCCCGGCACCTGCACCACGATGCGGGTCTCGCCCTGGCGGATGATGGTCGGCTCGCGCGTGCCGAGCTCGTCGATGCGGCGGCGCACGACTTCGGTGGCGCTGTCCATCGCATCGTCGATCGCCTGGTTCACCCCGGCCTCGGTCTGGCTGAGCACGATGCGCTGGCCATCGACAACCCGCAGCTCCCACTCGCGCACCGTGGTCGCGCCCTGCATGGTCGGCTCGATCAGCCCGCGCGCGCGGTCGATATCGGCCGCGTTCTCGAGGATGAACGAAAGCTCGCCGCCCGCGGTCGAGACGTCGCCGATGCGGATGCGCGGGGAGGCATTGCGCATCAGCTGGCGGACCGTCTCCTCCATGTTTTCGAGCCGCTGCGCGCGCACGTCGGTCGCCTTGGCCTCGAGCAGCAGGTGCGAGCCGCCGGCAAGGTCGAGCCCGAGATTGACCTGCGGGCTGGGCAGCGCCTCGGGCCAGTCGAGCCCGGCCACATTGACCAGCGAGGGCAGCGCCAGCAGCGAGGCTGCCAGCGTGATCGCCCACAGCGAGAGCTTTTTCCAGAGGGGAAAGTCGAGCATTGCGTCAGGGTCTCACACGCAAAAGTTCATCGTCGCGCGAGCGGCCGCGAGGGCCCGCGCGCGCGCAGGATCAGTCGTTGGCAGGCTTGCCGGCCGGCGGAATGATGTCACCCAGCGTCGCCTTGATTGCCTTGACGCGGACATTGGGGCCCAGATCGAGCTCGACATAGACGTCGTCGACCTTGACGACCTTGCCGACGAGGCCGCCCGCGGTAACCACCTGGTCGCCCTTCTTGACGGCCGCGATCTTGGCCTGATGTTCCTTCTGCTTCTTCATCTGCGGAGCGATGATAAGGAACCAGAAGATCGCGATCATGCCGACGATCGGCACGATGTTGAGCCAGAAGGCCGCCCCCGAAGGCGCGCCCGCCCCGGCAGCGGCAGCAAGAAGGTCGATTGTCATGCGCTAGAGCCCGTCAGATCCCGTGAATATGCGTCCGAGGCGTCCGCCCCGTGCGTTCAAGTGGGCGCGCGTAGCAGCAATGCAAGCGGGTCGCAATCGCGAGGGGGCGCAGACCGTGCACAGTTGCAACACAGGTGCCCTTTCAAACCCGCTTGCCAGCAATTGAAGCCGCGCCTATAGGCCCCGCTCCACTGGTGACGGGACGTAGCGCAGCCTGGTAGCGCATCACACTGGGGGTGTGGGGGTCGGAGGTTCGAATCCTCTCGTCCCGACCAGTGGACCTCTTTCCTTCCATCCGCTGATCGCCCCGCGCAATTGCGCGCCGGGCGCGCGCGGTCTAGGCTGGCGGCTTGCTCAGGCCTCCCGACGAAAGCCCCTCCCCGCCCATGACCCGCTGGCGTCTTGCCGCTCCTGTCGACGATATCCGCGAGGCCCTGCTGGCTTGCCCTGTGCTGCCGGAGCGCTTTGCCATCGCGACGCTGGTCGCGGTCGACGGCTCGGCCCCGCGCGATGTGGGGGCGCAGATGCTCATCACCGAAAGCGAGCACTGGGGGTTCCTGTCGGGCGGCTGCATCGAGGATGACGTTGCCCGCCATGGCCGCGAGGCCTTGGCAGAGGGCGCGCCGCGCACCTTGCGCTATGGCGAGGGCAGCCCGTGGATCGACATCAAGCTCGCCTGCGGATCGGGGATCACCGTGCTGGTCGAGCCGGTCGCAGGCGGCGAACCTGCGGTCACCGCACTGCTCGAAGGCTGGCGCACCCGCACGCCGGTGCTGTGGTCGAGCAACGGCGTGACCCGCCGCGCCGAAGCCGCAGGCGAGGCGCCTGCGCAAGACCACTGGGACGGCAAGCGCTACACCCGCCTCTTCACCCCGCCGCTCAAGCTGGTGCTGATCGGCGAGGACGGGGCGACGCTCACCGCCGCTTCGCTGGCGCTGGCGATGGGCTGGCAGGTTGCGCTCGTCACCCCTGGCGGGCCCGAGGCCGCGCCGATGGCGGGGATCGTCTACCACCGCAACGACCCTGCCGCCGCGCTGGCGGATATCGCGCCCGACCGCTGGACGGCGATCGCCGTGCTCTCGCATGACCGCGAGGATGACGAGCGCGGGCTTGCCGCGGCGCTGTGCTCGCAGGCCTTCTATGTCGGCGCGATCGGCGCCCGCGTGCGGCTCGAGCAGCGGATGGCGAAGTTGCGCGGTCACGGCGTCGGCGAGGCGGCGCTGGCGCGGCTCCATGCCCCGATTGGCCTCTACGGCTTCGGCAAGGCTCCGCGCGAGGTGGCGCTTTCACTTGTGGCAGAGATTTCTCAGGCCTTCCATGCGGCCGCGGCGGCTTCGAGATCGGCGGGCGTGTCGATATCGAGCAGCACACCGCTGTCGGCGGTGTCGCAATAGGCGACCGCCTCGGGCCGCGACTTCAGCAGCGCGGTCGCGCCCTGATCGCCGGTCAGCGCGAGCAGATCGGCAAAGGCGGCGCGGGCGAAGGCCACGGGATGCCCGGGCTTGCCCGCAAGACGCGGCCGCGCGGCGAAGCCCGCCGCTTGCGCCCGCGCGGCAAGGTCTGCGCACAGCCCTACCGGCACCAGCGGCATGTCGCCGAGGAAGACGCACACCCCCATGCACTCGGGATCGAGCGCAGCAATGCCGGTGCGCAAGCTCGCGGCCATGCCTTCGGCCCAGTCGGAGGCGTGGCGTATCGACACATCCGCACCCGCGATTGCGCGCCTGATGTTCGCCTCGTCCGCTCCGGTGATGGCAATCACCTCGGCAAATCCTGCGGAGACCACCCGCTCGGCCACCCGCCGGATCACCGGCGCGCCGCCGAGATCGGCAAGGAGCTTGCCCCCACCCTCATTGGCGCCGAACCGCCGCCCCGCGCCCGCGGCGAGGATCAGCGCCGACCAGCCCCCAAGTGCCAAAGGCTCGCGCTCAGGCTTTCGCCTGCGTCAGGATCGGCAGGTTGCGGATACGCTTGCCGGTCAGCGATGCGAGCGCGTTGGCGAGCGCCGGGGTCGCGGGCGGCAGGCCTGGCTCGCCGATCCCGCCGGTCTTGGCGCCGCTGTCGGCAAAGTGCACGTCGACCGCAGGCGGCGCGTCCGCCAGTTTGAGGATCGGGTAGTCGGTGTAATTGCTCTCGACCACCGCGCCCTTGTCGAGCGTCACCGCCTCGCCAATCGCCGAGGACAGCCCCATGATCAGGCCGCCCGCAATCTGCGCCTCGGCGTTCAAGGGGTTCACCGTGGTGCCGCAGTCGACCACCGCGAAGGCGCGCACCACCTTGGGGCTGCCGTCTTCCTTGAGGGTCGCCTCGACGACTTCGGCGACGATCGTGTCGAAGCTTTCCACAATGGCGATCCCGCGGCCCACACCCTCGGGCAGCGGCGTGCCCCAGCCGGCGCGCTTGGCGACTTCATCGAGCACCTTCAGGTGCCGCGAGCCTTCGGGCAGATGCTTGCGCCGGAACTGGTAGGGATCCTCCCCCGCCGCCAACGCGAGCTCGTCCATGAAGCTTTCGGTGTAGAAGCCCAATTGCGTCGCATTGACCGAGCGCCACGGCCCGTCGATCTGGTTCGACTGGTAGGCAAAGTGCCGCCGCGAGGTGGCGGGCAGCTTGTAGATGAAGGGCACCTCGCCTTCGGCATTGCCGCTCTGCGCGTAATCGATCCGCATCGCGGTGATCGCACCGTCCTTGAGCGATGCCGACAGCTTGGCCGAGGATTGCGGGCGATAGGAGCCGTGGCGCACTTCCTCCTCGCGGCTCCAGACGAGCTTGACCGGGTAAGGCACCTCTTTCGCCACTAGCGCGATCTGGTCGATGATCTCGACGATGTCGGGGAAGCGCCGACCGAAGCCGCCGCCCATGATCATGGTGTTGAACACCACATCGTCGATCCCGAGCCCGATCGCCTTGGCCGCCCGCGCGCGGGTGCTGAGCGGGTCTTGCAGCCCGCCCCAGATGGTGAGCTTGCCGTCCTTGAAATGACCGGTCAGCGCGAAGGGCTCCATCATCGCGTGGTGGAGGAAGGGGACGCGGTACTCGGCCTCGACCAGCTTGGCACCCGCCGCCTTGAATGCGCCGTCAACATCGCCCTCGCCCGCCTCGTTGTCGGGCTTGCCGCCGGCCATCAGCTTGGCTTGCGCGGCGTAGATCGCCGGGGTCGAGACCGCCGCATGGCCGCCATCGGAGAACTTCGGCGAAAGCGCCTGAAGACCCTTGGTCGCGGGCCAGTAACCCTTGCCGATCACCACCACCGCGTCGGGCAGCTTGATGACCTTCTCGACGCCCTTGACGGCGAGCGCCGGAGCCTCGTCCACGCTTTCCAGCGTGCCGCCGCGCACAGGGGCCGCCGCGATGGTGGCGACGCGCATCTCGGGGAGCGTGAAGTCGATCCCGTAGACCGCGGAGCCATCGACCTTGGCGGGGATGTCGCGGCGGGGAACGCCGGTGCCGATCAGCTTCCACTGCTCGCGAGTCTTGAGCACCGGATCGCTGGAAAGCGAGCGCTCGGCCGCGCCCGCCGCGAGTTCGCCATAGCGCAGCGACTTGCCCGTCGCGGCATGGATCACTTTGCTGTCGGCGGTGGTGAGCTCGCTCTCGGGCACGCCCAGCCGGTCGGCGGCCTCGGCGATCAGCGCCGCGCGCACCGCCGCGCCGGTGCGACGCATCGCGATCTCGCCGGTAAAGCGGATCGCCGAGGAACCGCCGGTAATCATCAGCGGCATCGAGCGCGCCATCATCCCGATGACTGCATCGGGGATCAGCCCTGCCAGCGTCTCTCCCGCCATGGTCGGCAGGAAGCCCTTGGCGAGCGACGCGTTGGCGAAGGCGAGGTCGGCCGGGGCCTGCTCGATCGCGACCTTGTTCCAGTCCGCATCAAGCTCGTCCGCGAGCATCTGCGCGAGCGCGGTGTGCGAACCCTGCCCGAAGTCGATATGCGGCGAGAAGACCGTGACGGTATCGTCCTCGGCGATGGTCATGACGCTGCCGAAGGCTTGGCGGCCCTCGCCGCCGATCAGCGCATTGCCCTTGGCCTTGGCGCTGCTGTCGGTCCACCACACGCCGAAAATGCCGCCGCCCACCACCAGCGCCGAACCAGCGAGGAAGATACGGCGCTTGATGCCCTTCTTCTTGGGCTTGGGCGCCGGAGCAGCGGTTTCGGGCAGGTCGAGATCGGGATTGGGGTTATCGGCCATTATGCATCTCCCGTCTGAGCGGCGGCGCCGGTCGCGGCGAGGATCGCCTTGCGGATGCGCGGATAGGTGCCGCAGCGGCAGATATTGGTCATCGCCTCGTCGATCTGCGCGTCCGACGGCGTGCCGACCTGTTCGATCAGCGCCACGGCGGCCATGATCTGGCCCGACTGGCAGTATCCGCATTGCGGCACCTGCGCGTCGATCCACGCCTGCTGGACCTTGTGGAGCACGCCATCGGCGCTCTTCAGCCCCTCGATCGTGGTCACGGCCTTGCCCGCAACCTCGCTGACGGGCACGCTGCACGAGCGGGTGAGGTTGCCGTCGACATGCACCGAGCACGCCCCGCAGGCCGCAATGCCGCAACCGAACTTGGTGCCGGTCAGCCCGAGATCGTCACGCAGCGCCCACAGCAACGGCGTGTCGGCATCGACCTCCACGCTGACGGGCTTGCCGTTTACAGAAAATGCGATTGCCACAGGCGGCGCTCCCCGATGGTTGGTAATTTGAGTTGCCTATAGCAACGCGAGCCCCCCCTCGCCAAACGGAAAGACGCTGCGGCGGCGCGGCCCCGGGCAAATGACGCAGGCTTGCGATGCGCGGGCGCGCTTCGTAAGCGCAAGTGCGACGAGGAGAGGAAGTCCCATGCCCCACACCGCCCCCACCCCGCCCCGCATGCGCTCATGGCTGTTCGCGCCGGGCGACAGCGAAAAGAAGATGGGCAAGGCGGAAGGCAGCGCGGCGGATATCGCACTGCTCGATCTTGAGGATTCGGTTTCGCCCGAGAACAAGCCCGCCGCGCGCCAGATGGTCGCCGAGCAGATCGCCGCCTCGAAGAACAAGGCGCGGCTGTGGGTGCGGATCAATCCGATCACCGGGCACGAATGCATCGCCGATCTCGCGGCGATCATGCCCTCGCGCCCCGGCGGGGTGTTCCTGCCCAAGGCCGAAGGCGCGGCCGATGTGACGCAGCTCCACCACTATCTCACCGCGCTGGAGGCAGCGAACGGCATCCCGCTGGGCCGCACCCTGATCGCCGCACTCGTCACCGAAACGGCGGCGGCGATGTTCAGGACGGGCGATTATGCGGGCGATTACCCCGGCAAGGCGCGCTTGGTGGCGATGAGCTGGGGGGCAGAAGACCTGTCCTCGGCGCTCGGCGCGCGCGAGCAGCGCGGGGACGATGGCGAATATGCGCACACCTACGAAATGGCGCGCAGCCTGTGCCTGATCGGCGCTTCGGCGGCGGGAGTCGCGGCGATCGAGACGGTCCAGCCCGAATTCCGCGATCTCGACGCGCTGGCCGCCCGTGCGCGGCGGGTGCGGGCGCAGGGGTTCCGCGGGATGCTCGCGATCCACCCAGCGCAGGTCGATCCGATCAACGCCGCCTTCACTCCCAGTGCCGAGGAATTGGCGCACGCCCGCGCTGTGGTGCAGGCCTTTGCCGACCACCCCGGCGCGGGTGTGGTGGCGCTCGACGGGGCGATGCTCGACCGCCCACATCTGGTGCTGGCGCAGCGACTGCTCGCCGAAGCGGGCGCGCAATAGGTTATTTCATTTTCCTACATTAACCTATTTGGTTATTCGGTTGCGCGACTCACCTCCACAGGAGCGCGCTGCCATGGCTATCATCGACGTCCTCATCGGCCCCATCGCCTCGATCATCGACAAGATCATCCCCGACAAGGAAGCGAGGGCGAAAGCCAAGCTGGAACTCATCGCGCTCCAGGGCACGCAGGAAATGCAGATGCTCGAAACCCAGCTCAAGGCGATCGTTGCCGAGGCAAATTCGAACGACCCGTGGACCAGCCGCGCGCGCCCGAGCTTCCTCTATGTGATGTACATCCTGCTGCTCGCCTCGCTGCCGATGGGGCTGCTCTCCGCCTTCAATCCCGCGGCCGCCCGCGAGATCGCCGCGGGCATGAACGCCTACCTCGCCGGCCTGCCCGAGCCGCTCTACGCCCTCTTCGGCACCGGCTATCTCGGCTACACGGCGGCGCGGCAGTGGGGGAAGGTAAAGGGGGTGGATCGGTAGGCGATCTCACTCAATCAAACAGGGCGCGGCCGCCGAAATGGCTGATCGCCGCCATGGCGTCGTCGAACTTGCCGTCCGTGCCGACCAGATTGATTGCTATGTCGCCCCCGGTCAACATCCTGTTTACGCGCGCCAGTCTCGCGGCGATCCCGCGGCCGGGGTATGCCTCTGGCCGGTGCAGATGCAGGATGATGTGCTTCTGATGCTGGTATCTCCAGACCGAAACACGCTGGATTTCCGACCAAGGAATCGTCGCTTCGGACCAGCGCGAAATCCTGATGCCTGCCGCTCCAATTGCAACTTGTGCCTCATGGTCGAAGAAGCGTTTCAGGATGACCGGCACGCCGATCCCGAAAACGGCGGCGCAAAACCAGCCAAAATAGGGAAACAGTTCGGGCGGGATGCTCCTCCTCCGGCGAGACCATGCGTCGGGATCAGGTGGCTCGCCGATGACACCCGCAAGGAAAAGACCGAGTGTAACGAAGCCGAGGCAAATCAGCAGAATTAGCGTCATCCGCCAGCGGGAATAGTATGCCCGAAATTCTTTCATGACTGTAAGTGTCTAACCAAGTGTGTGTGGCTGGCAAGCGACGCGAAGTTTGGCACACCCTTCCCCGCCCCGCCCCTTCCCGCTAAGCGGCTGCCCATGAGCAACCTCGTCTACGTTCTCAACGGCCCCAACCTCAATCTCCTCGGCACGCGCGAGCCGGAGATTTACGGCACCACCACATTGGACGATATCGCCGGGATTCTCGAAGACCGCGCCCGCGAACTCGGGCTCGAGATCGACATGCGCCAGACCAACTACGAAGGCACGCTGGTCGACTGGCTGCATGAGGCGCAGGCGGAGGGCGCGCGGGCGGTGCTATTGAACGCCGCGGCCTATACCCACACCTCCATCGCCTTGCTGGACGCGATCAAGGCGATCCGCACGCCGGTGATCGAGGTGCATCTGTCCGATCCCAAAACCCGAGAGGCCTTCCGCCACATCTCCTATGTCGGCATGGGCGCAGCCAAGACCGTCGAGGGCCATGGCGCGCGCTCCTACCTCATCGCGCTTGAAGCCGTAGCGTCGGGCGAAGTCTGAATTCGCCACCCTGAAATCGTCACAGGGCTTTCACATTTTGCGCCCTTGCCACTTGCCTGCCGCAATTGGCGGCAATAGACGCCCCGGGGTTAAAGGTCGCACAGCACTCAACAAGGGGCATACATGGGAAACGACGCTGGCCAATCCGGCAAGGCAAACGGTCGCAAGTCGGGCATGAACATCGACACCGCGCTGGTGCGCGAGCTGGCCGAACTGCTGAACGAGACCGGCCTGACCGAGATCGAAGTCGAGGATGACGACCGCAAGATCCGCGTCTCGCGCGGCGCTGTCGCCGCCGCCGCACCGGTCTATGCCGCCGCCCCCGCGCCTGCCGCTGCCGCTCCGGCCCCTGCGGCCGTCGCCCCGGCTCCTGCCGAGCCCGCCGCGCCTGCCGGCCCCGATCTCAAGAACGCGGTCAAATCGCCGATGGTCGGCACTGCCTATCTGACCCCCGAGCCGGGCGCCGCGCCCTTCGTTGCGGTCGGCAAGGACGTGAAGGAAGGCGACACGCTGCTGATCGTCGAGGCGATGAAGGTCATGAACCCGATCACCGCGCCGCGCGCTGGCACCGTCACCGCGATCCTGATCGAAACCGCCCAGCCGGTCGAGTTCGACCAGCCCCTCGTTGTGATCTCCTGAACCCATGGGCATCAAACGCATCCTGATCGCCAATCGCGGCGAGATCGCCTTGCGCATCCACCGCGCGGCCCACGAAATGGGGATCGAGACGGTCGCGGTGCACTCTACCGCCGATGCCGACGCGATGCATGTGCGGCTCGCCGACCATGCGGTGTGCATCGGCCCGCCGGCGGCCTCGGAGAGCTATCTCAACATTGCCAACATCATCTCGGCGGCCGAGATCGCCCAGTGCGATGCGATCCACCCGGGCTATGGCTTCCTGTCAGAGAACGCCAAGTTCGCCGATATCGTCGAAGCGCACGACATCATCTGGATCGGCCCCAAGCCCGAACACATCCGCACGATGGGCGACAAGATCGAGGCGAAGCGCACAGCTGGCGCGCTCGGTCTGCCGCTGGTGCCCGGATCGGATGGCGCAGTCTCCGATATTGCCGAAGCCAAGGTGATTGCCGAAGCCGCCGGCTATCCGGTGATCATCAAGGCCGCGTCGGGCGGCGGCGGGCGCGGCATGAAGGTGTGCAACAGCCCTGACCAGCTTGAAACGCTGATCCAGCAGGCCGGCAGCGAAGCCAAGGCCGCTTTCGGCGATGCCACAGTCTATATCGAGAAATATCTCGGCAACCCGCGCCACATCGAATTCCAGGTGTTCGGCGACGGCAACGGCAACGCCATCCATCTGGGCGAGCGCGACTGCTCGCTCCAGCGCCGCCACCAGAAGGTGCTCGAGGAAGCTCCCTCCCCCGTCATCAGCCACGAAGAGCGGATGCGCATGGGCGAGGTCTGCGCCAAGGCGATGCGCGACATGGGCTATCGCGGCGCGGGCACGATCGAATTCCTGTGGGAAAACGGCGAGTTCTACTTCATCGAGATGAACACCCGCCTGCAGGTCGAACACCCCGTGACCGAGGCGATCACCGGTCTCGATCTGGTGCGCGAACAGATCCGCATCGCCGAAGGCCGCCCGCTCTCGGTCACGCAGGACGAATTGGAGTTCAAGGGCCACGCGATCGAGTGCCGGATCAACGCCGAAGACCCGTTCAACTTCGCCCCCTCGCCCGGCCTCGTGACCTATTTCCACGCGGCAGGCGGGATGCATGTGCGGGTCGATAGCGGGCTTTATGCGGGCTACCGCATTCCCCCCTATTACGATTCGATGATCGCCAAGCTGATCGTATACGGGCGGACGCGCGAAGGCTGCATCATGCGCCTGCGCCGCGCGCTCGAGGAAATGGTGGTCGAAGGCGTGAAGACCAACATCCCGCTGCATCAGGAACTGCTGCGCCAGACAGACGTGCTCAACGGCGACTATTCGATCAAGTGGCTGGAAAACTGGCTGGAGGAGCGGGAGGTCTGAGCGACCTGCGGCTCGCCACGGATGGCGCACAGCTGTTCGCGGGGGCCGCCCGCGACATGCTGCCGGTCCTTGCAGACTGGTATCGCGATGTCCCTGCTACGCCCGGCACCCGGCTTGACCGGCTGGGTGCCTTTACCCCCTTCCTCGCCGCGCCCGGGCCGATTGCCGAGCTGGCCTCGAAACTGCTCGGACGTCCTGCGAGGCCGGTCCGCGCCATCGCCTTCGACAAGTCGCCGGACGCCAATTGGGCGCTGGGCTGGCATCAGGACCGCACGATCAATGTCGCCGCAAGGGCAGAGGTCGCAGGGTTTGGCCCGTGGACGGTCAAGCAGGGCCACCTCCACGTCCAGCCGCCCTTCACGCTGATCGAGCGCATGGTGACGCTGCGCATCCACCTCGATCCGGTAACGCCCGACAATGCCCCGCTCGAGATCGCGATCGGATCGCACCGCAAAGGCTTGATCGCCGAGCCGCGCATCGCCGAAGTGGTCGCGACCTGCGAGAGTCGTGCCTGCCTTGCTGCGCCGGGCGATGTGTGGGCCTATGCCACCGCGATCCTTCACGCCTCGCGCCGCTCGGCCAGCGCGGGTCCGCGCCGTGTCCTGCAGGTCGATTACAGCGCCGACACGCTGCCTGCCCCGCTGGATTGGGCTCTGACATTTGGCGATCCGGCTTTTTCCTGATTGCAGGATCCGCGCTGGCCTTCAGGCGCTGATGCCATTATGCTGCACCGCAACAAAAGTTGCACGCAGCCACGTTGATTTGACGCGCAATTGTTGGCTGCACGCGCTAACACAGCGTCGGGATTGCGCTGCACCGCTGTGCCAAGGAGTGCCGAATGAACCGCAAGACCCAGATTGTCGTCGTCGGCGGAGGCGCGGGCGGGCTCGAGCTGGTCCGCAGGCTCGGCTCCAAGTACGGCCGCAAGAAGCACGACATCATCCTTGTCGACAAGAACCTCTCCCACATCTGGAAGCCGCTACTGCACGAGGTCGCCGCCGGCTCGCTCGACGCCAATCTCGATGAGGTCGGCTACCGCGGGCACTGCTATCGCTGGGGCTACCGTTTCTTCCAGGGCAGCCTCGACGCGATCGACCGTGAGCGCAAGACCATCCGCCTCGCGCCGGTCAAGGACGAGGACGGCAGCGAGCTGATCGAGGCCCACACGATCCGCTACGACATCCTCGCGCTGGCGCTGGGATCGGTCTCCAACGATTTCGGGGTGCCGGGGGTCAAGGACCACTGCCTCTACCTCGACAGCCGCGTTCAGGCCGACCGCTTCCGCACGCGGCTGCTCAATCACTGCCTGCGCGTCAGCCGGGCGATGATGAACGATCCGACCGCCAACGAGCAGGTGCGTGTCGCCATCGTCGGCGGCGGGGCTACGGGCGTGGAACTGGCGGCCGAACTCTACAACGCGGCCGGCGCGCTCAGACACTACGGGCTCGAGGTCTTCGACGAGAGCCGGATGCACGTGACTCTGCTCGAGGCCGGCCCGCGCATCCTCCCCGCCCTCCCCGACAAGCTCGCCGCGGCGGCCAAGCATGAACTGGAGGTGCTCGGGGTGCAGGTGCGTCCGCAAGTGCAGGTGGTCGAAGCTCGTCCGCGCCAGCTGATCACTAAAACCGGCGAGGTGATCGAGGCCGACCTCATCGTCTGGGCAGCAGGCGTCAAGGGCGCCGATTTCCTCTCGGGACTGGGACTGGAGACCAACGGGCGCAACCAGATCCTCGTCACCGACACGCTCCAGACGCGCGAGGATCCGTGCATCTACGCGCTCGGCGACTGCGCGAGCTACACGCCGCCGGGCGAGGACCGCCCGGTGCCACCCCGCGCACAGGCCGCGCACCAGATGGCCGAGACGGTGTTCGCCAACATCGTGCGGATGCAGGAAGGCCGCGCGCTCAAGCACTTCGTCTACCGCGACAAGGGCTCGCTGGTCTCGCTCAGCCGCTTCTCGACCGTGGGGAGCCTCATGGGCAACCTGATCGGCGGGAGCATGGCGATCGAGGGCCGGCTGGCGCGGTTCATCTACACCTCGCTCTACCGGTTGCACCTGATCGGCATCCACGGCTGGGTCAAGGCGACCTTCCTGATGCTGGTCGGCCGCGTGAACCGCATCGTGCGGCCCAAGCTCAAGCTGCATTAGAACCCGATCTTCAGCCGCACCTCGGCGCCATCGGCATCAAAGCCGCCGACGCCCTGCTTGAGGAGGTTGGCCTCAGCGCTGGCCGTATCGGAGAGCTTGATCCGCGCGCGTGGGATGGCGCTGCCGAAGCCCTCATCCACCGGTCCCACCACCGGCCCGAGCCGCGGCGCGGGGGTGCTTGCTGCACAGACCACGATTTCGGGGTTGAAGGGATCGGGCGGCTCATCCGGGCAATCGGGCGCGGGCGGCGGAGGGAGGAACTGGGTGAGGTCGATCACGACCCTGCCGTTGTCTCCCACAGGAAAGGCAGGTGCGGCGGGCGCCTCGCCTTGGGCTTCGGCGGCGAGCGGGGGCGAAGACGGGGCGGGAGGCTCGTCGATCAATTGGCACGCACCTCCCCTCGCGACTAGTCGAAGCTGAGTCCCTGCGCCATGGCCTCGGCGATCACCTCGGCGCCCGTCAGCATCGGGCTTTCCTGTGCAATATCATACCAGTCGGGCTTCTCGTCGACAAAAATCTGCCGCTCGATGGCCATTCCCTGCGGCAGATCGAACAGGCCCGCAAGAAAGCTGCGATGGCCAGTCGGCAAGAAGCGATACCACAGGTTGCTGCCGCAGGTGCCGCAGAAGGCGCGCTCGGCCCATTCGCTGGAACGGTAGAGGGTGATTGCGCCCTCGCCGGTCACGGTGACGCTCTCGCCCTTGAGCCCTGCGAAGAACGCCCCGCCCCACCGCTGGCACATGGCGCAGTGGCAGATTTCGACCTCGGCCTGCATCGCGGTGACGGTGATCGTCACAGCACCGCACAGGCAGCGCCCGGTGACCGGCTCGGCAAAGCGCGGCGCCTCACTCACAGCGGAACGCCGGGCTCCTGCTTGGCGGTGCGGATGGTGAGCGACGTTTTCACGCTCTCCACATTGGGCGCAGGCGTCAGCTTGCCGGTCAGGAACTCCTGAAAGCTCTGCAGGTCCTTGCTGACGATCTTGAGGATGAAGTCGATCTCGCCGTTGAGCATGTGGCACTCGCGCACTTCGGGCAGCGCGCGCATATGCTCCTCGAATTCGCGAAGCGAGCTTTCGGCCTGGCTTTTCAGGCTGACCATCGCAAAGACAGTGATCGCAAATCCCAGTTTCGACGGGTCGAGATCAGCGTGATAGCCGCGGATCACGCCGTCTTCCTCGAGCCCGCGCACCCGGCGCAGGCACGGCGGCGCGGTCAGCCCGACACGCTGGGCAAGTTCGACATTGGTGACGCGCCCTTCCGCCTGCAGTTCCGCCAGCAGACGGCGGTCGATTTCGTCGAGATTGGCCACTCAGTTCCTCCAGCACGCCCCCCCTTGCTTAGCTGCAAGGCCGTGCAACATGTTCCCCAAGAAACAACCGGCGTGCCTGATGGCGTGCTCGGCTAATATTATTAGGTCTGGCAGCAATTGTCCCGCTTTGCAACGCGCCTTTCGCGCCAGAGTGTGACAATTTCCCCATCCTGATAAGACGCAATGGCGCAGTCCACCTATCCTCGCCCGCTTGCAGGTGCGAAGAGATGCGAATCGCCGCGCAGCCATGTGCTTGAGGAGTTCCCACCGGGTGTTTTTCGATGATCGCCTTGCCACCGTGCTGCGCCAGCGCGCCACCGGCGAGACGAGCTTGCGCACGCAGTATCGGCAATTGCTCGACCTGCTCGGGCGCGAGCGGGTGCAGCCGCGCGGCGGCGATCGCAGCCTGCTCGCGGCGGCATGGCTGCGGCTCGATGCGCTGGCCGAGGCGATCCCGGCCGCCACCCGTGCGCGGATGATCCGCGAGCCCGGCTGGCGCTTCCAGAGCCCAGATCTGGTCGTCCACCTCGCCGATCAGGAGCCCGAGGTCGCCGCCGCCGCGCTGACCCGCGCGGATCTGGCCGGCGAGGACTGGGCCGTGCTGATCCCCCGGCTGCCGGTGCGTGCGCGCGGCTTCCTGCGCCTGCGCCGCGATCTGCCGGTCGATGTCGAGGCGCTACTCGAGCGGCTGGGCGTGCATGACCGCGGGCTTCCGGCCCCGGTGCAGGATCTACCTGAACATGCTGCACCGCCTGCGCCCGCTCCCGAACCTGTGCGGCTGCGGCCCGCCGCTGTCGTGCCGCGCGACATCCCCTCGGCCCAGCCCGCGCCCGCCGCCTTTGCGACGCCTGCGCCTGCGCCCGCACCAGCCACCGCGGCAAATTCCCCTGCCGCGCGCAGCCGCGACGATACCGGGCGCACCGAAATCTCCGCACTGGTCGAGCGCATCGCCCAGTTCCGTCGCACCCGCTCCGAAACCCAGGCCGAGCTCGAACGCTCGCCGCTGCTGCCCCTGGGCGAGTTGCCCGAGCGCTCCGAGCGTGCGGTAACGATGTTCGGCTTTGCCACCGACACCACCGGACGCATCGCCTGGGCTGCGGCCGAGGCGGCGCCGATGGTGATCGGCATGCGCCTGTTTGCGGGCAATGCGACCCATGACGGCGCGGCTGACGGGATCGCCCGCGCCTTCCAGCGACGCCAGCCGGTTACCCGCGCCGCGATCAGTCTCGAGGGCGCTCCGGCGATCACCGGCGAATGGATCGCCGATGCCGAGCCGCGCTTTTCGGAGGAAGGCCACTTCACCGGCTATTTCGGCCGCCTGCGCCGGGTGCAGGGCGCGGCCGAAGGGGCGGCCACCGGCCCCGAGGCGCGCGAGGCCGATCGCATCCGCCAGCTGCTCCACGAATTGCGCACACCGGTAACGGCGGTGCAAGGCTATGCCGAGGTGATCCAGCAGCAACTGTTCGGCCCGGCCCCGCACGAATACCGCGCGCTCGCTGCGGCCATCGCGGCCGATGCGGCGCGCATCCTCGCCGGTTTCGAGGAGCTCGACCGGCTGGCGCGGCTCGAGACGGGTGCGATCAACATCGCGCCGGGCGAGAGCGATCTGGCCGCGCTGCTGCGCCGCACCGCCGGGCAGCTGGCGCCGGTGCTTGCGCCGCAGGGCGCAGCCTTGGATCTCGACCTTGGCGAAGACGCCTGCCTCATGACCGCCATCGACCTCGATGACGCCGAAGGGCTGGTGTGGCGCCTGCTGGCAAGCCTTGCCGCGGCGGCCGGCCCCGGCGAGCGGATCGCCTTGCGGCTCGATCCTGTGATCGGCGCCGGGCGCGGCGAGGCGCGGCTCCATTGCACCATCCCGGCGCGGCTTGCCGCAGCCGGGGAGGCGGGCCTGTTCGCCGCCACCACCCGCACCGGCGACAGCGCGATCAGCCCCGGACTGTTCGGCACCGGTTTCGCGCTGCGGCTCGCCCGGGCCGAAGCCAGGGCCGCTGGCGGGGCGCTGCGGCGCGAGGGCGACGCGCTGCTCTTGACGCTGCCCCTGCTTGGCGGGAATAGAGAGCTGCGGGACACAGCCCTCGCCTGAACGGCATGCGGCGGGGAGACGCAGACAGGGGATGACAACAGGTTCGATGCTGGAGGTGCCGCCTGCGGGGCGCAGCGCCCGTCTTGCGCCCGGCTTTGGCCAGCGGGTGCTGCTGACGGTCGACACCGAAGAGGAGTTCGACTGGCGCGCCCCCTTCCGGCGCGAAGGCTATGGCCTCAGCCATGTCGCGGCGATCCCGCGGTTCCAGACCTTCTGCGAGCGGATCGGCGCGCATCCGGTCTATCTGGTCGATTGGCCGATCGTGCAGGACGCGCGCGCTGTCGAGGTGATCGGCGATGCGGTGCGGCGCGGGACGGCCGAGGTCGGCGTGCAGCTCCACCCCTGGGTCAACCCGCCGTTCGAGGAGGAGGTGAGCGTGACCAATTCCTTCGCCGGCAACCTGCCGCAGGGGCTCGAAGCGGCCAAGTTCACCCTGCTGCGCGATGCGATCGAAGCCGCTTTCGGCACCGCGCCGCAGATCTATCGTGCCGGGCGATACGGGCTCGGGCCACACACCGCCGCGCTGCTGAAGCAGGCCGGGATCCGTATCGACACCTCGGTGCGATCGCTGTTCGATTACAGCGATCAGGACGGGCCCGATTACAGCAACCACCCGCTCACTCCCTATTGGGTCGATCCCGAGCAGCGGCTGCTCGAGCTGCCGGTGACCAGCACCTATTGGGGCCCGCTGCGGGCGCTCGGCCCGCTGCTCCATCGCGTGCAGCGCCATGTGCCGACATTCTTCTCGGGCTTTTCGCGCCTGCGCCTGCTCGAACGTATCGCGCTGACGCCCGAGGGCGTATCGGCCGCCGAGGCGATCCGCGGGATCGACCTGTCGATCGATGCGGGGTTGCCGGTGCTGGTGCTCTCGTTCCACAGCCCGACGCTGGCCCCCGGCCACACACCCTATGCCGCGACCGAAGCTCAGGTCGAGGCGCTCTATGGCTGGTTCGAGGCCGTCTATTCCCGCCTCGCCGCGCGCGGAGTGCGAAGTTGCACAGTCGCGGAGATCATCGCCGCCACGGGCGGATAGTCGCGCATCTTGCCCGCTTGTCTAGCGCGCGCTCGCAGAGTAGGGCCCACCTGTCGCCCTGCCCTGCCCCGGATGCGTCACTGCGCAACGGGCCTGTAGCTCAGCGGTTAGAGCTGGCCGCTCATAACGGCTAGGTCG
>NZ_JAMNXL010000285.1 GCF_023653175.1 Erythrobacter sp. | reverse complement strand
GGCGGGTGTCCGGAGGATTGCGGCTATTGCTCGCAGTCGGTGAAGGCTGACTCCGGCGTTGAAGCCACCAAGCTGATGGACGTGCAGGCCGTGCTCCAACGGGCGGCGCAGGCCAAGGATGCCGGATCGCAGCGGTTCTGCATGGGCGCGGCGTGGCGCAATCCCAAGGACCGCGACATGCCCGCGATTGTCGAGATCGTGAAGGGCGTGCGCGACATGGGGCTGGAGACCTGCATGACGCTGGGGATGCTCGAGCCGCATCAGGCCGAGATGCTGGCCGAGGCGGGGCTCGACTACTACAACCACAATATCGACAGCTCGCCGGAATATTACGAGCGCGTCATCTCCACCCGCGACTTCCAGTGCCGGCTCGACACGCTCGATCACGTCCGCAAGGCGGGGATCAACGTCTGCTCCGGCGGAATCGTCGGCATGGGCGAGACGCGCGAGGACCGGGTGGGGTTCATCCACACCCTCGCGACCCTGCCGCAGCATCCCGAGAGCGTGCCGGTCAACGCGCTGGTGCCGGTCAAGGGCACGGTGCTCGGCAACATGCTGGCCGACACGCCGCTCGCCAAGATCGACGATATCGAGTTCGTCCGCACGGTCGCGGTCGCGCGCATCACCATGCCGCGCTCGATGGTTCGGCTCTCGGCCGGGCGCGAGTCCATGAGCGAAGCCACGCAGGCGCTGTGCTTCCTTGCGGGCGCGAATTCGATCTTCACCGGCGACAAGCTGCTGACCGCGCCCAACGCGGGCGACGACAAGGACGGTGCGCTTTTTGCCAAGCTCGGCCTCACCGCATTGAAGGGCGAGGAACCCGCGCGGGCGTGCAAGAGCGCGGTGCCGGCGGAGTGATCGGACTACTGGCCGCGGCGGCCCTCGCGGCGACCGCACCTGCACCCGCGCCGCAGCCGCTGGTGATCGGCGAGACCGTGACGCTCGAGGCGCTGGGGCAGGCCCGCGCGGTCAACATCGTCCTCCCGCCCGACTACGCCAAGGATCCGGAAAAGCGCTGGCCGGTGGTCTACCAGCTCGACGGGGCGATGACGCAGGACCTGATGATGGGCACTGGCCTGATGCGCTGGGGCGCGCTGTGGGGTCGCAGCGCGGATGCGATCGTCGTGGGGATCGAGACCCGCGACCGCCAGCGCGAACTGCTCCCGCCCACCGGCGATGCGGCGGAGCGCAAACGCTGGCCCACTGCGGGCGACAGTGCGGCGTTCCGCGCATGGCTGGCGGACACGGTCAAGCCGATGGTCGAGGCCCGCTATCGCCATGATGGCCGCGCGATCCTCGTCGGCGAGAGCGCGGCGGGGCATTTCGTGGTCGAGACATGGGCCGAGGCTCCCGGCCTGTTCACCGGCTACGCCGCGATCAGCCCGAGCCTGCAATGGGATATCGAGGCACTGAGCCGCAAACCATTGGGCGAGGGCCAGCGCCCGCCGCTCTACCTCAGCCTCGCCGACGAGGGCGGGGCGACCGAGACGGGCATGGAGCGCCTGCTCGCCAACTTGCCCGCCAGTCAGCCCTACTGCTTCTCAGACCGCCGCAAGGAACTCCGCCACGCCACCGCGCTCCACGGCCTGCTCCCCGAGGCGCTGCAATATCTGCTGCCGACCAAGGCCGATTGGCTGGAGGAATTCGGCATGGTCTTGCGCTGCGAGAAGCGGGGAGGGCGGGGGTGAAGCGCCGCGTGGCCCTGTTGCTGGCACTCGCCGCCTTGGCCGCACCGCTCCCGGCCGAGGCCTGCTCCTTCAGGTGGGCCAAGGGCTCGTCGCCCCGCGAAATTCCGCGCCGTGCGGATGTTTTCGCGGTGCGCGGGGAGTTCCGGTTTGTCGACGGGCGCACGGGCGAGGAAATTCCCGATGACGCCAGCGAAATCTGGCCGGAGCCCGGCATGGGAGAGCTGCTGGGCCGGATCGTCCGCAAGAACGGCAAGATCATGCTTACCCGGCAATACTACAGCGAGTTTGCGGTCGACTGCCAAGCCTACCTTGCTCCGCTGACCGCAGGAACCGGGCGGTTCTGGCTCGAAAAGCGCCGCAGCAAGGATGGCCGCTACCGTATCCTGATGTGGAAGCCGGACTGAGACCGCATTGGCGGTGACATGCGTCGCCCCAAATCCGCTAGCTTGCTTGCCGCGCCAACCCTCGGCATAGCCGGTGGCGAGAAAAGCCATGGAGAGAGTTTCGCCGCCCATGCCTGCGCTGCTACCAAACAGGGGTCACGCCGCGCGGCTTGCGATTGTTTCCTTGGCTCTTCTGGCGCTTGGTGAGGGTGCGTGCAGTCCCGCCAGTTCAATCGCCGTTTCAGACCAGGACGTCGTCATGGCTCGGGAGCCCTCAAGCGCAACCTGTCCGGAAGATGACGACGGTTCGTGCGACCGGGCCATGGTTGATGCGGCCCTGAAGGGGATGACGGTCGAGCAGTTCATCGAACGAGAAAGAACCCGTGAGCCTTACTATGCGCGGTGCCCCGATACCGGCTACTGGATCGACGAAAGTTGTAAATTCGAAGACGCGACAGGGATCCTTAAGTCACAGGGAACTGCCAATGATCGAGTTGGGCGCACGATCAATAGATGTACTGAGCACGTTC
>NZ_JAMNXL010000150.1 GCF_023653175.1 Erythrobacter sp. | reverse complement strand
TCCGCAGCGGCGCGGGGGTGGTGGATCGCGGTCACCGTGGTCGCTGGCGAGGCGGCTGTCCTGCTCACCGCCGCCGCCATGCCGGGCGCATGGCCGGGCTGGGTGCTGGCGCTGCTGCCCGCGCAATGGGCGGCACTCGCGCTGCAGGCGGCGTTGACGGGCACAGGCGCGCAAGTGGCAAGCATCGCCCAGATCGCGCTCTGCGGCACCGCGGCGGCGACGCTGCTGGTGGCCCGCCTGTGGCCGCAGCGCTGGCCCTACCTGATCATGTTCACCACCTGGCTCGGCCTCTCCGCGCTCGTCTGGGAGCGGTGGAGCGCGGCGCTCTAGGCCCTGCCTTATCCGCCAATTGTCGCCTGCAGATGCCGTGCCCTACGGATCGGTGATCCGGGAGAGGGAGAGGCACGCCATGGATTCCGCCACGATTGCGACGATGAAGGCGCTGATGGAGTGGGAGGGGCAGCGCAAGGCCCCGCCGCCGGGCTTCCCCAAACTGCCCGATGTCCCCGCCGCGCGCTACACCAGCGCCGAATACTACGCGCTCGAACAGGAGCACATCTTCCGCAAGACATGGCTCTTCGCCGCGCATCTCGACGAGGTGCCCGAGCCCGGCAGCTTCATGCGCTGGAACAATGCCGGCGATCCGATCATCATCGTCCACGGAACCGACGGGGTGGTGCGCGCCTTCTACAACACCTGCCGCCATCGCGGCGCGCCGGTGGTGACTGCGGACAAGGGCTGCGCGCGGCGGCTGGTGTGCCCCTACCACGCCTGGACCTACAAGACCGACGGCACTCTGGTGGGCGTGCCCGAGCGGCAGGATTTCGTCGATCTCGACATGGCCACGCGCGGTCTGATCCCGGTCAGGTGCGAGATGTTCGGCAAGCTCATCTTCGTCAATTTCGACGACGGTGCGACCAGCTTGCGCGACTTTCTCGGCCCCATCGCCGAGGAATGGGAGGAGTTCGGCTTCGACAAGCTGCGCCTCGCCGCGCGGCATTCTTTCGATCTCGCCTGCAACTGGAAGGTCGCGATGGAGGCCAACATGGAGGTCTACCATGTGCCCTTCATCCACCCCGAAACGGTCGCGCCGCTTGTGGATGCCAAGCGCAACGTCAATCACCTCTACCCCGGCGGGCACGGCAGGATGCTCGCGCCCCCGCCGCGCGAGATGCAGCGCGAGTCGGTGCGCGCGCTCGAGAATGCGCCCAACTGGACCGCGATCGAGACCGTGGGCGAACTCGGGCGCACCCACACCCAGAGCTACACGATCTTCCCCAACTGGGTCTCGCCGCTGTCGAACTATTTCGTGCCGCCGCTGATCTTCTGGCCGACCTCGCTGACGAGCACGCGGCTCGAGCTCATCACCATGGCCCCTGACTGGGGCGACGGGGAGGCGCCCGACCTGTGGACCGTGCCCGATGAGACATCACCCAGTGGGCGGGCGATGGCCAGGCTGATCCAGGAGGACACCCAGTTCGGCGAGGCGATCCAGCGCTCGATGGAAAGTCGCGGCTTCCGGAGCGTGCCGCTGAGCTATCAGGAATCGCGCATCTACTGGTTCCACCAGCACTGCGACCGGATGATCGGCGTCGACCGCGTGCCGCCCGATCTGCGCGTCGAACAGGCGATCGGCGCAGAATGGGTCTCGCCCAACGATCCGCGGGTGGCGCTGATGGAGCAGAACGCGGCTGACCTTGCGATGACAGGCTAGCTCGCCTTCTTCGCGTCCAGCCAGTGCGCCGCGCGCACCCCGAAGGTGATCAGGAACGGCACCAGCACCAGGCTCAGGAACACCTTGGCGAGCACCTGTCCGATCATCAGGTCGGTGATGTCGAATTCGCCGTAGAAGGCCAGCGTGATGAAGATCACCGAATCCACCGCCTGCGACAACGCGGACGCAATCGCGCCGCGCACCATCAGGCCGAGCGTGCTCTCGCCCTCCCCGCTCCCGCGAAGCCGGTCGAAAATCCAGATATTGAGCAGCAGCGAGGTGATGTAGCTAGCCGGGCCTGCCATCCACACGCGCCAGGTCGACTGGTTCACGCGCTCGAAGGCAGCGAGATCATCGGGGCGGAAAGCAAGCATCTCGGACGAGGCGGGCAGCGCCAGCACCAGCTGCATCAGCAGCGCCGACAGCCCGAGCGGCAGGAATCCCCACCACACGATCCGCTTGGCCGCCTCGCGTCCGTAGAGCTGCGACAGCGTGCTCGAGATCACCACCAGCAGCAGGAAGGGGAAGATCCCGCTCTCGACCGCAAGGTTTGTCGGCCAGAGCTGCACCTGCTTGAAGGCGAGCACGCCCGCCAGCACCGTCATCCCGCCATAGAGCAGGGTGTAGACGAACATGCCGAGAGGCATGGAAATGCCCGCAGGCGTGGTCGCGGCGAAGGGGGCGGCTGCCGGAGTGGCGGTTGGGGGTGTTTCCATCACAAGGGTGCTACCCAGCGAGCGCTCAAAAGAAAAGCGGCTGCGCGGCCTGTCACCGCCGCTTTCCCGCAGACTTGTGCGCCCGCGCCATCGCATCCGGCTTGCATGTGCCTTCGCAAACTGCCACGCCGGAAGGTGCCGCGCGCGCGGTGGGGTGCTAGGCGCGCGGGGGAACGGGTCGCACTTCAGAGCATCAAGGAATTGTCGCTGCCGTGAACGGAAGTCTCGCGTCCTCCCTGCTGAGCCTCGGCGGGGTCTTCGCCATCCTTGCGATCGCCTTCGCGCTGTCATCGGGCCGTCGCCACATCAACCTGAGGGTGGTGGGATCGGCCTTTGCGCTGCAGGCCTTCACCGCGCTTGTCGTGCTGCGCACCGATGCCGGCGTCGCGGTGATCGGCGGACTCTCGTCAGGGGTGATCGCGCTGCTCGATTTCTCCAAGGTCGGGATCACCTCGGTGTTCGGGCCGATGGAGAACAACCCCTTCGCCAACACCTTCGTCATTGCCGCGCTGCCGGTGATCGTGTTCTTCGCCGCAATCGTCTCGATCCTCTATCACCTCGGCATCATGCAGCGGCTGGTGCGCTGGGTGGGCGGGGCGATCGGCTGGATCACCGGGATCAGCAAGGTCGAGGCCTTGGGCGCGGCAGCCAACATCTTCGTCGGCCAGTCGGAAAGTCCGCTGGTGGTGCGGCCCTATCTCGCCGCATTGAGCCCCTCGGGCCTGTTCACGCTGATGGCGGTCGGGATGGCGGGGGTCGCCGGCACGATCCTGGCTGCCTATGCGAGCTTCATCGGCACTGAGGCGGTGCCCTTCCTGCTCGCGGCCGCCTTCATGTCGGCGCCGGGCGGCATCCTGATGGCCAAGATCATCATGCCCGACGACCCGCAGGCGCTGCTGGGCCACGACCGCTCGATCGCGACGACCGCCGTCGCCCGGGCACGCGGGCGCCCCAACACCCTCACCGAGGCGACACGGGTGGTCATGTATGACGAGAACGGGCAGGAGGTTGAACTCCCCCAGGTGCGGATCAGCGCGGTCGGCCCGGCCTCGCTGGTCGAAGGCGGTGCCAAGGCCGACGAGGTGAGCGCGGCGGAAACTTTCGAGGAAGGCCAGCGCCCCGCCAATATCATCGAGGCCGCCGCGCAAGGCACCCAGACCGGCGTCAAACTGGCGGTGGCGGTCGGCGCGATGGTGATGGTGTTCGTCGCGCTGGTGGCGCTCGCCAACGGCATGCTCGCCGGGATCGGCGGCGGGATCGTCGATCTCGCGGCCGGAATCGGCGCGCCCCTCGATCCGGCGACCGCGGCATGGTTCGAGAGCTTGAGCTTCCAGAAGCTGCTCGGCTACGTGTTTGCGCCGGTGATGTACCTGATCGGCATTTCCGACTGGAATCAGGCCCAGATTGCAGGCGGATTGTTCGGCACCAAGATCGTCCTCAACGAATTCGTCGCCTTCATCGATCTGGGCGCGATGACCGACGGGCAACTGACCGCGCGCAGCCGCGCGATCGTCACCTTCGCGCTGTGCGGTTTCGCCAACTTCTCCTCGATCGCGATCCAGATGGCCGTGACCGGCGGGCTGGCACCCAACCAGCGTCCGGTGATCGCCAAGCTGGGGCTGAAAGCGCTCGCCGCGGGAAGCCTTGCCAACCTGATGAGCGCGGCGCTGGCGAGCCTGTTCCTGCCGTACTGAGCCCGCGCGCTAGGCCCTTGGCAGGGCCGCGCAGGCGGGTGTAAGGGCGCGGACATGATCAACATCGCTTCCGTCAGCCTCGCCCAACCGCTCGAAACCATCGCCGACGAACTCGGCCGCAGCTTCGGCGAATACGGGTTCGCCGTGGTCCGCGATCACGGCATCCCGCAGGACCTGATCGACGAGGCCGAGCGGGTCTCCAAGGCCTTCTTCGCCCTGCCGGCCGATGTGAAGCGCGCCTACAAGATCGAAGGCGGCGGCGGCGCGCGCGGCTACACCCCGTTCGGCACCGAAAAGGCCAAGGACGCCGAGGTGTTCGACCTCAAGGAGTTCTGGCATGTCGGCCGCGACCTGCCCGAAGGCCACCCGCTCAGCCAATTCATGGCGCCCAATGTCTGGCCGACCGAGGTCGAGGGGTTCCGCGAGACCATGGCTGCGCTGTTCAGCGCCTTCGAGGTCGCCGGCGGCCGCGTGCTCGAGGCGATCGCGCTCCACCTCGGCCGCCCGCGCGATTTCTTCGCCGCGAGCGTGGCTGACGGCAATTCGGTGATGCGCCTGCTCCACTACCCCCCGCTCGGGGAAGGCGCGCCCGAGGGTGCGATCCGCGCGGCCGGGCACGAGGACATCAACACCATCACCCTGCTGCTGGGCGCCGAGGAAGCTGGGCTCGAACTGCTCGCCAGGGACGGCCAGTGGCACGCGGTCGATGTGCCCGCGGGCGCGCTGGTCATCAACGTCGGCGACATGCTCCAGCGCCAGACCAACGGGCAGCTGCGCTCGACCACGCACCGGGTTGTGAATCCTCGTGGAGAAGCCGCGCGGCGGGCGCGTTACTCCATGCCGTTCTTCCTGCATTTCCGGCCCGATTTCCTGATCGAACCGCTGCCCGAATGCGTCGGCGAAGGCACGGCTGCGGCGCCTGAACCGATCACGGCGCATGACTATCTCATGCAGCGCCTGCGCGAGATCAACCTAGTCTGAGCCGGCCTCTCAGGGCCGCGCAAAGCCCCCGCAGACAAAATCCCTGCGGCGTTGCTGCGATGCAACACCGTGCCATGGAAGCGCCGGAAATCCGTAAGTTTTCGGGAGCCACGGCAAAGCTTCGTCAACGATTCAGCGCCGCCCCTCAGTGTGAGTCGCGAAATTGTCACAGAACCGTCGCTTTGGCGCAAGCGTTCAGGCCTAGGGCCGCCCACATATCGCGTTTCTCTCTCCACTGTGACCAGGGGCTTTCATCCATGAAGCTTAAGTATCTTCTCGCCGCGAGCATCGTCAGCCTCGCCGCGACCACCACCATCGCGACGCCCGCCTTCGCGCAGGAAACCACCTCGTCGGTCCGCGGCGACGTCACCGACCAGAACGGCGCCCCGATCGTCGGCGCGACCGTAACCGTCACCCACGTCCCCTCGGGCACCACCTCGACCCAGACCACCGACGCCTCGGGCAGCTTCAACGCCGCCGCTCTGCGTCTGGGCGGCCCGTTCCTCGTCGAAGTGACTGCGGACGGCTTTGAAACCGCTTCGCAGGAAATCGGCTTCCTCACCGCAGGCCAGGCGCAGCGCATCAGCGTCGCGCTGGTCGAGCAGGGCCAGACCATCGTCGTCACCGGAGCCCGCCAGCGTTCGGCGATCACTCTCGCCACCGGCCCGGCCACCGTGCTGACCGCCCGCGACATCGCCGGCGTCGCCAACGTCCAGCGCGACATCCGCAACCTCGCCGCGCGCGACCCGCTGGTGACGCTCGATGCCACCAACGGCAACGCCATCAGCATTGCCGGGCAGAACAACCGCTACAACCGCTTCACCGTCGACGGTGTGGCCTTCGGCGACCCCTTCGGTCTCGAATCCGGCGGCCTCGTCTCCTCGCGCGGCCCCGTGCCGCTTGACGCGATCGGCGAATTCTCGGTCGAAACCGCGCCTGTCGATATCCAGCAGGGCTTCTTCCAGGGCGGCGCGATCAACACCCAGCTCAAGTCGGGCGGCAACCGCTTCACCTTCCTGGGCGGCGCCTACTACCAGAACGACGATCTGCGCGGCACCGAGGCCCGCGATCTGACCCGCGTCGGCTCGTTCGAATCGCAGATCTACACCGCGCAGGTCACCGGTCCGATCATCAAGGACAAGCTGTTCTTCGCGGTCACCTATGAACGCACCCGTGACACCGTCCCGTCCGACGTCGATCCCACGCAGCTCGGCCTGACCGATGCCGATATCAGCCAGATCAACAGCATCGCCGACACCGTCTACAACTTCGACACGCTGGGCGTTGCCAATGACATCGTCGAGAGCGACGACAAGCTCGTCACCAAGCTCGACTGGAACGTCGCCGACGGCCACCGCCTGACCGCGACCTACATCTGGAACGAAAGCTCGCTGCTCGCGGGCCAGACCGGCACCGGCCAGATCACCGCTGCAAACCCGACCTACAACCTGCTGTCGAACAACTACACGCAGGGTGCGGTCAACCACTTCGGTATCGTCCAGTCGAACAACCAGTGGTCGGACAACTTCTCGACCGTGCTGCGTGTGTCCTATGCCGATTACGTGCGCCTGCAGGTGCCGGTCGGCGGCAACCGCGACTTCGGCCAGTTCCTGGTCTGCCTCGACCCGACCAACCCGACCGCCGGCACCGGTGCTTCGGCATCGCAGTGCACCCCCGGCGAACAGCGCATCCAGTTCGGCCCGGACATCAGCCGCCAGGCCAACGAGCTCGACAGCCAGTCGCTGGCGATCGAATTCGCCGCGACGCTGAAGGCCAATAACCACACCTTCAAGCTGATCGCGGAACGTCGTCAGCAGGACGTGCGCAACCTCTTCGCCCAGCGCGTTTCGGGTGCGTGGTACTTCGACAGCATCGCCGACCTGCAGGCCCGCCGGGCCAACAGCCTCGACATCGCCGTGCCGCTGCGCGGCGGGATCGACACCGTCACCGCCGACTTCAAGAACAACTCGTGGACCTTCGGCATCAGCGACACGATCGACGTGACCGACACCCTGACCCTCGTGGCCGGCGTGCGTTACGACCTGTTCGACGCTCCGGTGCGTCCGTTCTTCAACCAGGACTTCGTCAACCGCTTCGGCTTCAGCAACGCCGAGACCCTCAACGGGCGTGACCTGTTCCAGCCGCGCTTCGGCGTGAACTGGGCACCGACCGATCGCCTCCAGGTGCGCGGCTCGGCGGGTCTGTTCGGCGGCGGCAGCCCGCTGGTGTGGGTCTCGAACAGCTATTCGAACCCCGGTCCGACGCTCGGCCGTGTTCAGGTCAACCGCGTGCCCGGCACCGGCGGCGCTCCGGACACCTTCACCATCACCGGCCTGACCCTGACCGCCGACCAGCGCAATGCCATCGGCGCCGCGACGCTCAACGGCGTAAGCGGCGGCACCGGCCTGCCGCAGTCGCTGATCGACGCGATCCGCGCCTCGGGCACCGCCACCGCGCCGACCAACGCGATCGATCCGGACTTCGAAGTGCCCTCGACCTGGCGCTTTGCGGCTTCGGTCGATTACGAAGCCAACCTCGGCAGCTTCCTGGGCGATGGCTGGAACTTCGGCGCCGACGTGATCTACTCGAAGGTCAACAACGCGCTCGAATGGACCGACCTGCGCTCGGTGCCCAACGGCACGCTGCCCGACGGCCGCATCCGTTACACCGCGCTCGCCGGTCAGGACATCAACGGCCAGAACACCGACATCCTGCTGACCAACACCGACTTCGGTGACAGCTGGAACCTCGTCGCCCGCTTCAACAAGCGGTGGGATGCAGGCCTCTTCATCAACGGCTCCTACACCTATCAGGACGTTGCCGATCAGAACCCCGGCACCTCGTCGGTCGCCTTCTCGAACTATACCAACACGGTGGTCGGGGATGATGCGAACTTCTCGGCGCAGGGCATCTCGAACTACCAGCGCGACCACCAGTTCCGCCTCGGTGCCGGCTTCGACGGCGAGATCTTCGGCGAGAACAACACCCGGATCGAGCTGTTCTACAACCTCCGTTCGGGCCAGCCCTACAGCTACGTCTTCAACGACCCGACCGGCGGTGCCTTCCGTCCGGCGGTGCTCGGGGTGCAGGGCCGCAGCGGACGCGGTCTGATCTACGTGCCCAACGTCAGCAGCGCGACGGCCGACCCGCGGGTGGCCTATGCCCCGAACTTCGACTTCATCGGCTTCCAGAACTTCATCCTGAATTCTGAGCTGAAGGAGTATCAGGGCCAGATCGCGCCGAAGAACATCGCCAAGACCCCGTGGGTGCACAAGCTCGACCTCGCGGTTCGTCAGGAAGTGCCCTTCGTGTTCGGCGGCAAGATCGAGCTGTCGGCGGAAATGGAGAACGTCCTCAACTTCATCGACAAGGACTGGGGCACGATCCGTCAGGTCGGCTTCCCCTACGCCGCGCAGGTGGTCAACGCGACCTGCCTCACCGCGCCGCAGGGCACCCCGGGCTCGGCCACGGCAACCGCCGCCCAGCCCTGTGCGCAGTACCTCTACTCCAACCGTTCGGGCACCAGCTTCGCCGCGCCGGTGGAAGCGACCCAGATCAACGGTTCGCTGTGGGGCGTCCGCTTCGGGGTGCGCGTCAAGTTCTGATCGCGCTTAACAACCTGGACTATCAGAAGGGCGGCCCGGCAACGGGCCGCCCT
>NZ_JAMNXL010000284.1 GCF_023653175.1 Erythrobacter sp. | reverse complement strand
GGGGGATTACCGGTTCCACGCATGAGCAAGCTCACCCTCCAGGTCCGCCACACCACCCACTACGCCTTCGGCGAGCCGGTGATCCACGCGCTCCAGCGGTTGCGGCTGACCCCCAAGGCAACGCAGGGGCAGCGGATCATCGACTGGCAGATGCGGCTGGAGAACGCCCATGCCGAGCTCCAGTATGACGACCAGCATTTCAACCACGTCACGCTGGTCGGCCTCACCCCCGGCGCGCGCGAGGTGACGGTGACCTGCGAAGGCGTGGTCGAGACCGAGGACAATGCCGGGGTGATCGGCCGCCATTCGGGGCACCTGCCCTTGTGGAGCTTCCTGCGCCAGACCCCGCTGACCCGCCCCGGCGCGCGGCTGCGCGGCTTGCTGCGCGACGTACCGGCGAGCGACACGCGAAAGCCGCTCGATTTCCTCCACGCGCTCTCCGCCCTGATCCGCGAGCGGGTCGCCTACGAGACCGGGCGCACCCATTCTGCCACCACTGCCGAGGAAGCGGTCGGCCACGGGGCGGGGGTGTGCCAGGATCACGCGCATGTCTTCATCAGCGCTGCGCGGGCGAGCGGGGTTCCGGCGCGCTATGTCTCGGGCTACCTCCTGATGGACGACCGCATCGAGCAGGAGGCCACCCACGCCTGGGCCGAGGCGCATGTCGAGGGGCTGGGCTGGGTCGGCTTCGATGTCTCGAACGGGATCTCGCCCGATCCGCGCTATGTTCGTGTCGCGACGGGGAGCGATTACCGCGATGCCGCGCCCGTCACGGGCATCAGCATCGGCGCGAGCGAGCAGGTGCTGACCGTGGGGGTGGCGGTGGAAGCGCAACCGCTCGGTCAGAGCCAGAGCCAGAGCCAGAGCCAGAGCCAGACCAACCAATAAATCGGATAGACACGCGGGGCCCCTTTGCGCAGGCGCGCGCATCGCGCTAGGGCGCGGGCAGCGGGGCAGGGGCCGGTTGCGGCCGATGAGAGGATGACGGCATGACCTATTGCGTTGGCATGGTGCTCGACAAGGGCCTCGTCCTGATGAGCGACACGCGCACCAATTCGGGCGTCGACAATATCTCGACCTTCCGCAAGCTGTTCCACTGGACGGTGCCGGGCGAGCGCATCATCGCAGTCATGACCGCCGGCAATCTCGCCACCACCCAGGCCGTGATCAGCCAGCTCGAGGAACGCACCAAGGCCCCTTCCGAGCGCGATAACTGCCTGATCAAGGGGCCGACCATGTTCCAGGTCGCCACAGAGATCGGCCGCCTGCTGCGCACCACCATCGAGGAAGCGCAGCGCGTCAACGGCGAGAGCGGGAAGGGGCGCTTCACTTCGACGATGATCGTCGCCGGGCAGATCGCCGGGATGCAGCCGCGCCTGTTCATGATCTACCCCGAGGGCAATTTCATCGAGGCGAGCTGGGACACGCCCTTCTTCCAGATCGGCGAGACCAAATACGGCCGCCCGATCCTGATCCGCGGCTACGAGAAGGACATGAGCTTCGAGGATGCGGTGAAGCTGCTGATGGTTAGCTTCGATTCGACCCTGAAAGCTAACCTGTCGGTCGGTCTGCCGCTCGATCTGCTGGTGATCGGCAAGGATGAATTCAAACCCTTGCATGAGCACCGTGTCACCGCCGAGGATAGATATTTCGACACGATTTCATCAGGTTGGGGCGATGCGCTGCGCTCGGCCTTCCATTCGCTGCCGTCCTACAGCTTCAGCGATGACACATAGGGACTGGGCCTGATCTGGCTCCGTTCCGGAGGTAAATATCTTCTGAAATTCAGATACTTGATTTGCAGGTGAGACGGTAAATCCTCCGGATCGGGGGCGCTCCTGCGTGAATCCCATAATGGGTTAGCGCAGACAGGCTCACATGACACGCAAAGCCTCCCTCCACTTCATCGACTCGTGCAGCCGCCAACGTGCCGAACTGGCGCGTGTAGGCTTCGCGCTTGGCCACCACTGCGAGGTCTATGGTGACCTCTCCGAACTCGCGGTCCACCCGCCGAGGGAGGGGATCATCATCGCCCGCGACACGCCCGAGGAAGGCGGTGTCGGAATGATCCTCGACCGGCTCGGAAGGCTGGGCATCTGGCTCCCGCTGATCGCGGTCGATGTCCAGCCGCGCCCGGGGCGCATTGTCGAGGCGATCAAGGCCGGCTCGCTCGATTATCTCGCCTTGCCCCTCGATCCCGAACGTTTCACCCGCTGTCTGCTCCGCATCGAAAAGGAAGCCGAACAGTTCGGCGCCGCCCGCCGCCGCATGATCGAGGCGCGCGACCGCATCTCCACCCTCTCGGCGCGCGAGCGCGAAGTTCTGGACTGGCTGGCCGAGGGCAGCAGCAACAAGGCCATAGCGCGCGAGCTCGACATCAGCCCGCGTACTGTCGAAATCCACCGTGCCAACATGATGACCAAGCTTGGCGCACGCCACGCCGCCGAAGCGGTGCGGCTGAAACTGGAGGCGAAACTCGAACCGAAGCTGCGCGCCTGACCGGCCCGCCCGCGACTGTCCCGGCCCTTTCCCCCCTTGAGGGCACCAGCCGCAAACAGCCTGACGTTTACGAGACTTCGTCTTCTTGGCGGCCCCCTTTGCCGGT
>NZ_JAMNXL010000005.1 GCF_023653175.1 Erythrobacter sp. | reverse complement strand
GGCCCTCTTCCGGTTCGGTCAGTTTGCGCGCGTGATCCAACATCATGCCCCGAAGCGGTGCCCTTGGCGAACGAGCCTTGCGCCACCCTCAAGCGGAGCCTTGTCGCATTTTCTAGCCGCAACATAGTAAAACTGCCGTTAACCAGCGACCAGTCGGGGCGCGCGTGCGATAAGGTGTTGTGCCTATTGCCCTGCGGGCCTCGCCCATGGCCTTGCCCCCCTGCGGCAAGCCTGCGATGACCGCAGGCGTCGTGCCCCAGTCCCTCACCCCCCGTCCCGCCGAGGACGCACATGTGCGCGCCGTGCTCGGGCCGACCAACACCGGCAAGACGCACTTGGCGATCGAGCGGATGTGCGGGCACTCCAGTGGCATGATGGGCTTCCCGCTGCGCCTGCTGGCGCGCGAGGTCTATGACCGGGTGCGCGCCATCAAGGGCGACAAGCAGGTCGCGCTGATCACCGGTGAGGAGCGGATCGAGCCGCCTGACGCGCGCTATTTCCTCTGCACCGCCGAAGCCATGCCGCGCACCGCCGGTCAGCACGCCTTCGTCGCCCTGGACGAGGCGCAATTGGGCGCGGACCCGGAACGCGGGCACATCTTCACCGATCGCCTGATGCACATGCGCGGGCGCGAGGAGACGATGATCCTCGGCAGCGCGACCCTCGAACCGATGATCAAGGCGCTGATCCCCAAGGCGGACATCACCAGCCGCCCGCGCTTCTCCACCCTCAGCCACGCGGGCGTCTGCAAGCTCTCGCGCCTGCCCAAGCGCTCGGCCGTGGTCGCCTTCAGCGTGGAACAAGTCTACGCGATGGCCGAGGCCTTACGGCGGTTCCGCGGCGGCGCGGCGGTAGTGATGGGAGCCCTGTCGCCCGAAACCCGCAACAAGCAGGTCGCGATGTTCCAGGCGGGCGAGGTCGACTATATCGTCGCCACCGACGCTATCGGGATGGGATTGAACCTCGATCTCGACCACGTCGCCTTTGCCAGCTTGAGCAAGTATGACGGCCGCCGCAAGCGCCGCCTCACCCCTTCGGAGATGGCGCAGATCGCCGGGCGCGCCGGGCGGCACCAGCGCGACGGGACGTTCGGCACGCTGTCAGGCACCGGCAAGGGGGACGGCGAGCCGCTCCAGTTCACAGACGAGGAAGTCTACGCGATCGAGGAGCACAAATTCGCGCCCCTCACCCACCTATTCTGGCGCGAGGCCGATCCGCGCTTCGATTCGCTGGGCGCGCTGATCGCCGATCTGGAAGCGCGGCCCGATAATCCCGTGCTCAAGGCCGCGCCCGAAGCCATCGACATGGCGGTGCTGCGCCGCCTCGCGGGCGACTCCATCGCCGAGACGGTGCGCGGGGCCGGGTCGGTCCGGCGCTTCTGGGAGGCCTGCACGCTCCCCGATTTCCGCAATCTCGGGGTAGAACAGCACGCCCGCTTCGTCGCCCGGCTGTGGGACGACCTGCGCGGCGGCTATCTCGGCGCGGATTTCGTCGCCGCGCGCATCGCCGAGCTTGACCGGATGCAGGGCGACATCGACACGCTCCAGGGCCGCATCGCTGCGATTCGCAGCTGGGCCTACATCTGCCAGCGCCCCGATTGGGTGCTGGCGCGCGACGAAATGGCTGCGCGGGCGCGCGCGGTCGAGGCGAAGCTCTCGGATGCGCTGCACGCGCGGCTGACCGAGCGTTTCGTGAACCGAAGGACGACTCTCTTGATGAAATCGCTGGGGCAGGATGCCAGTGCGCTGCCCGTCACGCTCGAACCCGATGGCCAACTGACGGTGGAGGGCGAGAGCATCGGCCGGCTCGAGGGCTTCCGCTTCCATGTCGATCCCTCGGCAGGCGTGGCTGACCGGCGGATGCTGCTTGCGGCAGGCGAGAAAGCGCTGCCGGCATTGCTGGAACGCCGCGCGGAGTGGCTGCTTTCGGAAGGCATCGCCGAGCTGGAGATCAGCGGCGGCGCGGTGAAGTGGCAGGGCCGCGCGCTCGCCGCGATCGCTTTCCCCGGCCACCCCGGCTCGGGCAATTTCGGCACGCCGCGCCTGACCCTCACCCGCGATGTCGCGCTGCTGCCTGATACGGCCAAGGCGAAGCTCGAGGCGGGGCTTGCCGCGTGGCTGGAACAGCAGCTCGAACCCCTCGCCCCCTTGCGCAAGCTCGCCGAGGCGGCGCGCGATCCCGCCGCCGGATCACAGGCCCGCGCGCTGGTCATCACCCTGATCGAGGCGCGCGGGGTGATCAGCCGCGAGGAGGCGGGGCTGGAAAACCTCCCCAAGGAGATGCGCCCCTACCTGCGCAAGCTCGGCATCACCTTCGGCGCGCTCGACATCTTCGATGCGCCGCTGCTGAAGCCCGCCCCGCGCCGCCTGCTGCACGCGCTGGGGCTCGACACCCGCGCGGTGCAGGAGGCGATGCAGCCGGTGCTGGCCGAGGGGAGCTGGCCCAAGGGTCGCTTGCCCGCAGGCTACCGCTATGCCGGTAGCCAGGCGATCCGGGTCGACCTCGCCGAAAAGATTTTTCGCGCGGCCTTTGATGCGCGCGGCAAGGTCGTTGCCGCCCATCCCAAGGAGCGCAATCGACCGTTCCGGCTCGACCTCGCGCTTGCTGTCTCAGTGGGCCTCGAGGCCGAGAACGCCCGCCGCCTGCTCGGCAGCGCGGGGTTCCGCTGCGATCGTGCCCGCGCGCTGCCCGAAGGCGCGCAGGGCGCTCCCGCCCCCGACCGCTGGTACTGGCGCCCGCGCCGCCCCGAGGAACGCGACGCCCGGCGCGATGCGCGGGGCACCGCCGAGCGCCCCCGGCAGCGCAAGCCGGAGTCCGACGACGCGCGGCCTGCCGAGGGCAAACCGCGCGGCAAGCCGGGTGGCAAGCGGCCGCAGGGCAACCGTCCGCCCCTGCCCAAGCCCGACACCGGCCCGGCCCGCGCCGGGGGGGCCTTCGACAAGCTGGCGGACCTGCTCAAGGGATGAGCGGCGAAGGTGCGGGAGGCTCGATCCGGATCGACCGGCTGCTCGTCTACCTGCGCTTTGCCCGCACCCGCTCCGCCGCCCAGACGCTGATCGATACTCACGCTTTGCGCCGCAACAGAAAGCATGTGCTGCGCGGTGCGGAACAGGCCCGTATCGGGGATGTGCTGACCCTTGCAACGGGCGGCGGCGTGCGGGTGATCGAACTGACCGCCCTGCCCGACCGCCGCGGCTCGCCCGCACAGGCGGCATCGCATTATCGTGAGGTTGATTCTGACGGGCTTGACCGTAAAGGGCAAATGACCATAGCAGCGTCGCCTCCGACGGCGGATCCCCCGCCGGACGTTCCCGAAGACTTCTCGTGAAAGAGCCGCAATGACTTACGTCGTCACCGAAGACTGCATCAAGTGCAAGTACACCGACTGCGTGGAAGTGTGCCCGGTCGACTGTTTCTACGAGGGCGAGAACATGCTGGTGATCAACCCCAGCGAGTGCATCGACTGCGGCGTGTGCGAGCCGGAATGCCCGGCCGAGGCGATTCTCCCCGACACTGAGGACGGGCTCGAAAAGTGGCTCGAACTCAACACCAAATTCTCGGCCGTGTGGCCCAACATCACCAGCCAGAAGGCCCCGCCCGAGGATGCCGACGCGCACAAGGGCGAAAAGGACAAGTTCGAGAGGTACTTCACCGACGCGCCCGGCGACGGGGACTGATGCAGCCCCTTCCCAGCGGCCCGCGCGTTGCGGCGAGGGACGCGTGGAGGGTTCATAAAAACGCCGACTCGCAATTTTGTTGCAGGCGTGCTATATAATGTCGTGACCGCGCCGGACCCGGGTCCGCGCAGGCGTCCAGAAACCAGGAAGGCCCGACACCAGCAACCCCCAACCGGATGATTCGCACCCGGCGCTCGCCCCGTGAGGGGTTGGGTCGCGCCGCCGGGTCAGTCGTCTCTCTCCCTGTTGCGAATGTCGGCCGATTGAAAGGAACGTGCATGGCGAGCACCGCGAACGCATTCACCGTCGGCGATTATGTTGTCTACCCGAAGCACGGCGTAGGCCGTGTGATCGAACTCCAGAAGGAAGAGATCGCCGGGATGCAGCTCGAACTCTACGTGCTGCGGTTCGAGAAGGAGCGCATGACGCTCCGTGTGCCGACCAATAAGGTCGAAGCGATCGGGATGCGCAAGCTTTCGTCGGACAAGACGCTCAGGCAGGCGATGGAAACCCTCAAGGGCAAGCCCAAGGTCAAGCGCACCATGTGGTCGCGCCGCGCGCAGGAATATGAAGCCAAGATCAACTCGGGCGACCTCGTGTCGATCGCCGAAGTGACCCGCGACCTGTTCCGCCCCGAAGACCAGCCCGAGCAGTCCTACTCGGAACGCCAGATCTTCGAAGCGGCGTCCTCGCGCCTCGCCCGCGAACTGGCGGCGATGGAAGAGACCGACGAGCCCACCGCGCTCGGCAAGATCCTCGACGTGCTGCGCGAACACGCGCCGCAGTATTACGACACCGCCGAAGAAGCGTAAGCTTCCCGCGCTGCGAGTGAACAGGAAAGGGCCGTCCTTAGGGGCGGCCCTTTTCGCTTGGGCGTTGGCGTTGGCCCTCCCCCTTGCACCCCGCCCGATGGTGTATTACATCAGCAATACGCCAAAGGGAGAGACATCGCCATGACCCACGCCTTCCGCCGCCGCATGGCCCCCGCCGCCATCCTCGCGCTCGCCGTGGCGCTGCCCGCCTGCGACGGTGCCGATGCCGAGATCAACGGCCAGAAGGGCGTGCCCCTCTCCGAGATCGAAATCGCCGGCGCCCCGCCCGCCAAGGTCTTCCTCGCCTCGGGCGACACCGTGATCCTGACCGAGGGCGAAACCTTCGCGATCAAGGTCGAGGGGCAAAACACCGAAAGCTTGCGCTTCGTGCGCGACAGCGAAGTGATCGGCATCACCCGCGAGGACGGCTGGAACGGCAACAGCAACGCCACGATCCGCATCACCATGCCCGCGCCTACCGAGGTGATCATCGGTGGCAGCGGCACGGTCAAGGCGCAGGGCCTCGCCAAACAGGCCGACATCAACATCGGCGGCAGCGGCCTCGTCGAGTTCGGGACAATCGCCAGCGAGCGGCTCGGGATCAATATCGGCGGCAGCGGCACGGTGCGCGGCGCGGGCACGGCGAAGGAGCTCACCGTGCTGATCGGCGGAGCAGGCGAGGTGTTGATGCCCACGCTCAAGGCCGACCAGGCAGAAGTCACGATCGGCGGCACCGGCGACGTCGCCTTCGCCTCGGACGGGACGGTCGAGGCGACCATCGGCGGCGCTGGCGACATCAAGGTGTCGGGCAGCGCCAAGTGCACCGTCAACGCCTTCGGCTCGGGCACGCTGACCTGCAACCCCGGAGCGGCTGGGGGCGGCGCGAGCGGCGCGATCCCGGCACCCCCCGCCGCACCGGCTGCACCCGCCGCACCGTCGAAGCCCGCGGAATAGGATTTGCCAGATCGTAACCGGTGAGTGAGACTGTGCGAGCCATGTCCCCGCTCCGACTCATCGCTGTCAGCTGCGCCGCCCTCGCGCTTCAGGGCTGCCTCGCCAAGGCCGCGGTCGGCGTGGTCACCGCGCCGGTGCGCGTGGTGAGCAAGGGCGTCGACCTCGCCACCACCAGCCAGTCCGAAGCAGACGAGAAGCGCGGCCGCGAAATCCGCAAGCGCGAGGAGCGCATGGGCGAGCTCGACCGGGCCTTCACCAAGCAATCCGAACGCTGCGCTGATGGGGACGATGAAGCGTGTGAAAAGGCGCAGGCGATCCGCGCCGAGATGAAGGCGCTGGCCCCGGGGATTCCGGTGGAGCCAGAAGAGGATTAAGCCGCCGCCCGCCGCAGCCGGTCGTTGATCGCTCGGCCGACACCTTCCTCGGGCACCGGGGCAACTGCGATGCGCGGCTGCGGAGCGCGAGCACCCTCGTGCAGGCAGGCATAGAGCCGCGCCGCCGCTTCGCCGAGAACCCCGCCTGCCGATAGCGTGCAATCGCCATCGACCGGCCCGAAACCGATCAGGAACTCGTCTGGCTCCGCCCACGTGGCGTTCAGGCGGACCGGCTTGCCCGGGGCGTAGTGGCTGGCGAGCTGGCCGGGCGCTTCGATTGTGTGCGCCTCGGCTTTTGCCGCGCGCGGGTAAGGTTCGTCCCAATAGTGTTGGTGCAAGGCGTCCAGATTGACCGGGCCGGGGCGCAATTCCTCCCAGCTGCCGTCTGGCCGAATGGCAACAATCGTCGACTCCAACCCTTCCGAACAGGGCCGCCCGTCGTCGAGAACCATGTCAATGCGCCCGTCGAGCGTCGCAAGGACATGGGCCGCGGTGGTCGGGCTGACGAAACCGCTGCGGTTGGCCGATGGGGCGGCGAGCGGAAAGGCGCAGGCGGAAAGCAGGGCATGCATCACCGGATGGTCCGGGCTGCGCAGGGCGACCGTAGGCAGGCCGGCGGTCACCGCAGGCGCGAGTTTTGCCTCCGGCCTGCGTGGGACCACAAGGGTCAGAGAGGCGGGCCACACCAGATCGGCAAGGACATCGGCCTTGTGCGGTAAGAGCGCCAGTTCCCGCGCTTGCTCCACCCCGCGCACATGCACGATCAGCGGATTGAAATCAGGTCGGCCCTTCGCGGCATAGATCCGCGCCACCGCCTCGGCGCTGTCCGCGCGCGCGGCGAGGCCGTAGACCGTCTCGGTCGGCACCGCCACCAGCCCGCCCGATTCGAGGATTCGCGCCGCCGCCACGATCCCCTCGGCGTCCGCCAGCCGCACTTCCGTAACGTTCTTGCCGCTCATGCCCCGGCGCTATATTCGTTTGCCCGCCCTGCCACGAGCGCAGCCCCCCAAGACCCGCAAGGATGCCCCCCAAGTGACCCCCTTCACCCCGCCGACCGCCGACCAGCTGCTCGCCATCCGCGTCAATGCCGGGATCGACGAGCTGGCGACCACCGAACGCTTCGCCCACGCCGAGCCCGACCTCGTCGAAGCCATCGTCGCCGGCGTCGGCCAGTTCGCGGCCGGAGAATTCGCGCCACTCAACCGCAAGGGCGATCTGGAGGGCGCGAAGCTCGAGAACGGCGTTGTCCGCCTGCCCGAGGGCTTCGAGGCCGCCTATCACGCCTATGTCGAGCAGGGCTGGAACGCCATCGCGAGCCCGGCCGCGCATGGCGGTCAGGGCCTGCCCTTCACGCTGGCCTGCAACGTGCTGGAGAATCTCGGCGCGGCAAACATGGCCTTCACCCTGCTGCCGATGCTGAGCGTCGGCGCGATCGAGGCGCTGGAGCACCACGGCTCGCCCGCCCAGCAGGCGATGTATCTGCCCAAGCTGGTGAGCGGCGAGTGGTCGGGCACGATGAACCTCACCGAGCCCGCCGCGGGAAGCGATGTCGGCGCGCTGCGCTCGACCGCGGAACCGATCGAGACGGGCGAGCATGCGGGCAAGTACCGGATCACCGGCCAGAAGATCTACATCACTTGGGGCGAGCATGATCTGGCGAAGAACATCATCCACCTCGTCCTCGCCCGCCTCCCCGGCGCGCCCGAGGGATCGCGCGGCATCTCGCTCTTCGTGGTGCCCAAGTATCATGTGAATGCCGACGGCAGCCTCGGCCCGAGGAACGACCTGCGCTGCGTCAGCCTCGAACACAAGCTCGGCATCAACGCCTCGCCGACCTGCGTCATGTCCTATGGCGACAATGGCGAATGCATCGGCGAGCTGGTCGGCGCGCCCAACAAGGGGCTCGCCGCGATGTTCACGATGATGAACAACGCTCGGATCAACGTCGGCAACCAGGGCGCGCAGATCGCCGAGCGCGCGACCCAGCAGGCGCTCGCCTATGCGCGGGACCGGGTGCAGTCGGCGCGCGCAGGCTCGCCCGACAAGACCCCGGTGGCGATCATCGAGCACCCCGACGTGCGCCGCATGATTTGCCGGATGAAGGCCCTCACCGAAGGCGTGCGCGCGCTGCTTTATTACTGCGCCGGGCAGGTCGATCGCGGCAATCTCGGCGACGAGGCGGCGCGGACCCGGGGCGAGATCATCGTGCCGATGCTCAAGGCGTGGGGCACGGATGTGGGCGTCGAGGTCTCGGGCCTCGGCATCCAGATCCACGGCGGCATGGGCTTCGTTGAGGAAACCGGCGCCGCCCAGCACTGGCGCGATTCGCGCATCGCGCCGATTTATGAAGGCACCAATGGCATTCAGGCGGCGGACCTTGTGACCCGCAAGCTGGGGCTGGACGGGGGCGAGGCGCTGGTCGCGCTGTTCGAAGAGATCGCACGCGAGGCCGCGGAGGAATATGCCCTCGCCGCGCTCGCCCGCGACTGCGCCAATGTCGCCCAGTGGATGCGCGACGATGCGAGCCTCGATGACCGCCTCGCAGGCAGCGTCCCGTTCTGCACCATGGCCGCAGTCTGCGTCGCAGGGTGGCAGCTGATGAAGCAGGCGCAGGCGGTCGCGGCGGGCGCGGCTCCGGAGCTGGCGGCGACCAAGCCGGTGACGGTGCGCTTCTTCCTCGACCGGATCGTGCCCGAAGCCGCGGGCCTCAAGGCAGGCGCAGTGGCGGGGGCGGAGCTGCTCTACGCGCTGACCGCCGACGCGTTGGTCGCCTGAGATGACCGAAGGCGCGCTGGAGCGGATCGCCGCCGCGCTCGAACGCCTCGCGCCCCCACCGCCGCCGCCGACCGACTGGATCGCGCATCCCGCCTATGTTTGGGAGGGCAAGCAGGCGCGCGCGGTGCCGGTGCTCGAAGCCTTGCCGCTCGACGCCCTTCACGGGATCGACGCCCAGAAAGCAGCACTGCGCGGGCTGTGCGCCCGTCTGGCGAGCGGGGCGGCGGCGCATGACGCGCTGCTGTGGGGCGCGCGGGGGATGGGCAAATCGGCACTGGTGCGCGCCTGCGTCGCCGATGTGCAGCGGGAGACGCAGAATCTCGCGCTTGTCCAGCTTGCCCCGGGCACACTCCCGACCTTCCCCGCGCTGATCGCTGAGCTGGCGGAGGTGAAGCGCGCCTTCCTGCTGTTCATCGACGATCTCGGCTTCGGCGCCGAGGCGCGGGCGGAGATGCTCGCACTGCGCAGCCTGCTCGAAGGCGGCATCGCCCCGCGCCCCGCGCATATCCGGCTCTTGGTCACCGCCAACCGCCGCAGCATTATCGAGCGTGAGGATACCTCGGCGGCGCTCCATGAACGCGACGAGCGCGACGATGCGCTGGCGCTCGCTGACCGCTTCGGGCTGACGCTGGGCTTCCACCCGGCGGACAAGGACACCTATCTCGCGATTCTCGAGGGCTACACCGCCCCGCTCGGCCTCGCCTTCGATGCCGAGGAGGCGATGGCCTTCGCCATCCAGCGCGGCAATCGGTCAGGCCGCACCGCGCTGCAATTCGCGACCGAGCTGGCGGGGCGGGCGGGAATCAGGCTCTAGTTGACCTTCTGCCCAGCCTGCTGGCGTAGGTAATCCGCCTCGAACTTGGCGCGCGGATCTGTCAGCTCCTGCGGGGGGAGCGGCTTGCCGACCAGCCGCGCGATCGCGGGTGCCGGAGCCGCGCTCGGCGAGCGGACGCGCCAGATGATCCCGGCGGTATCGTCCGACACCAGCAGCGAACCATCGCTCCCCCACGTCACCCAGGTCGGACGGCCGCGGGTGGTGCCATCGTCCTTGAGGAAGCCGGTCAGCACCGGCTTGGGCTTGCCGACCGGATTGCCGCGATCGTCGAAGTCAACGAACACCACGTCATAGCCCGAGGGCGGCTTGCGGTTCCACGAGCCGTGCCGTGCGATGAAGGCCCCGCCGGCGAAGGCCTGCCCCATCCGGTCGCCCTCTTGCGAGAACACCATGCCCAGCGCCGCAACGTGAGGCCCCAGCGCATATTCGGGCTTGCGCACATATTCCATCAGGAAGCGCGGCATCGGCGCGTCGACCCGGCGGTCGCGGTTGGTGCGAAAATAGACCCAGGGCCAGCCATATTGCGCGCCCACCGGCACGTTGGTGAGGTAATCGGGCACCAGATCGCTGCCGAGCATGTCGCGCTCGTTCACCGTGGTCCACAGCTCGCCGCTCCACGGCGAGAAATCGAGCCCGTTGGGGTTGCGCAGGCCGGCTGCGAACTGGCGCTGGCGCCGGCTCGCAAAGTCATACTCCCAGATCAGCGCGCGGCCTTCCTCCACCTTCATGCCGCTCTCGCCGACATTGCTGACCGAGCCGACCGCGACATAGAGCTGCTTGCCATCGGGCGAGAGCTTGAGGTTGCGCATCCAGTGCCCTCCGCCCGGCGCGAGGTCCATGATCTTGGTGCCCTTGCCGCTCACCGCATCCGCCCCCAGCGCATAGGGGAAGGCGAGCACGGCATTGTGGTTGGCGATGTAGAGCGTGCCGTCCGCCCAGGCGAGGCCCGAAGGCGAATCGAGGTCATCCTGCGCGATCACCTTGCGGGTTTCCGCCGTGCCGTTACCGTCCGCGTCGCGCAGCAGGACGATCTGGTTGGGGGACAGGCCGGTCGCGCCCGCCTTGGTCAGCAGGCTGTCGGCGATCCAACCCTTGATCGCGTCCATGATCCCGCCGCCCTCGTTCTTCACCTGTGGCGCGCGGGTCAGGCTAACCAGCACGTCGCCATTGGGCAGGGTGTAAAGCGTGCGCGGATGCACGAGCCCCTCGGCAAAGCGCGCGACTTCGAGCCCCTCGGCGGGGGTCGGGGCCTCGCCCGCGGCCCAGCCCACGGGCTCTGCGACCTGGACTGTGGGGAAGGTCTGGGCATCCGCCTCCTGCAGCACCGGGTCCTTGCCCGCGACCTCGTCGACGCTAAGATCGGCGGTGTCGCCGCGGGTGACGAACCACAGCCCGCCCCCGGTGACGACGAGGAAGACTGCGAGAGCGATTGCGATTTTGCGGAAGAATGTCATGTGGCACGGAATAAGGCCGCACGGGCCTTGCGGCAACTGACAAGCGACGAAAGACCCCGCTCCCGATGTACGATTTCAAGCCCGACACCCCGCTCTCCGCGGACGAACTCCACCGCGAACTGCTCGCGGCCGCCGGGGCGCTGACCGAGGGCGAGCCGGACGCGGTCGCCAACATGGCCAATGTCGCGGCGCTCTTGTGGGAGTTCCTGCCAGATCTCAACTGGGCCGGGTTCTACCGGGTCGCGTCTGCCAAGAGCGGGGGCGCCGAGGAGCTGGTGCTCGGGCCCTTCGTCGGCCGCCCGGCCTGCATCCGCATCCCCTTCGGCAGCGGCGTGTGCGGCGCCGCGGCGGAAAGTCGCGCTACGCAACTTGTCGCCGACGTCCACGCCTTCCCCGGCCACATCGCCTGCGACGCCGCCAGTGCGAGCGAGCTGGTGGTGCCGGTGCTGCGTGACGGGACAGTGATCGCGGTGATCGACCTCGACAGCCCCACCCCCGCCCGTTTCACCGAGGCCGATGCCAAGGGGATCGAGGCGCTCGCCGCGCTGCTCTCGGCCCGAATCTGACAGGGGCCCCCGATCTTTCCCGAAACGGGACAGGAGCCACACCCGGCTTGGGCGCACAGGCCTGACAGTGTTAGTCTTTTGCTAACCATCAGCTGACCTGGCTGACTCAGGGAGATTCGCCCATGTCCAAGACTTTTTCGACCCTTCCGCTCGCCGCGCTCGCGCTGGTTGCGCTGCCCGCTGCCGCGCAGGCGCAGGACTACAGCGACCTCCCGCCGCTCGCCCCGATGGGCCAGAACGAGCTGCGCGAGCTGCCCGCCGACATGCGCAGCGCACCGACCCCGGCCCCTGTTACGGCGATCCGCCCGACCGAGACGGTGACGATCGAGGGCGGAGTCGAGACCATCACCCGCACCCGCTACATCAATGCCCCCGGCGTGGTGCGCCCCGCCCCCGCCCCGCAATACTATGCGCCGCAACACTTCCCCGGCCAGGGCTATGCGCCGCAAGGCTACGGCTATGCCGCCGCCGCTCCGGCCGTGTTCGAGCGCCAGCAGTGGATCGACGAATGCCGGCGCCGCACCCGCGGGCAGAGCCGCGACCGCACCGGCCTCATCATCGGCGGGCTGCTCGGCGCGATCGGGGGCGGGATTGCCGGTTACGAGATCGCCGGCGCGGGTGACCGCGTGCTCGGCACGGTGCTCGGCGTGGGCGGCGGCGGGCTGATCGGCGGCTTGATCGGCAGCCTGTTCGACGGCGACAGGAAGAAGAACCTCTACGACTGCGAAGCCGCGCTCGACAGCTACCTGTCGGCCTATGGCGCGCCGGGTGCGCGAATCGCGAGCCGCGAGATCGCCTATCCGGCCTATGGCTATGGCTACCCGCAGGCCTATTCCTACGGCTACGCCTATGCCCCGCCGCCGCAGGTGGTGCTGGTGCCTGTGCGCACCGAGGTGCAGCAGCAGGTCGTGGTGCGCGAGACGGTGCGCGAAGAGACCTACATCGAAGGCCGTACGCGCGTGATTACCGATCCCGCCCCGCGCCCGGGCAAGCTGATCCGCCAGCGCTGAGTTTTTTCACGTGGAAGCGAAGCTCTGCTGAAAGCAGAAACGCCCCCTCGCCGGGGCGCAACAGAAAAGCCCCGCAAGGCCAGGCGACCTTGCGGGGCTTTTTCATGTCCAGGCGCGAGTCTTTAAATCTCTCCGCCGGTCAGCCGCTGGCACAGCAGGTCGAGCTGGTCGAGCGTGGTGTAGCGGATCGTGATCGTGCCCTTGCGCGGATCGCTCTCGGGCTTGATCTTGACCGTCAGGCCGAGAAACTCCTCGAGATGCTGTTGCACCGCGACGATATCGGCGCTCTCGGTGCTGAGATAGGCCGGTTCGGAGGGCGCCTCGGGGCGCTTGGCCGGCTTCTTGGTGAGCGTCTCGATATCGCGCACCGACAGCCCTTCGGCGACCGCGATCGCAGCCAGCTCGCGCGCATCGTCGCGCCCGATCAGCGCGCGGGCGTGGCCCATGGTGAGCTTGCCCTCCTGAATGAGGTCGAGCACCTGGTCGGGCAGCGTCACCAGCCGCATCATGTTGGCGACATGGCTGCGCGACTTTTCGACCATCTTGGCGATGTCGACCTGGATCATCCCCTCTTCCTCGGCGAGGCGATGATAGGCGCGCGCTTCCTCGACCGGATTGAGGTCCTCGCGCTGCAGGTTCTCGATCAGCGCAAGCGCCATGACCTCGCGGTCTGACAGAGCGCGCACCAGCGCCGGGATCTCGTGCAGCCGCGCCTTCTGCGCCGCGCGCCAGCGCCGCTCGCCCGCGACCAGCTGGTAGCCGTCGCCTGCCGGATGGGGGCGAACGATGATCGGCTGGATCACCCCGCGGGTGGCGATCGACGCCGCCAGCTCCTCGAGCGCGGTCTCGTCGAAATATTTGCGCGGGTTGCCGGGCAGCGGCTTGATGCTCGCCAGGGGCAGCATCCTGAGCGGCGAGACGTCCGGCGGCGGAACCTCGGAGGAGGCGGTGGCGATCTCCTCGCGGCGCACCAGCGGCTCTTCGCGGCGGGTTTCGCCGAGCAGCGCGCCAAGCCCCTTGCCGAGGCGCCGGGGCTTATCCGTTCCTGCCCGCGAAATTGCAAGAATTTCAGATGCTTGATCAATATTGTCGGTCATGCCGCTTGTCTTTCTGCGGGAAAGCGCCCGATCAGCTCGCGCGCCAGCGCCATATAGGCGCGGCTGCCGATGCAATGCTGGTCATAGATCAGCGCAGGGAGCCCGTGGCTCGGCGCCTCAGACAGGCGGACGTTGCGCGGGATCACCGTTTCGAACACCAGCTTGCCGAGGCAATCGCGCACGTCATCCGAGACCTGATCGGTCAGCCGGTTGCGCCGGTCATACATGGTGAGCGCGACGCCGATGATGCCCAGCTCGGGGTTGAAGCGCTGCTGCACCTGATCGACCGTCTGGAGCAGCTGGCTCAGCCCCTCCAGGGCGAAGAACTCGCATTGCAGCGGCACCAGCAGGGTGTTGGCGGCGCACAGTGCGTTGAGCGTCAGCAGGCCCAGCGAGGGCGGGCAGTCGATGAAGCAGATGTCGTGCCCGGTATAGCCGGCGAGCGCGCGGTGGAGCCGGTGCGTGCGGCCCTCGACCGCAACCAGCTCGACCTCGGCCCCCGACAGATCGACCGTCGCCGGGATGATGTCGAGGCGCGGGATCGCGGTCGGCACGATCGCCGAGGCCAGCGCAACCTCGTCGACCAGCAGGTCATAGCTCGAAATACCGCGGTCGGCAGCGTCGACTCCGAGGCCGGTCGAGGCGTTGCCCTGCGGATCGAGGTCGATCAGCAGAGTGCGCCATCCGGTCGCCGCCATGGCGGTGGCGATGTTGATCGCGGTCGTGGTCTTGCCCACTCCGCCCTTCTGATTGGCAATCGCGATGGTCAGCATGGTGTTTCCTGTCCTTACGCGCGCCGATTCATGATGAATCCGCACAGGGTTCGCGCCTCACGCCTTCACGATGATCCCCGCCTCGGGATCGGTCAAGGAATGTTTCACGTGAAACATTGCCCGAATCGAAGGCTTGAGCGCCGCCAATTCCTGCGCCGCCGAACGTCCCTTGGGCAACACGTAGCGCGTGGCCCTTGTGGAGAAGGGTGCGGATAGGTCGAGAAGTCTGGGGAAAGGCGCGAAGGCGCGTGCCGAAATGGCGCGGGCCGGGAACGGCGCGACGCGCTCGAGCCGCTGCCCCTCAACGCGGCATTTGGCGAGGTCGAGCACTGCGATGGCGCGCTCGAGGAACTCCACCCGCCGCGCGCGGGATTCGACCAGCACCACGGGCATGTTGGGGCAGAGCGCGGCGATCACGAGGCCGGGAAAGCCGGGGCCGCTGCCGAGATCGAGCCAGGGCCCGCCCGCATTCGGCCCCAATGTTTCACGTGAAACATTTTCGATGAGCTGCGCGGAGTCTGCGATGTGCCTCTGCCACAGATGCGGTTCGGTCGCCTTGGCGATGAGGTTCTGGCGCTGGTTCTCCTCGAGCACCAGCGCGGCGAAGGCCTCGAGCCGCGCCATCCCCGCCGCGTCGGTCAGCTCGGCAACATAGGCCCGCGCCTCGGTTTCACTGGTGATCACGCTGCGAACGACCCCGATACGAGGCGGCGACGCGCATGCACCAACAATGCGGAAAGCGCCGCCGGTGTCACCCCGGGCACGCGCCCGGCAGCCGCCAGCGTCCCTGGCGCGGCCTTGCTCAGGCGCTCGACCATCTCGTTGGAGAGGCCGGGCACCTCGGCATAGGGGAAGTCCGAGGGCAGCGGCAGGGCCTCGCTCGCGCGCAGATCGCGCAGCTCGGCGTCCTGCCGGGCGAGGTAGGGCGCATAGGCCGCATCCTCCGCCATCTCCTCGGCGAGCAGCGGGTCGAGGGCGGTGATCTCGCCGAGCCATGGCGCAAGAGCCTCGGGTGTCACCCCGTCATAGCGCAACCATTCGGCGAGAGTCTTCTCGCCCTGATCGCGCCGCACTGCCAGCCCGAGATCGGCGAGTTCACGCGCATGCACCCTCTGCGAATGTTTCACGTGAAACATTTCGCGCGTCGCTTCACGGCGTTCCCACCAGGCGCGGCGCTCCTCGCCGATGCACCCCGCTTCGATCCCGAGCCCGGTCAGCCGCGTCGCGGCATTGTTGGCGCGCAGCCGCAGCCGGTATTCGGCGCGGGCGGTGAGCATCCGGTAAGGCTCGGAGACGCCCTGCAAGGTCAGGTCGTCGACCATTACCGCGATATAGGAATTGGCGCGGTCGAACCGGGGCGCTTGCTTGCCGAGCACCGCCGCAGCCGCCTCGAGCCCTGCTACCAGCCCCTGCGCGGCGGCCTCCTCGTAGCCGGTCGTCCCGTTGATCTGGCCTGCGCAATAGAGACCGGGGATCGCCCGGAGCTGCAAGTCGGGGGTCAGCGCGCGCGGGTCGATGTGGTCATACTCCACCGCATAGCCCGGTTGCACGATCACCGCACGCTCGCAGCCCGGCATGGTGCGCACCACCTCCTCCTGCACATCGACCGGGAGCGAGGTGCTGATGCCGTTGGGATAGACCATGTGCGTATCCAACCCCTCGGGCTCGAGGAACACCTGATGCCCTTCCCGGTCGCCGAAGCGGTGGATCTTGTCCTCGATCGACGGGCAATAGCGCGGTCCCGCCGCAGCAATCGCCCCCGAGAAAAGCGGCGATCGGTGGAGATTGGCGCGGATCGCGTCGTGGCCGGCCTGGGTGGTGCGGGTGATCGCGCAGAACACCTGCGGGTTGATCCGCCGGGGCGTGAGCGGCGACATGGTCCAGGCCTCGCCATCGGAGGGCTGCTCCTCGAGCACCGCCCAATCGATGGTGCGGCCATCCAGACGCGGCGGGGTGCCGGTCTTGAGGCGCGCCATGGGGAGGTCAGCTCCGCGCAACTGCTGCGCGAGGCGGTGCGCGGCGTTCTCGCCAATCCGCCCGCCCTCGTAGCGTTCCTCACCGCGGAACAGGATGCCGCCGAGGAAGGTGCCGGTGCACAGCACCAAATGTTTCACGTGAAACATTGTGCCGTCGGCCAGCTCCAGCCCCGCGACCACCCCGCCCTTCAGCACCAGCGCGGCAGCCTCGCCCTGTACCAGCGTCAGGTTGGCCTGCGCGCGCACCATCGCCTGCACCGCCGCCTTGAAGCGCACCCGGTCGGCCTGCACGCGCGGGCCCCAGACGGCGCTACCCTTGGAGCGGTTGAGCATCCGGTAGTGGATTGCGCCAGCATCCGCCGCGCGGCCCAGCACGCCGTCAAGCGCGTCGACCTCGCGCACGAGGTGTCCCTTGCCGAGGCCTCCGATCGCCGGATTGCAGCTCATCGCACCGATGGCGGCGAGGTCGAAGCTCACCAGCGCCGTGCGCGCGCCCATTCGCGCCGCCGCGCAGGCAGCCTCCACCCCGGCGTGACCGCCGCCGATGACGAGGACGTCGAAGGATTGCATGGGCGGGCAGATAGGGCGCGGGGGCGCAATCGTCAAAGATGTTTCACCCCCCGCGTGCTTTCACCTCAGCCAAAATGTTTCACGTGAAACATTCGGGCCGGGAATCTCCGCCAATGTTTCACGTGAAACATTTTCGCCGAGCGGCGCGCCCTACTTCCCGATGCAGAACCGCCCAAACAGCGTGTCGAGCATGTCCTCGGTGGTTGCCCGCCCGACCAAACGATCGAAGGCGAGGCGGACGCGGCGAAGTTCCTCGGCGACCAACAGCGGATCGGCGAGGCCCTGCGCCGATTGCAGGGCTTCGGCTGCTTCGGCGAGGCGAGCGTGCTGGCGGGCATTGAGCGCGGCCTCACCCGGTTTGGGGAGCGCCGCGCGCGCGGCTTCGACCAGCGCGGTCTTGAGCGCCGCGACCCCCTCGCCCGTCATGGCCGAGAGCGTGAAGCGGGCGCCCGGCTTCTCGCCGTATCCCTCGCGGTCTGACTGCGCGGCGATCTCCCAGGCGCCTTCCGGCCCCTCGCCCTCGGCCCCCAGCCACAAGACAGCGTCGGCGCGGGCCAGCGCGCTCCGGGCGCGGTCGATGCCGATCGCCTCGATGGAGTCGGCGGCCTCGCCCTCCCTTAGTCCGGCGGTATCGACGAAAGTGAAAGGCACGCCGCTGATCGCCACCGCCCGCTCGATCACGTCGCGCGTCGTGCCGGCGATGGGCGAAGTGATCGCCGCCTCGCTCTCCACCAGCGCGTTGAACAAAGTGGACTTGCCGGCGTTGGGCGGCCCGGCGAGCACCACCCGGAACCCCTCCCCCAGCCGCTCCGAGCGTGGGCGGGTCAGCCACTCGGCCAGTTCCTCGGCCAGCGCGCCAATGTTCCACGTAAAACATTCGGGGAGATCAGCGGAGTCTTCCTCGTCCGAGAAGTCGAGCACGCCCTCCACCTCGGCGGACAGCGAAAGCACCCGCTCGCGCCATCCCTCAACCTCCCGCGACAGCGCCCCGCCAGCATTGGCGAGCGCGGCGGCGCGCTGCAATTCGGTCTCGGCAGAGAGCAGATCGGCGAGCCCCTCGGCCTCGGCCAAATCGATCCGACCATTGGCGAAGGCGCGGCGGGTGAACTCCCCCGGTTCGGCACGCCTTATCCCGCGAAGCGAAGCGAGCGCCCCCTCTACCGCCGCAACCACCGCACGGCCCCCGTGACAGTGGAATTCAGCGAGATCCTCTCCGGTGGCGGTCGCCGGCCCCGCGAACCACAGCACCAACGCCTCGTCGAGCAATGCCCCCTGAGCATCACGCAGCCGCGCCAGCGACGCGCGGCGCGGCTCAGGCACACGGCCTGCCAGCGCCAGCAAAGCCGCCCGCGCCGCCGGGCCGGAAACGCGGATCACGCCCACGCCCGCCGGCGGCGCACCGCTCGAGAGCGCGAAGATCGTCTCGGCAGAACTCACAGCCTTAGTCGGAGGACTTCTTCGACGCTCCCGGAACCCCGCCCGCGGCCGCCTTCATCCCGCTCTCCACGAAATTCTGGAACAGCTTCATCCCCATCTGCCCCATCGGCGCCAGCGCGCTGGCATATTGCTGGAGCTGATCGGGGCTCGAGACGCCCTGCATCGCCTTGGTGAGGTTCTCGACATAGACATTGTTGGCCGCGCTCACATCGGGCAGGCCCATGAAGCTGCGCGCCTCTTCGGGGGTGCAGTCGATTTCGATGGTGATCTTCATGGGGCTAGCCCTCCTCTCGTCATCCCTGTTTCATTTGGGCTTGGCACGCTGACAAGGCAAGAGATAGACCGTGAGCCACCCCCGAAGGAGAGACCCCCATGCGCTTCAACGAAACCATCCCCACCCTTTCAGGTGACGCGAGCTTCAGCGCCTATGTGGCCAAGCCCTCGGGCGAACCGCGGGCTGCGATCATCGTCATCCAGGAGATCTTCGGGGTGAACCCCGGCATCCGCCAGAAGTGCGACAAGCTGGCGGCCGAGGGCTACCTCGCCGTGGCGCCCGATCTGTTCTGGCGGATCGAGCCGGGCATCGAGCTCGACCCGGACGTGGAGCCCGAATTCCAGCGCGCCCTCGGCCTGTTCGGCGAGTTCGACCAGGACGCCGGCATCCGCGACATCGAGGCGACCATCCACCACATTCGCCGCACCCTCGGCATCGCGAAGGTCGGCTGCGTCGGCTACTGCCTCGGTGGGCGGCTCGCCTACATGACCGCAGCGCGCACCGATATCGACGCGAGCGTCGGCTATTACGGCGTCGGCATCGACGGCTTGCTCCACGAGAAGCACGCGATCGCCCACCCGCTGATGCTGCACATCCCCACCAATGACGGCTTTGTTCCACGTGAAACACAGGCGGCAATGCATGAGGGGCTTGGCGATCACCCCAAGGTGACGCTGCACGATTACGAAGGCCTCGACCACGGCTTCGCCACCGAACACGGCAAGCGCCGCCACGAGGAGGCCGCCAACCTCGCCGACGGGCGCACGGCGGCGTTCTTCGCGGACGCTCTGGGGTGAGGCGCACCACCCTCCTCGGCCTCGGCCTGATCGCCGCGCCGGTAGCCGCACAGGCGACGGTCCATGCGGTGAGCACCATGCATATCGAGGTGGCCGTCACGGCCGACCTCAATGGCGATGGTCTGGACGACTCCGCCATGGTCGTTGGCGACGGCGGGAGGCGCGAATTGCGCGTGGTGACGAGCTATCGCAGCGAGACCGATTCCGGCGAGAACCCGCCCCAGGTGCTCCCGCTCGATCCCGGCCCGCTCGGTGATGCGGTGCTTGAGGTGAAGGGCGATGTCCTGCTGCTCAAGGAGCTGACCGGCGGCACCACTGCGGTGGCCTCCACCCACCGCTTCCGCTGGGACGGCAAGCTCGGCGCGATGCGGCTGATCGGGCTCGACGCGACGCTCTACAGCCGCACCTTCGCGCATGACGGGCGGGAGGCGAGCTGGAACCTGTTGACCGGCGATCTCACCAGCCACAGGCTGAAGCTGCGGGGCGACGACAGCGATGTCGCCTATGACGAAGTCGACAGGCAGCGCAAGAAGAAGCGCAGCGCGCCGCTGCGGCTCGAAAGATCCCCAAGCGGGGACGACCTGTTGGGATGGCCGGGAGCAAAATGAGGGAGGAAATGATGGGGAACGCACACGCCGGGCTCGCCAACTGGCACGCCTATATGGAGCACGGCAGCAATCCCGCGCTGCTCGCCGATCTGCTCGCCGATGACGCGGTGTTCCATTCCCCGGTGGTGCACACGCCGCAGGCTGGCAAGGCAATCGTCATGGCCTATCTGGTCGCGGCGGCTCAGGTGCTGGGGAACGATGCGTTCCACTATGTCCGTGAACTGGTGGACGGAGACGAGATGATGCTCGAATTCGTCACCGAGCTGGACGAGATCGCCATCAACGGGGTCGACATCATCCGCTTCAGTGCGGATGGAAAGATCAGCGATTTCAAGGTGATGGTGCGGCCCTTGAAGGCGATCAACAAGGTCTGGGAGATGATGGGCGCGCAGCTGGCGGCAGCCAAGGCCTGACCGGGCCGCCTTAGTTCAGCACCGCGAAGTTGACGATCATCTTGCGCACCTCGGGGTCGAGCCCCGCGGGCAGATCGCGCTCGAGCATCTCGCGGCGGGACTCGATGCTCTCGGCGATCATCACGCGCTTCATCGCCCAGTCGGGGCAAGCGCGCGCTTCGATTCCGCGGCGGTCGAGCACCGAGACGCCCGCGTGGCGCGGGTCAGCGGTGATGGTCTCCATCAGCGCGGCGACCTCACCCTCATCTCCCTCGAGCAATTGCAGGAAGTTGCGGCCGTTGAACAGCAGCAGGCCGGTGATGCCGCGCGCCGGATTGTTACGCGCGCTGGCTGCGAGGATGGCATCGACCTCCTCGCGCGGCAGGGTCGGCGCGGTGCTGATGTAGAGATACTGGCTGAGCACGTATTCCCGTCCGTCCGTCTGCGGCCCGACCCTCCGGCCCGTTGCTTACTGGTTCATCGTTGCGAAGAAATCTTCGTTGGTTTTGGAATCCTTCATCTTGTCGAGCAGGAATTCCATCGCGTCTACGGTGCCCATCTGCATGAGGATGCGGCGCAGCACCCACATCTTCGACAGATTGTCCTTGGCGACCAGCAGCTCTTCCTTGCGGGTGCCGGACTTGCCGACATCCAGCGCCGGGAAGATGCGCTTGTCGGAAACCTTGCGGTCGAGCACGATTTCCGAGTTGCCGGTGCCCTTGAACTCTTCGAAGATGACTTCGTCCATGCGGCTGCCGGTATCGATCAGCGCGGTGGCGATGATCGAGAGGCTGCCGCCTTCCTCGATATTGCGCGCCGCGCCGAAGAAGCGCTTGGGACGCTGCAATGCATTGGCGTCGACACCGCCGGTCAGCACCTTGCCCGAAGACGGCACCACGGTGTTGTAAGCGCGGCCCAGGCGGGTGATCGAATCCAGCAGGATCACCACGTCCTTCTTGTGCTCGACCAGACGCTTGGCCTTCTCGATCACCATTTCAGCGACCTGCACGTGGCGATTAGCCGGTTCATCGAAGGTCGAGGAGATCACCTCGCCCTTCACGCTGCGCTGCATGTCGGTGACTTCCTCGGGGCGCTCGTCGACCAGCAAGACGATCAGGAACACCTCGGGGTGGTTATCGGTGATCGCCTTGGCGATGTTCTGGAGCAGCACGGTCTTGCCGGTGCGCGGCGGGGCGACGATCAGCGCGCGCTGGCCCTTGCCCTGCGGGGCGATGATGTCGATCACCCGCGCGCTCTTGTCCTTGACCGTCGGGTCGAGCGTGTCGAGGCTCAGCTTCTGGTCGGGATAGAGCGGCGTCAGGTTGTCAAAATTGGTGCGCAGGCGAACCGCGTCGGGATCGTCGAAATTGACCTTGGCGAGGCTGGTGAGCGCGAAATAGCGCTCGCCATCACGCGGCGCGCGGATCTCGCCTTCCACCGTGTCGCCGGTGCGCAGGCCCCAGCGGCGGACCTGGTTGGGCGAGACGTAGATATCGTCGGGGCCGGCGAGGTAGTTCGCCTCGGGCGAGCGCAGGAAGCCGAAGCCGTCCTGCAGCACCTCGATGGTGCCAATCCCCATGATCTTCTCTTCGTATTCCTCGTCCTCGGCGAGCTCGCGCAGGATCGAGAACAGCAGATCCTGCCGCCGCATGGTCGAGGCGCCCTCGACGCCCAGTTCCTCCGCCATCGCGACCAGTTCGGCCGGGGTCTTTCGCTTGAGGTCTTTCAAATGCATTTTTGTGGTGTTCCGAAAGTCTTGAAGTGGCCGGTGGGTCAGTGCCGCCCTTGGCAGGCGGTGCCCCTTTGGTGGACGGGGCTGGGCTTGGAGAAAGCAGACCTTGCGGGAGCGGATTGGCGCTCCGGTACCGGAAAGGTGGTCGGGAAATAGGGGCGCGCGGGCCCGAGGTCAATCGCCGAATGCGAAAGGCGGGCGCCGCGTTAGAAGGGTTGGAAATAAACCAGCAGCACGACGAAGATCAGCAGGATGCCGGGCACCTCACCGATCATCCGCAGGGTTTTTTCGCTCAAGGGCCGCTCCCCGCGCGCCATTTTCTTGGTCTGGCCGACCAGCCAGCCGTGATAGCCGGTCAGCACCAGCACCAGCGTGAGCTTGGCGTGGAGCCAACCCGAGCTGAAATGGCCGTGAGCATAGGCCATGGAAAGCCCCAGCACCCAAACGATAATCATCGCGGGCGTGAGGATGATTGTGCGCAGCTTGCCCATCCGCTCGGCCCACTTGGCCTCGCCCGGCGATCCCGGGGCGTGGTCGAGCATGTAGATGCACTGGCGCGGCAGCATGAACAGCCCCGCCAGCCAGAACACCATGAAGATCACATGCCCCGACTTGAGGAACAGGTAGATCGAGGAGAGCAGTTCCTGCATTCGCCTAGCCCCTCAGCGCCGCGAGCAATTCCTCGACATGCGCGATCGGCGTGAACTGCCCGATCCCGTGGCCGAGGTTGAAAATGTGCGGGCGGTCCTCGAAGGCGGCGATGATGGTCTTGACGCGCGCCGCTACGGCAGGCCCACCAGCCTCGAGCAGGAGCGGATCGAAATTGCCCTGCACCGGCATGCCCTCAGGCAGGCTCTGGTGCGCCCAGACCGGATCGAGCGTCTCGTCGAGGCCAACCGCGTCCACTCCGGTCTCGCGGGCATAGGCGGGGAGCTTGGCACCCGCGCCCTTGGGGAAGCCGATTACCGGAGTATCGGGGTGCGATTCCTTGAGCTTCGCGGTGATCGCCGCATTCGGGGCGATCACCCACTTCTCGAATTGGTCGGGAGCAAGGCTGCCCGCCCAGCTGTCGAACAGCTGCACTGCCTCGGCGCCGGCATCGATCTGGCCGCGCAGGTAGGTGACTGAGACCTCGACGATGGCATCGACGATCGCCTGCATCCGCGCCGGATCGCGATAGGCGAGGAGGCGCGCGGGGCCCTGATCCTTGGAGCCTTCGCCCGCGATCATGTAGGTCGCTACCGTCCAGGGGCTCCCCGCAAAGCCGAGCATGGTCACTGCGGGGCCGATCTGCTGGCGGGTGAGGCGCACGGTCTCGTAAACCGGCTCGAACCGCTCGAAGGCAGGGGTGAAACTGTCCAGCTCCACCTCGAGCAGCGTCGGCGCAAGGTGCGGCCCCTCGCCCGCGGCAAAGGTCAGCCCCTGCCCCATCGCGTGCGGCACGATAAGGATATCGGAGAACAGGATCGCACCGTCGAAACCGAAGCGCCGGATCGGCTGCACCGTGATCTCGGCCGCCGCCTCGCTGTCGTAAACCAGCTCGAGGAACCCGCCCTTGTCAGCCCGAAGTTCCCGGTATTCAGGCAGATAGCGCCCGGCCTGACGCATGAGCCAGACGGGAGCGACGTCCTGGCGGACACCTTTGAGCGTATCGAGAAGCGGACCGGGCATAGGGCTCCTTAGAACAATTCAATTCAATTTATAAAGAGGATGATGGAGTATGTTGGCCCTGTGGAAAGCGGGAATTACCGGTTCTTGCCCGGTTACCCCCCGCTTAAGCCCCTAGTCCCTGCCCCCATCGAATCCGCACGGATTGGACGTCAAGCCAGCTTTATCCCCACTCTTCCCAGCCTGTCGACAAAACTTGTCCCGTGTGCGCAAATAGGCTTGGCGAATGGCCGTTAGCGGGCATGAAAATCCGTCCCCAGCTTGTCCGCCCGCGCCTCCCGTGGTTTATGCGGCGATCTGTCCACAGGGCCCCGATGGCATGAACCGACTCAATCTCCACCTCGTTTCGGATTCGACCGGGGAGACGCTGGAAATGATCGCCAAGGCGGCGCTTGCCCAGTTCGACAACCCTGCCGTGAACCGCCATTTCTGGCCGATGGTCCGCTCGCTCCAGCACATGGACCGCATCGTCCCCGATCTCGCCGCGCATCCCGGGCTGGTGCTCTACACGCTGGTGAACCCGGAGACGAGGAAGCGCCTCGAAGAGCATTGCCGCCACCTTGGCCTGCCCGCCGTGCCGGTGCTCGATCAGGTCACGGCGGCGCTCGAGGCGCAGCTCGGGCAGGAGGCGCATGGCCGCCCGGGCCGCCAGCACATGATGGACGAGAGCTATTTCAAGCGCGTCGACGCGATCCAGTACACTATCGCGCATGACGATGGCCTTGCGCACGAGGAGTGGGAGCAGGCCGATATCGTCCTGGTCGGCGTGTCGCGCTCCTCGAAGACCCCGACGAGCATCTATCTCGCCAACCGCGGCTACAAGGTGGCGAATATCCCGCTGGTGGTGGAGAGCCCGCCTCCGCAAACGCTCTACCGGCTGCGGCACCCGCTGGTGGTGGGGCTGACGACCTCGCCAGAGCGGTTGATCCAGATCCGCCGCAACCGGCTGCTCTCGCTCAACGAGGCGACCGAGACGGCTTATGTCGACAATGACAAGGTCAAGGCCGAGCTGCAGTTCGCGCGGCGGATGTTCGGCGACAATGGCTGGCCGGTGATCGACGTTACCCGCCGCTCGATCGAGGAGACCGCGGCGGCGATCATCCGGCTCGTGCAGGAGCGCGACCGCAAGCCGGCGAGCGAGGGCGGGACGGGGAAGCCGATATGACGTTGATTCTCGCCAGCAAATCGGCCTCGCGCCGGGCGATGCTCGATGCTGCGGGGGTCGCCTATGACAGCATCCCCTCCGATATCGACGAACGTGCGGTCGAAGCGGGCCTCGCGGGCGCCGCGCCCGCCGAGGTGGCCGAGGCTTTGGCGGTGGCCAAGGCCGCAGCCGTGGCGGCGCTCCATCCGGGGGCGCTGGTGCTGGGGTCGGACTCACTGGTGGTCTGCGCCAATCGCCGCTTCGACAAGCCGGGGAACCGTGAGGAAGCGGGGGAGCATCTGCGGTTCTTCTCCGGCAAGGTGATGGAGCTGCACTCCGCCGCCGCGCTGGTGAAAGACGGCGGGTGCCAATGGTCGCACGCCAGCCTCGCACGCCTCCATGTGCGCGACCTCTCGGAGGACTTCATCGCCGCCTATCTCGATATGGAGTGGCCCGCGATCGGCCACACCGTCGGCGCCTTCCGGATCGAGGGGCCGGGGGTGCAGCTGTTCTCCGAGATAGAGGGCGACCAGTTCACCGTCCTCGGGATGCCGCTGCTGCCTTTGCTGGAGGCCTTGCGCGAGGAAGGGGTGCTGCTGACATGACCCGTCCTTATGCGGAAGTGATCGGCGATCCCATTGCACAGTCCAAGTCGCCGGCAATCCACAATTTCTGGCTCGAGAAGCTCGGGATCGACGCCGAATATCGCGCCTGCCATGTGCGGTCTGACGAGCTGGCGGACTACCTCTTGGCCCGCCGCGAAGACCTCGACTGGCGCGGGTGCAATGTCACGATGCCGCACAAGCAGGCGGTCATTCCGCTGCTGGGCCGGATCGACCCGCCCGCCGACGCCATCGGCGCGGTGAACACGATTCTGCCGTCGGGTGACAGCGCGCTGGCCGGAACCAACACGGATGCCGCCGGGTTCCTCGAGCCGTTGGCGAAGGATCTCGCGCAGACCCACTATTTCCGCATGGCCCGCATCATCGGCACCGGCGGGGCGGCGCGGGCGATCATCGCCGCGCTGGCGGGGCACGGCTTCACGCTGGTCGTGGCGGGGCGCGATCCGGTCAAGGCGCGCGCCTTGCTCGACGAGCTTGCGCCTGGGGGCGAGCACCACGCCATCGACCTTGCCCACTTCGCCGATCCCACCGATTTCCCCTTTGATGGCCGTGAAGGCTGCCTCGATCTGGTGATCAACGCGAGCCTCCTCGGCATGACCGGCCAGCCCCCGCTCGTCTTCGACTGGAGCCACACGCCGCCCGGCGCCATCGCCTACGACATCGTCACCGCGCCGCTGGAGACCCCCCTGCTCCAAACCGCGCGCGCCAGCGGACACCGCACCATCGACGGGCTGTCGATGCTGATCGGACAGGCGGCTGCAGCGTTCGAGAAATTCTTCGGCGAGGCCCCGCCCCGCCAACACGATGCCGAATTGCGAACGCTGCTGACCTCATGAAACAACAAAAAATCATCGGCCTCACCGGCAGCATCGGCATGGGCAAGTCGACCGTCGCCGCGATGTTCGCCGAGGCGGGCATTCCGGTGTTCGACGCCGATGCGGAGGTGCGCGCGATGCAGGGGGCAGGCGGCGAACTCATCGCGCCCATCGAAGCCGCCTTCCCCGGTTCGACCGGCGAGGCTGGCGTCGATCGCGACCGGCTCGGACATCAGGTCTTCGCCGACAAGGCCGCGCTCGCGCGGCTCGAGGCGATCGTCCACCCCGCCGTGGCGGCCAAGCGCGCGGCCTTCCTTGAAGCCCACGGCGACAAGCCCGCGGTCGTCTTCGACATCCCGCTGCTGTTCGAGCGCGGCGGCCACTCTTCGGTCGACCTCGTGGTCGTCGTCTCCGCCCCGGAGGAAATCCAGCGCGCCCGCGTGCTTGCCCGCCCGGGGATGACACCCGAGAAATTCGCGCACATTTTCGGCCTTCAGCTGCACGATACCGAGAAACGTGCGCGCGCCGATCACATCATCGACACCGGCACCTCCCTCGAGGAAACCCGCGCTCAGGTCGCTGCGCTGATTGCTGCACTTTGACGACAAAGGCCGCTTGCAAGTCCCCGAAGATGGGAGGATAGTCCCCCAAATGTCGCTCAATATCCGCGAAATCATCTTCGACACCGAAACCACCGGGCTCGATCCCAAGACCGGGGACCGCATGGTGGAAATCGGCTGCGTCGAGATGGTCGGCCGGGTCGAGACGGGGCGCACCTTCCACGCCTGGTTCAACCCCGATCGCGACATGCCGCCCGAGGCCGAGCGGGTTCACGGCCTCAGCGCCGCCTTCCTCGCCACCAAGCCGCGGTTTGCCGAACTGGCGGAGGAACTGCTTGAATTCCTCGGCGATGCCCCGCTGGTGGCGCACAATGCCGGGTTCGATTTCGGCTTCCTCAACAATGAGCTCGAACTGATCGGCCGCGCGCCGATCAGCATGGACCGCATGGTCGACACGGTCGCCATCGCAAGGAAGAAGCACCCCGGAGCCAAGCTCAGCCTCGATGCGCTGTGCACCCGCTACGGGATCGACCGGAGCCACCGCGTCAAGCACGGCGCGCTGCTCGACGCCGAACTTCTAGCGCAGGTCTATGTCGAGCTGACCGGCGGGCGGCAGATCGGGCTCGGCCTGATCGATTCCGCGCCGGGCCCGGTGGCCGAAGTCGCCACCCTCACCGAACTCACCACCAATGCGCCCTGGCATCGTCCCTCCGCGGAAAAGCCCCGGCGCGAACCCCGCCCGCATATGGCCAGCCCGGAGGAGCTGGAACGGCACCGCGCGTTTGTCGCGGAGATCAAGAGCGCGATCTGGGTTAGTTGAGACCTGACGCGCCGCGGGTATTACCCGACCCGCCATCCCACTGGGATCCTCACTCTTGGACGGAGGACTACGCTTCATGGACATTCGGATTTCAGGCCACCAGATGGACACCGGCAGCGCGCTTCAGACGCACGCCTCGGACCGGCTCGGCGCGATCGTCGACAAGTATTTCGACCGCGCGATCTCGAGCCAGGTGACCTTCGGCAAGGCCCCCGCGGGGGCCTTCACCTGCGATATCGTCACCCATGTGATGCAGGGCCTGATCCTCAAGGCGCAAGGCTCCGCGCATGACGTGCATGTCGCCTTCGATGATGCGGCGGGCAAGATCGAGAAGCAGCTCAGGCGCTACAAGCGCCGCCTCACCGACCGCCACGAACAGGCCGATCACGCGCGCGGCGAGGAAGAGGCGGCCTATACCATCTTCATGGTCGAGGAGGACGAGGAGGAGGAAGTCATCGCCGATGCGCCGCTGGTGATCGCCGAAACCCGTGTCGACATTCCCACCGCCAGCGTCGCGGATGCGGTGATGATGATGGACCTCAGGAACACCGGCGCGCTGTTCTTCAAAAATGCTGGCACCGGACGGCATAATATGGTCTACAGACGCGCCGATGGCTCGATCGGTTGGGTCGAGCCGAGATAGGGCCGGTTGCCCGCCTTGACCTTACGGCAAGGCCCGCTTTCGAAGGTCCAGGCGGTCGCAGGAGGGGGCACCGCCCCGGTCGGTCAATCCCCCGTTCGGGCTTGAACGGACCGGACCTTCGCCAGTGAAGGCGCACAGTTTTCGGGATCATTCGTACCATGGACGTCAACCTCGCTCTTTCCCCCCAGGCGATCGCTTTCGCCAAGCTCGACACCAAGCCGAAGATCCTTGCCCGCACCGCCCGGCTGCTCGCGGCGGCCTATGGTCTTGACGAGAACGAGGTGCTCGAGAACCTCGAGGCACGCGAGGCGCTGGGGAGCACCGGCTTCGGGCGCGGGGTGGCGATACCGCATTGCCGCTCGAAGGATATCCGCCGCCCCAGCCTCGCGCTGATCCGTCTGGAAGCCCCGATCGATTTCGCCGCCGTGGATGCGCGCCCGGTTACGCTGGTGTGCGGCCTCGTGTCGCCCGAGAACGCTGGGGCCACCCACCTCCATGCGCTGGCCGCGATCTCGCGCCTGACGCGCGACGAGACGACGCTCCAGATGCTCGCCGACGCGCCTGATACCGAGGCGGTCTATGCGCTGCTGACCAACCAGTTCATGCGCGACGCGGCCTGATCCAACGCCGAACCCGATGCCAGCGCGTGAAGAACCCCTGCCTGCGAGCGGTGCCGAGCAGCATTACCGCGCGCTGGAACGTCTCTATGCCTCGGCCCCGGTCAACGCCAAGTTCGCGAGCCGCCTCCACATTCCGGGCGAGGGCCGCGCGCAGTTGACCTTCACCGTCACGCCCGAGGATTACCACGCTGCCGGCGCGGCGCACGGGACGATCTATTTCAAGATGCTCGACGATGCGGCCTTCTATGCCGCCAATTCGCTGGTGACCGACCGCTTCCTGCTCACCACCGGCTTCAACCTGTTCTTTTCCAAGCCGGTGCGCGCCGGCACTGTCACCGCCGAGGGCCGCTGGGTCAGCGGCCGCCGCCGCGTGTTCGTCGCCGAGGCGCGGCTGGTCGACGAAGAGGGCGACGAGATCGGCCGCGGCACCGGCACCTTCATGAAGAGCCGCATGGCCCTCTCCAGCCTGCCGGGCTACGCAGCGGGCGGCCCCTCGGGGCTTTAGAGGTGGAGGGCCGACTCCCCGCCCACCTCGAAGCGGGCGCGATCATGCGCCTTGCGGAGAGCGAGGGGGGATTCGCGACCGTGCTGGCCAAGGGTGAGCGGGACGCCGGCACGATCCTCATCGTAACCCTGTGTCGCGGAAGGGACGGCATTCTTTTCGAAAGGATGCCGCAGCTGGACGGATCGCGCAAATTTCTTGCGGTGAAACGAGAAGGCATTGATAATAATCAGGAATTTGCCGAATATCTGGCACGAAGGCGGCGTCAGGACAGTGATATGTGGCTAATCGAGGTGGATATCGCGGATCGGGAACGGTTCGTCGCCCGTATCGCCGAATTGAGTTGACGTTAACGGGAGGCGGGCTAGTGGCGCCCGACTTCCTGAGCGCAGGCTGGCAGGGCGGCAATTCGGCCCCACCCTCCGGCACGCAGACGGGGAGCGGCCGGCAGGCTTCTTCGAACCTCCCCGATCGGTAACGGTCTGGGTCACGGTTCCCGCCTGCGCCTGTGCGCGCTCACCGCCGAATTAGTAGATACCATGAGTCGCAAGACTGCCACGATTGCTGCGATTGCGGGTCTCGCTTTCGCAACCACTATGTTCCCAGGTGGCCACGATGCCGCCGCTCTGGCGCAAGCCGCAAGCGAACAACTCGCCGCTCCCGCCCCGGTCGAAGCGCCCGAGCTGGTTCCCCAGACAATCGAATATGTCGCCGAAGCCGTGGTGCAGCCCCTGCCCGCGCCCGCGCCCGCGACTCCCACGCCGACCGAAGCAGGTTCACTGCACGAGCTGGTCGGCATGATCGACACCTCTGCGCCGATGTCCGAAGAGATGCGCTGCCTTGCCGGCGCCGTCTATTTCGAGGCGCGCGGCGAGCCGCTCGCAGGGCAGCTTGCGGTCGCGCAGGTGATCATCAACCGCACCGAGGACGGGCGCTTCCCGCGCTCCTATTGCGGCGTCGTCGCCCAGCCCGGCCAGTTTTCCTTCATGCGTGGTCGCCGGATGCCGGCGATCCGCGAGGCCTCGGCCGCATGGGATCGCGCCGTCGCGGTCGCCCACATCGCCGACAAGGGCCTGTGGGAATCCGCAGCGGGCCGCGCGGTGTTCTTCCATGCGCGCTACGTCAAGCCCGGCTGGACCCGGAGCAAGACGCGCCTCGCCCAGATCGACACGCATATCTTCTACAGGTGATCCTCGCTCACACGCCCTTCGGGCGCGTCGCTGCGGGCGCCCGTTCGGGCTTGCGGCCCTTTGGGCCGTTCACTTCGCCTTGGGTAAGGAATCGGTCGGTCCGCAGGACCGCAAGGGCGACCGCCCGCCCGCAGCCGCTCGCGCGCAGCGCGAAACAGCGGCGAGGATCAGGCTGAAAGCCTGACCCAAACTGGCGTGTGGTCGCTGGCCTTCTCACGGCCGCGATAGGCTTTGTCGACGCTGCAGCTTTCCATCCGGTCGGCGCATTCGGGCGAGAGCAGGATGTGGTCGATCCGGAAGCCGTGATCGCGCTGCCAGGCGCCCGCCTGATAGTCCCAATAGGTCCACACCCCGCCGCGCGGGTTGTGGGTGCGGATCGCGTCGGTCCAGCCATCCGCGAGCAGGCGCGCATAGGCCGCGCGGCTCTCGGGCTGCATCAGCGCGTCGTCCTGCATCGCCTTCACCGACCAGGTGTCGTCATCATGCGGGATGACGTTGAAATCGCCGAGCACCACCGCGGGCACTTCCTCGGCCCAGATCTGCGCCATGCGTTCACGCAGTTTTGCCATCCAGGCGAGCTTGTAGGTGAATTTCGGCCCCGGATGCGGGTTGCCGTTGGGGAGGTAGAGGCAGGCGATGCGGACGCCGTTGACGTCGGCCTCGAGATAACGCGCCTGCTCCTCGTCGCCCTCGTTGGGGCCGGGGATGCCCAGCCCGCGCTGCACTTCGGTCAGCGTATAGCCCGCCCGCGTGTCCACGAGAATCGCCACACCATTGAAACTCTTTTGTCCGTGCCAGATCGCGGAATAGCCGATCGCTGAAAAGTCGCCGGCCGGAAAGCCCTCGTCCTGCGTCTTGATCTCCTGCAGGCAGGCGACCGCAGGGCGGGTTTCCTCGAGCCATTCAATCAGGCGCGGGCCGCGCGCCTTGATACCGTTGATGTTGAAGGTGGCGATTTTCATGGGGCTTCCTCGCAACGACGCGGGGAGAGATCAACCTAAATCCCGAAGCTCGCCCCGCACCCGCAGCCAGCGGCGGCCTGCGGGTTCTCGACCTTGAAGGCCGCGCCGCCCAGCGATTCGACGAAGTCCACGGTGCTGCCCGCGATCAGATCGAGGCTCATCGGGTCAACCACCAGCTTCACCCCGTCGGTCTCGGACACCGAGTCGTCAGCATCGGGCCCATCAGCAAGATCGAACTTGTACTGGAAGCCCGAACACCCCCCGCCCTCGACCGCCAGACGCAGGATCGCCGGGCGCGCCTGCTTCGACGCAAGGAAAGCGACCCGCTTGGCGGCGGACGGGGTGAGGATCAGGGGCTCGGGGCTCATGGTTCCAATCTAGGTGGCCTCGACGCGGTTCTCAAGCGGTCACGCCGCGGTGATGTAGTTCCGGAGCGCCTCGGCCTCGTGCTGCACCTCGTCCATCTTGTGCTTCACGAGGTCGCCGATCGAGATGAAGGCGATGAGCTGCCCGTCCTCGACCACCGGGAAGTGGCGGAAGCGACGGCGGGTCATCATCCCCAGCGCCTCGTCGATGGTGGTGCCGGGTTCGACCGTGACCGCGGGCGAGGTCATGATCTCCTCGACCGCGACATCGAGGCATTCCTTCCCCCGGTCGGCGAGGCGGTAGATCACGTCGCGCTCGGACACGATCCCGACCACGCGCCCCTCGCGCAGCACCGGCAGCGCGCCGATGCGCTTGCTGGCGAGTGTCTGCACCACCTCGGCAACCGGGGTGGTGCAATCGCAGGCGATGATGTCGGCGGGTCCGCGATGGGCGATGATGCGGGCGATGTTCATGACGACTCCCTCTCTCTCAGGACATGAAGGTGCCATGGGCGAGGCAAAAAAGCGAATCTGCCGTTGCACCGCGTTGCGCCCCATGCGCGGAACCTTGCAGCTTTCACGCGTTGCAATGCTTGAGGGGGCAGGCCATGTCGGGGAGATGACCCGCAAGTCCCCGCTCGACGATCCTGTGAACGCCGCCCACGCCTGGGCGCGCTACCGTCAGATCATGAAATGGCTGCTCGCCGCGACCGTGCTGACGGTCGCATTGGCGATGGGCTTGCTGTTTGCCTATAACGGCATGATTTCGGTGCATTTCTACATCGCGGTGGCGCTGGGGATCAGCCTCACGATGCTGCTCGGCGGAGGATTGATGGGGCTGGTGTTCCTGTCCAACGGCACCGGCCACGACGAATCGGTCGACAACCACATGCCGAGCAAGGACGAGCTCTGGAGCCCGAAGGAGGACTAGGCCGGATTGAGCCGGTAATCCTCCACCGGGCGGCCCTCCATCAGATGCTCCTTGATGATCCGCTCGAGCACCTCGGGGCTGCACGAGTGGTACCACACGCCGTCCGGCCACACGACGGCGACCGGGCCCGCGGCGCAGATCTGCAGGCAATCGGCCTTGGTGCGCTGCACCCCGCCGCCCTTGCCCCGCTTGCTGTCGTCATTGCGCACCGGCCCGACCAGCCCGAGCTCCTTCAATCGCGACTTGAGGAAGCCCCACGCCTCATCCCCCGCCTCGCGCGAGCAGCATTTCTGCTTCTCCGACAGCGCGCACAGCATGATGTGGCGCGTGATCGCGGTGCCTTGCTCGGGATCGCCGAAATGCTTGGCGAGCGAATGCCGCGCGGATTCGAGTTCCTTGCGGCTCACTTGCTGTCCTTCCCTGACGCCTCGCGATTCAGCCAGCGGTCGAGCCAGCCGAAGACCGTCTGGTGCCATTGCAGCGAGTTCTTCGCGCCCAGCACCCAGTGGTTCTCGTCGGGGAAGACCAGCAGCTGGGCGGGGATGCCGCGTTCCTGCAGGGCGGTGAAGCTCATAAGCCCCTGGCTGTAGGGCACGCGGAAATCCTGCTGCCCGGTGATGACCAGCATCGGAGTCTTCCACTTGTCGACGTGGTTGGCGGGGTTCCACTTCTCGTATTCGTCCGTCGCCTCTGCGTAAGTGCCGCCGTGGTCCCAGCGCGGGAACCACAATTCCTCGGTCGAATAATACATCGAGCGGTTGTCGAAGATGCCGTCGTGCTGGACGATGCACTTGAAACGATCGGGCCAATTGCCGGCGATCCAGTTGACCATGTAGCCGCCGTAGCTTGCGCCCATCGCGCAGGCTCGCTCCCCGTCGATCTGCTGGTCGAGCGCGATGCCGGCGGCAAAGCCCTTCTGCAGGTCCTCGAGCGGCCACCCGCCCCAGTTATGGTTGATCGCGTCGGTGAAGGCCTGCCCGTACCCGGTGCTCCCGTGGAAATCGACCGAGATGACGGCATAGCCCTGGCTGGCGAGGACGCGCGGGTTCCAGCGGTTCGACCAGCTGTCGTTGAAGCTCCCCTGCGGGCCGCCGTGGATGTAGAGGATCGCGGGGATCGGTCCGGTCTGGTCGGCGAGGCGGGTGAGCTGGCCCCACACCGTATCGCCGTTCGCGCCGGTGAAGCTGAAGCGGCGGGTGACGATGCTGGCCATGGCGCCCATGCGGGTGGTGGCGACATCGGTGAGCGGGCGGGCCTGCCCCATGCCGTCCGACAGATAGAGTTCTGCGGGCGCGCCGAGCGAATCCCGGGTGAACAGCGCGCCCCCCTTGGGCAGCGGCACGAGATTGGCGATATGCGCCTCGTTCCCGGCCATCAGGTTCAATTCGGTGACCTTGCCGCTGGCGATGTCGATGCGGAAGGCGGGGGTGTCGAGCACCTTCTGCGCGGTGGCGATCAGGCTCTTGCTGTCGGCGCTCCATGCGAGGCTGCCGAAGCTGAGGTCGGTGTCGCGGGTCAGGTTGCGTACCTGCCCGGACTTCAGATCCATGAGCTGCACCGCCAGCTTGTCCGCCTCGTAGGTCGGGCGCTCCATGGCGAGCCAGGCCAGCCAGCGGCCATCGGGCGAGGGAACGGGGGTGGTGTCGGTGGCCGTGTTGGCCGCCGTCAGCAGCTTGGGCGCGGCCCCTGTGAGGTCCGCGGCATAGATGTCGAGATTGGTCGAGGCGGGCTCATTCGCGTCCGAGAGGCGCGCGGTGAAGTAGAGCGCCTTGCCATCAGCAGCGAAGGCCAGTTCCTCCGCGCCGCCGAAGGGCATGGTGGGCGTGTCGGCGGTGATGCCGGAGGCGGGGTCCTTGCCGTCGACCGGCTGGCCCTCGCCCTGCGCGACGCCGCCGGTCAGCGGGAAGACGAATATGCGGTTGTGGAGGCCCGGGGTCGCCCAGCGGTCCCAGTGGCGCACGAAGCCGTCCTTGGCGTCATAGAGCCGCCCGGTGCCGGGGCCGGGGAGGTAGGGCGTGGCGGCATCCGTGCAGCCGAAGGTCGGGCAGTCGCGCGGCACCTCGCCCCACACCGCGATTCGGCTGCCATCAGGCGCAAGCTTGAAGCCTGCGATGTCGCGTTCGGTCGTGGGGGTGACGAGTTGCGGTGTGCTTGCGGTGCCATCCTTCGCCAGCGTTACGCGCCACACGCGGCTCAGGGTGGGCGGCGCGCGATCAATGTAGATCACGTTTTTCTCGTCGATCTCGCTGCTCAGGAAATAGAGCGCACCGTCGGAGCCGAAGGCGAGGTCCGAAGCCTTGAGCCCCAGATCCAGCGCGACCGGCGGGGCGCCGGGCTTGGCGAGATCGATCAGGTAATGCGTCGGCGAGCGTTTCAGGCTCGCCGGGTCGGTAACGGTGACGCTGTACACCGCCAGCGTGCCATCGCGGTTGACCGCCGGGGCGCCGAGGCGCGGGAGGGTGACGAGATCCTCGGCGGTCATCGACGGAGCGGCGACGCCGGGGACCACCGAAGCGGCTCGCGCGCGGGTGGACAGGTCCTCGGCGGCGAGCGGGGCCGAAAGGGCGAAAGCGGCGACCAGCGCGCCGAAAGCTGTGAAGTGACGCATGGCCGGAGGCGTTAGACCTCCCGCGCCCCCTGCGCTAGCCCCGCGGTTACCCTCAGCGGCGCTTGCCGACGATCCGGGCGATTTCCGCCTGCACCAGGCCTTCGACCATTGCGGGAAGGTTCGCCTCGAGCCATTCGGCCAGCATCGGGCGCAGCAGCTCGCGGGTCAGGCCTTCGAGCGAGGTCTCGCCCGAACGCACGATCTGCGGGCGAGCGGGCGGCTCGGCCAGCATGGCGAGCGCGGCGAGGTTTTCCTGCATCGCATCACGCACCTGATCGGCGATCAGCGGGGTTTCCTCCGGCGTTGCCATCGGCATGGCAGGGCTCTGGGCAGGGCTCTGGGCAGGGCCTTGGCCATGCTCGTGGGAGGACATCTCCATTTCGGCGAGATCGAGCACTTCCTCGGCATCGCGCACCTTGTGGGTGCGGGCGAGCGGGGCGGGCTGGGCCGAATCGTCTTCCGAAACGAGCATCCGCCGCCGCCGCGCCTCGAGCGCGCCGACGCGGTTGTCGCGGGCGATCACTTTCTTGATCGATTCGAGGATTTCCTCGACCGATGCTTCGTTTTCCTGAGCCATGCCCTGCCCCGTGTCAGCCGCCCGCCCTGTCCCGAATCGAGACCGGATTTATTCGCCGGGAAGCAATTGCGGGCCGATTGTCGCCGTGGCGGGGGGAATGTCAACGGTTCTGGTCGATTTCGCAGCAGGTTCCGGGTCGCGGTCCCAATCGTTCAGTTTGCTGCTGACCCGGTCAGCGTTGACCTGCGGATCGTAAAGCGGCCCGCCGGTATCGAGGTTCAAATCGCGCGCTTCGGCCTTGCCCATCAGCGCGAGCAGATTGAATCCGGCGACATAGGCGTTGCGCCTCGCGGTCACCAACTGGGCGCGGGCGCTGACCAGTTCCTGCTCGGCGTTGAGCACGTCGAGGATCTGACGGTTTCCGATCGAGTTTTCCGCGCGCACGCCTTCAAGGCTGAGTTCTGCGGCCTCGACCGCGGCTTGCGCGCTGCGGATGATCGCGTTGGCGGCCTGCCAGTTCGAATAGGTCGAGCGGGTCTCGGCGATGATCTGGCGTTCGGCGGCGATCACGTCCTCGAGCGCGGCGCTCTCGCGCGCACCGGCCTGGCGCTGGCGCGCGGCGGGCAGGCCGCCCTGGAACAACGGGATCGTGATGCGCACGCCGGCATTGGCGGTCTTTTCGCTCTGCGCGAACTCGGCGGCGATCGGCCCGCCCAGGGTACCGTAGAAATCGCTGTACTGGCCGTTGACAAACAGTCCGACCGTGGGGAGCCGCCCGGCCCCGGCGACCTTGGTGTCGAAACCTGCCGCTTCGGCGCGCAGCTTGGCGGCCTCGAGGTTGGGATTGTTCTCCAGCGCGCTGACGATCGCCGCGCCGACAGTGTCGGGCAGCCCGGAAAGCGGCGGTGGCGCCTCGAGCTCGCCCGGTGCCTGGCCGACGAGCCGCACATAGGTCTCGCGCGCGGCGATGAGGTTCGCTTCGGCGCTCTGCAGATCGCCCTCGGCGACCGCGAGGCGCGAGCGCGACTGGGCGACGTCGGTGATGGTAAGATCGCCGATCTGGAAGCGGTCGCTGGTCGCATCGAGATTGGTGCGCAGCACCGCGACGTTATTGGTGGCCAGTGCCACCAGCGCCTCGGTCCGCAGCACGTCCATATAGGCGGCGACGACCTGCGCGAAGAGCGTGCTTTCGGTGTTGCGCAGATCGGCCTGTCCCGCCTCGACCCGTTCCTTGGCCGCGGCGATGCTGTTGCGCACCGCGCCGCCCGAATAGACCGGCACCAGCACGGCCGCCGTCACCCCGAGATTGCGCTCCGGCGCGGTGAAGGAGTTGGCCGACTGGCGAAGGAACTCGATGTGGGTGGCGGTGATGTCCGCCGAGGGTAGACCCGATGCGCGGGCAATCGTCACGGTCTCGTCGGTAGCGCGCTGGTTGTCCCGCGCGGCTTCGAGCGTGGGGTTGGTGTTGTAGGCAGCCGCGAGCGCTTCGCGAAGGTCGTCGGCATGCGCGGCGGTGCCGGCGGCGGCAAGCGCCAGCAGGCTCGCTGCCCCTGCGAGGCGCAGTGCGACCGTGCGGCGCGTCACGCGAAGGTCCAGCGCTTGGGCGCGGCGAAAGCGGGCAGAACGGGGATGCCGAGATCCTCGAGCGGCTGAAGGGTCACGCTGCCGGCGACCCGGCGGCCGCTGGCGAGGCGGGTGACCTGCCGCAGCACGAGGCCAGTGACGATCCGGCCGTTATCCGCCAGCGCGGCGGCGAGCCCCTCGGGCAGCTGCTCGATCGCGCCGTCGATGACGATGAGGTCATATTCGCCCGCGCCTTGCAGGCCTGCGGCTTCGGCGGCGGTCACTTCGGTGACGGTGCCTGCCAGCGGGGCGATCAGCGCGGCGAGGTATCCGGTGCCGCCGCTCACCACCAGCACGCGCGCTTCGGGGGTGGGCGCGGCTTCGAGCAGCAGCTTGCCGTAGAACAGCGGGGCGGCGAGATGCCCGCCCTCACCCAGCATTACCGCCCGGTCGGTATAGGCCTGCGCGGCCTTCTGAGCGGGCAGGAAATCCTCGCGCGGGACGGCGAGCATCCGGGCGAGCACATATTCCTCGTTCACCCCGCTGGTGCGCAGCTGGCTGTCGATCATCGCGCGTCGGGCGGTTTTCGTGTCGGCCGGGCCAACCGGGTTCTGTGTCGTGGTCATGGTGCTCATCGTTTCTCGGGTTACTGTATTAGTGCTGCAATACAGCTGGTCAACCCTCTCCTTAAACGTGCCGCCGCGCGCTTCCAAGGCTTTTGCCTGTCATGCACGGCTGCCAAGACCTCGCGTTTTACGCCTTTGACCAAACCGCGCGCTGGTGCTTAGGGGAGCGCGAAACCCAGTGGGGCGCAATTCGACTTAGTGAGGGATGGCTTCGATGAGTGACATGGCGACAAACGGCGGTGACGTGCGGATCGAGACCGATTCGCTGGGCGAAGTGGCGGTTCCGGCCAAGATGCACTGGGGCGCGCAGACGCAGCGCTCGATCGTCAATTTCCCGATCGGCGGCGAGACCATGCCCCCCGCCCTCGTTCGCGCGCTGGGCGTGCAGAAGCTTTCGGCGGCGCGCGCGAACATGAAGCTGGGCGTGCTCGATGCAGGGATCGGCGAGGCGATCGTTCAGGCCGCGCGCGAGGTGATCGACGGGACGCTCGCCGACCAGTTCCCGCTGGTGGTGTGGCAGACCGGCTCCGGCACCCAGTCGAACATGAACGCCAACGAGGTGATCGCGAGCCGCGCGAACGAGATCCTCACCGGCCAGAAGGGCGGCAAGACCCCGGTCCACCCCAACGACCACTGCAACATGGGCCAGTCGTCGAACGACACCTTCCCGACCGCGATGCACATCGCCGCCGCGGTCGAGGCGATGGATCACCTGATTCCGGCGCTGACAAAGCTCCACGGCGCGCTCGACGCCAAGGCGCAGGAATTCGCCGACATCGTCAAGATCGGCCGCACACACCTGCAGGACGCGACTCCGATGACGCTGGGGCAGGAGTTCTCGGGCTACGCCAAGCAGGTCGAATACGGCATCGCCCGGGTCGAGGCGGCGCTGCCGCGCGTGCTCGAGCTGGCGCAGGGCGGTACGGCGGTGGGCACCGGGATCAACGCCAAGGTCGGCTTCGACACCGCCTTTGCCGCCGAAGTCGCTGCCGAGACTGGCCACGCCTTCGTCACCGCCCCCAACAAGTTCGAGGCCCTCGCCGCGCATGATGCGATGGTGGAGATCTCGGGCGCGCTGAACGTGCTCGCGGTCAGCCTGATGAAGATCGCCAACGACATCCGCCTGCTGGGCTCGGGCCCGCGTTCGGGTCTCGGCGAACTCAGCCTCCCCGCCAACGAGCCGGGGTCCTCGATCATGCCGGGCAAGGTCAACCCGACCCAGTGCGAGGCGATGACGCTGGTCTGCGCGCAGGTGATGGGCAACCACATGACCGTGACGGTCGCCGGATCGCACGGGCATCTGGAGCTCAACGTCTTCAAGCCGGTGATCATCTACAACGTGCTGCAATCGATGAAACTGATCGGCGATGCCGCCCACGCCTTCACCGACAATTGCGTCGTGGGCATCGAGGCCAACACCACCCGCATCACCCAGCTGCTCAACGAGAGCCTGATGCTGGTGACCGCGCTCAATCCGCACATCGGCTACGACAACGCGGCCAAGATCGCCAAGAAGGCCCATGCCGAAGGGACGACGCTGAAGGAGTCGGCGCTGGCGCTCGGGCTGCTTACCGAAGAGCAGTTTGCGGCCTGGGTCGTGCCCTCGGACATGATCAAGCCCAGGGATTAAGTGCTGTTGATCGATCCTGAACGGCTGTTCATCATTCGACCAAGGCGAGTCTCCGCCCGACGACATGCGCCCTGCCCGGTAGCCATACACGGGCGGGCGCGGTATCGCTGGTCGGCATAATGGCAACAAACCCGTTGAGCGATACCGCCCCCGCCGAGCCCGCTGCCACCGTGTCGTTCCGCACGGTGCTGTTCTCGATGGTCGTCCTGTGGGCGACCTATTTCGCGCTCACCACTTTCCGTTCGAGCCTGGTGCTCGATCTCAGCCTGCAGCTCGAACTGGGCTGGCGACGGCTGGTGATCACCGCGCTCGGCATCGCGCTGACGATCGTGCTGTGGCTGCTGCTGCGGCTGTTCGATTCGCGCGCGCTGTGGCTCAAGATCTCCGCCGCGATCGCGCTGGCCTTTCCGATCGCGCTCGCCATCGGGCAGGTCAACCAGTGGATCTTCAAGGACATGGAGCTGGCGCAGGAGCAGCTCTACGCCAAGAAATACAACATCAACCTGCGCCGCGACGAAAGCGGTAACCTGTTGGTCGACGTCCCCGTGCGCCGCGTCAGCCCGGCCGGGCAGCCGCCGGCGGCAGACGGCGACGTGGTCGATTCGCAGGCGGTGATGATTGCGCCTGCCGAAAGCTATTCCGATTTCTGGCGCAAACTCCTCGATGTCGCGCTGGGCCGCTATTTCCTGCTGCTGGCCTGGGCCTCGACCTATTTCGCGCTGCTCGCGGGGGTGCAGGCGCGCAGCGCGCAAGCCCGTGAGGAGCAGTTCCGCTCCGCCGCCAAGGCCGCCGAATTGCGCAGCCTTCGTTATCAGGTGAACCCGCATTTCCTGTTCAACACGCTGAATTCGCTTTCCGCGCTGGTGATGACCGGCAAGGCCGACAGCGCCGAACGGATGATCCAGACGATCAGCCGCTTCTACCGCCACAGCCTCGCCACCGAGCCGACCGCCGATGTCTCCTTGCGCGACGAGTTCGATCTCCAGAAGCTCTATCTCGATATCGAGGCGGTGCGCTTTCCGACCCGGCTGGTGACGCGGTTCGACCTGCCCGCCGATCTCGAGGAATGCCGCGTGCCGGGGATGATCCTGCAACCGCTGGTCGAGAATTCGGTGAAATATGCGGTCTCCCCCGTGTCGCGCCCGGTGACGATCACCGTGGCCGCGCGCGAGGAATTCGACCGGCTGGTGATCACCGTCGGCGATGACGGCCCGGGCGTGCCGCAGGGCACCACCCACGGCTTCGGCATCGGGCTGGCCAATGTCCGCGACCGGCTGGAGGCGCGCTTCGGCCCGGACATCGGCTTTTCCTCCACCCCCGTGCCGGGCGGCTATTGCACCGAAATCCGCATCCCCCTGTCGAGGCCCATGAACCGCGAGACCAATCACCGCGAGAGCAACCGCCATGCCTGAGACCGAAACCGAAGAGACCGCCCTCAGAACCCTGATTGTCGATGACGAACCGCTCGCGGTCGAACGCGTGCAGGTGATCTGCGCCGAGATTCCCGCGGTGCGAGTGGTCGGCACCGCGAGCGACGGCGCCGCCGCGCTGCGCCTCGCCGAAAAGCTCGAGCCCGATCTCGTGCTGCTCGACATGACCATGCCCGAACTCGACGGACTCGGGGTGGCGCGCCACTTCGCCGCGCAGCCGCAGGCACCGGTGGTGATCTTTGTAACGGCGCATGACCATTTCGCGGTCGAGGCCTTTGATCTTGAAGCGGTCGACTATGTCCTGAAGCCCGTCTCGGCCGACCGGCTAGAGCGTGCGATCGAGCGCGCCGTCGCCCGCCGCGGCCAGCGCCGCCAGAAGGCGGGGCGCTATCTCGACGAGCTGTGGGTGCCGCATCGTTCGGAGCTGCTGCGGATCGCGGTGAGCGAGGTCCACCAGATCGACGCCGAGCGCGACTATGTGCGCCTCCATGTCGGAGCCGCGGAGAATGCGCGCTCCTACCTGCTGCTGCAGACGATCGCGGGGCTGGAAGAGCGGCTCGATCCCGAACAGTTCATCCGCATCCACCGCTCGACGATCCTGCGCCGCGACCATATCCGCGGGCTGCGGCACGATGGCCTCGGGGTGTGGTCGGCCGAGCTGGTCAACGGCGAGGCGCTGCGGATCGGACGGACCTATCTCGCCCGCGTCAAGGCGATGGCCGGAAGGTAGAGTCCTTGTTTGCGTGCCACCTTCGGTCTGCGTTTCGCCTCAGCGAAACCGCCAGAAAAAACGGCCCGAACCCCAGGGACTGTGAGGGTTCGGGCCGTATGCCGCTCGCGCGCCGGGGTGCGCGGGGCAATGCTGGGGCGGGGGCTCCGGATCGGATCAACCGCCGCGTTGGGCGCGATCCATCAGGGCAGCGACCTTCTGCTTGGCTTCGGCGCGAGCGTTGGCTTTGCACTCCTGGACGCTCTGATCCATGATCCGCGTGCCGGTCTTGTTGCTGACTGCGCGGCAGACCTGACGGACCGCGATTTCGACGCGCCTGTCGAGCTTGCGCTGGCCGGCTTCGGTGGCGAGGTCGAGATCGGAAACGCGGACCTCGGCGGTGCGGGGCGCGGCATTGTCTTCGAACGGGTTGCCGGCGAAGGCCGGGGCGACGAGCGCCGCCGAAAGGCCGGCTGCGGCAAGCGTATGGGTGAACATTTTCGCAAGGGTATTCATCGGGTTATCCTCCATCTCCACAGGGGCCTGAGATCGGGCGGGGGTCCGATCCGGGGGGTGCCAGGCTTCCTGCTGAACCCTTGATACGCCCCCCCGGTGCGAGTCGCACGGCGATGTCGATCAACCCCGGTCAGTCGCTCGACCGGCGCGGCAGCGACATGACCAATGGCGCGAAACGGGCGACAAATGGCGGTTTCCAATCGACCGGCGTGCCCCCATAATCAGAGAGCCTGCCCTTCCGGGGTGAAGGCATTTGCACGGAGTCGGTTTTGGCCCAGCACGAGGAAAGAGGAGGGAGCCATGCTGAAGCCTAGTGACCGACGATTGACGTGGCGGTGGGCCAAAAGCGGCCCGCCCCTTCCTGATGCGATGAAAACGCCTTCACCCCGGCAGGGCAGGCACTGACCATGTCGTCCGCCACCGCGATCATCTTCCTGCTGGGAATCGCCAATTTCGCGATCTTCGGCGCCGTTTTCGCGCGCGGGCACCCGCTGTTTGCGCGCCTCCCCGCGGCGAGCCAGACCTTCGGCCGCCGCGCCGCGATGCTCAGCGAGTTCGCGGTGCTGTTCTTCGCGCTGCTGCTGTCGGTGAAGGGCTGGCCGGGCTTCGCCTGGGCCTACGCGGTCTACTCCGCAGTCAATGCCGGAGCGGCATGGCTCATCCTGAACGGGCGACTTTAGAGCGCGTCGCGCGACAAGGAGAGATACCCATGCCTCAACCCGCGCGCACCCCCTGCTGGCTCGTCGTTAACCCGGCGAGCGGAAGCAATGACGTCAACTCCGCCGAAACCGTCACCGCCGCGCTCGAGACGCGCGGGTTCGACGTTGCACGGGTGATCGCCTTCCCCGACGATTCCCTGCCCGATCCGGCCGCGCTCGATGCGGCAGGGGTGGGGCTGGTCGCGGTCTATACCGGAGACGGCACGATCAATGCTCTGGTGAGCCATCTGTCGGGCTGGGGCGGCAAGGTGCTGGTGCTGCCGGGCGGGACGATGAACCTTCTGCCCCTGCGCCTCCACCGCACCACCGATCTGGGGGCGATCCTCGACATCGTCGCCGGCGGCGGCGCGCTGGCCCGTCGGCCCGCCTGTGTGCGCTGTGCCGCAGGGGTCGCGCTCGCCGGGCTGCTGGTCGGCCCCGGCACATCCTGGAACCGCGTGCGCGAATCGATGCGCAGCGGGGCAATTGCCGAAGTCGCCAAAGAGGCCATCGCCGCGCTGCGCGAGTCCGCCAGCGCCCCCGGCGTCCTCGTCGCCGATCGCCGCGCGAGCCGCGAGGGGGGCTACCCGCTGGTCGAGCTCACCCCCGGCGAGCACGGGGTGCAGATCCTCGGCTATTACGCCGATGCAGCGCTCGATTACACCGCGCAGGCCTGGGCGACACTGCGCCACCGGTTCCGCGAGGGGCCGCACGACAAGCTCGGGCTGGCCGAGGCGATCACGCTGGAGAGCGCGGATGGGGGGGCGCTGGCGTGTCTCATCGATGGCGAACCGGCCGAATGCCCTTCGGGTTCAACCTTTGCGGTGGAGCCATGCGGAGTCGATCTGCTAGCGACCGCGCATGACATCTAGCCCCCTCACCCTGTTCCACCTCTCCGACATCCATTTCGGGTTGGAGGACAAGCGCGCGCTCGCCTGGGTGCGCGAGGAAATCGCGGTCCGGCGCCCGGATGCGGTCATCATCACCGGTGACCACACGATGCGCGCCCGCCATCACGAATTCGCCGCCGCGACGCGCTGGATCACCGCGCTCGAGGTGCCGGTGACGATCGCCATCGGCAACCATGACATGCCCTACTTCAACCTCTTCGAGCGGTTCACCACCCCGTACAAGCGGTTCGAGGGGATGAAGGCGCTGGTCGAGCGCGAGATCGATCTGCCCGGGCTCGCGATCGTGCCCCTGAAGTCGGTGCGGCGCTGGCAGCCGCGCACCAACTGGTCGAAGGGCTGGGTGACGCAGCCGGCGCTGGAGCGCTGCCTTGCCGCGCTCGACCGGCTGCCGGCTGGCACGCGCGCGCTGGTTGCGGTGCACCACCCGCTGCGCGAGGTCGGAACCCACGGCACTGCGCTCACCCATGGCGGCGAGAAAGCGCTTGGCGAACTGGCGAAGCGCGGCGTGCTGGGGGTGCTTTCGGGGCACGTCCACGATGCCTTTGATATCGCCGAGCCGACGCCAGAGGGCCCGGTGCGGATGATCGGCGCGGGCACGCTCTCGCAGCGCACCCGGTCGACTCCGCCGAGCTTCAATGAGCTGGAGTGGGACGGGGCGAGGCTGACCGTCACGGTCCGCAATCTCGAACACGTGCCGACCCCCGACATGCTGATCACCGATGTCCCCGCCGACGCCATGCCTCCGCGCAATCCCGGCGAGCCGGTCGCGCCGGTCGGACAGGTTCCGGCGATCGATCCGCCGGTGCACTGAGCGCGCGGCGCGAAGCGCCCGGCCAGCCGCCTAGTAAACATACGGGGTTCGCGCTTAACCTTTCCTCTATCGCGCGCGTTAAGACTTTCTTGGTGATAGCGGGGGTGCAGGCGCGCGGGGACGGCATGCACCCGATTGTCGTCCACGCGTGTCTGCACCCTCTTTCATCCAGCGCCCCCTGCGAGGGTGCGCGCCAAGCGAAAGGCGATGGGCATGATCAAGGCGGTGATCTTTGGCGCAATCGTTTCGGCGGTGATTGCGGTGGTGATCGGATCGCAGGGCACCAGCGCGGGGCCGCTGGCGATCCACATGGTTTCGCTGGGCGAGGTGCGGATGTTCTGGTCGTGGCCGCTGTTCCTGTCGGGCACGGGTTTGTTCTTCGCGCTGTCGTTGATGCAACGCTGACTCCTGCAGCGCTTGCAAATGAAAAGGGCGGCTCCCTTGCGGGGCCGCCCTTTTCTTGTCCGTTCCAGGAGAGCCTTAGCGCTTCGAGAACTGGAAGCTGCGGCGGGCCTTGGCCTTGCCGTACTTCTTGCGCTCGACCACGCGGCTGTCGCGGGTGAGGAAGCCTTCGGCCTTCACGGCGCTGCGCAGCTCGGGCTCGTACTTGGTGAGCGCCTGGGCGATGCCGTGCTTCACTGCGCCCGCCTGACCCGACAGGCCGCCGCCGCGCACGGTGGCGATGACGTCGTACTGGCCGGTGCGGTCGGTAACGCCGAAGGGCTGGTTGATCACGAGGCGCAGGGTCGGACGCGCGAAGTACGTTTCCTGATCGCGGCCGTTGATGGTGATCTTGCCGGTGCCGGGCTTGACCCACACGCGGGCGACCGCGTCCTTGCGGCGACCGGTGGCATAGGCACGGCCCAGCGCGTCGATCTCGCGCTCGCGCAGCGGTGCGGCGACGCGGGCGATTTCGGCAGCGTCGCCCTGGGGCACGCCGGCGGCGATGTCCTTCAGATCGGCCAGATCGGAGACGGTGGTGGTTTCATCAGACATTATGCGGCCACCTTGTTCTTGCGGTTCATGGAAGCGACGTCGAGCACCTGCGGCTTCTGGCCGTCATGGGGATGCTCGGTGCCGGCATAGAGGTGCAGCGCCTTCATCTGCTGACGGCCCAGGGGCCCGCGCGGAATCATGCGCTCGACAGCCTTTTCGAGCACGCGCTCGGGGAAACGGCCGCCCAGCACCTTGTTGGGGGTGGTTTCCTTGATGCCGCCGGGGTGGCCGGTGTGCTTGTAATAGACCTTGTCGCCCATCTTGTTGCCGGTGAACTTCACCTTCTCGACGTTGATGACGATCACGTGATCGCCGCAATCGACGTGCGGGGTGTAGGTCGGCTTGGTCTTGCCGCGCAGGATGTTGGCGATGATCGCGGCGAGACGACCCACGACGAGACCGTCGGCGTCGATGATGTGCCAGTTCTTTTCGACCTCGGCCGGTTTGATCGACCGGGTCTGCTTGGTGAGCGCCTTCATGGCATGTGTCCTTGGTTCGAAATTTTTCCTGCCCGACCGTCCCTGAAGGGATTGATGCCCGGCAAGAATCACTCGCCCCGACCACAGCCCGGGGAGCGAAGTGGCGCGCAGATGTCGCCTGGGCCTCGCGAAGTCAAGCAAAAGCGCCGTTTTTGGATACGGTAAAATAATACCGCTTGTCCGGGGCGCTCCCTGCAAGCCATGCGAAAGTGGCCGGATGGACGGCGTCGGCGTGCCAGCCGATGATCGCCGGAGTATCGTAGGGGTGGAGCTCGCTGAGGCGTTCAACCACGTCATCGAGCCGCTCGCCGGTGGTCTTGAACAGCACCGCGACCTCGCTGCCGGTAGCGCGCGCGCCCTCCCACACGAAGCGGCTCTCGATGGGCCCGAGGATGTTGGCGCAGGCGATCAGCGCGTCATCGAGCAGCGCGTCGGCGGCGGCGCGGGCGCTGTCGGCGTCGGGGAAGGGGCACCAGACGAGCGCGGCGGCCATCAGGCGCTCCGGGCGAGACCGTGCGAATGCATCGCGCGCACCGTCGCCGCCACGGTCAGCGCCCCGACCAGCTGGTGCGCGGCGGCGATCCAGAGCGAGACGCCGCTCATCACCGTCGCGATGCCGAGCAGCACCATCGTCCCGAAGGCGGCGTTGACCGCGATGCTGGCAAAGCGGTCGGTCTTCCTCACGCCGCGCGCCAGCCACACCAGCGCGGCGACCGCGATCCACGCCCACCAGCGGTGCATGAAGTGCAGGAGGAAGGGATCATTGGCGAGGGTGAACAGCACCCCGTTCGACCAGTCGGTCTCGGGCACCAGCCGCCCGTTCATCAGCGGCCAGTCGCTCGCCGCGTGCCCGGCGTTGAGTCCGGCCACGAAGGCGCCGAGCAGCAACTGCACGAACAGCACGCCTGCCACCAGCGCCGCCCCGGCGGTCAGCGGGGCAGGGCGCGCGGCGGGATCGCGGGCGAGCAGGCGCAGGTCGCGCGCGGTCCACACCAGCCCCGCCAGCAGGAACAGCGCGGTCAGCAGGTGCGCGGCGAGGCGGAAGTGGCTCACATCGGTCAGGTTCGTGGCGCCCACGCCCGAGGACACCATGTACCACCCCAGCGCCCCTTGCCCGCAGATCAGCGCGAACATCGCCATCAGCCGCCAGCCATAGCCAGCGGGAATCGCGCGGCGCAGCGCAAACACGATCAGCGGCAGCAGGAAGGCGAGCCCGATCACCCGGCCGAGGAGGCGGTGGAACCATTCCCAGAAGAAGATGAACTTGAACGCGGCCAGGTCCATCCCCGCCGGGCCGCTTTCCATCCGGAATTCCGCGGTGAGGCGATATTTGGCGAATTCGGCCTGCCACGCCGCCTCGCTCAGCGGCGGGAGGATGCCGCTCACCACGTTCCATTCGGTGATCGACAGCCCGCTCTCGGTCAGCCGGGTGATCCCGCCGACGACGACGATCGTCACCACCAGCAGCGCGACGATCTCCAGCCAGCGGGCAATCGCCAGCGGGCGGGCGCGCGTTGCGGCGGCGGCCGGGAAGAGATTGGACACGGAGGCAGAGGTGGCCATGACGCCGCGTTCTTTGTCCCCGCGCGGCCCTGCGCGCAAGCCCGTTCGCCGCAAAGTGCTGTGCGATAAGCGCAAGTCCGCCTTGCACAATGTAACAACATTACATATGTGCCATCCCAGCATGACCCCCGATGCCCATTCTTCCGCGAGTCGCACCTCGCTCCGCCGCCGACTCGACCAGCTCGGGATCGGGCTTGCGGGTCTTTGCGTATTGCACTGTCTGGCGACGCTGCTGGTGGTTTCGGCGCTGGGCCTTGGCGGGCACTTCCTGCTCGACGAGAACATCCACCGCATCGGTCTGCTGCTGGCGCTGATCGTCGCCGCGCTGGCGATCGGTCGGGGGATGCTGCGCTACGGGCGGCGCGGGCCGTTCTACGTGGCGCTCGGGGGCCTTGCGCTGATGGGCATCGCGCTGCTGGTGCCGCACGGGACCAACGAATTCCTGCTGACGCTCACGGGCGTCGCCATCGTCGCGGCCGCGCATTGGATGAACCTGCGCAGCCCGGACTGATCAAAACGCGCGGGTTGCGCGGGGGCTGCGAGGGACTATGTCTCCGGCCATGACCAAGAGCATTACCCTCAACGGCGCTCCGCACCGCAGCGCCGCCGCGACAATTGCCGATCTGGTGCGCGAGCTTGACCTTGCGCCCGAAAAGGTCGCGGTCGAGCGCAATGGCGCCATCGTCCCCCGCTCGACGCTGGCCGAGGCGCCGCTGAATGCGGACGATGTGCTCGAGATCGTGCACTTTGTGGGCGGGGGCGATCATGCCGAGGATAGCTGGACGGTCGCGGGCCGCACCTTCCGCAGCCGCCTGATCGTCGGCACGGGCAAGTACAAGAGCTTCGAGCAGAACGCCGCGGCTGTCGCCGCGTCCGGGGCGGAGATCGTCACCGTCGCGGTGCGGCGCGTGAACGTCTCCGATCCCAAGGCGCCGATGCTCACCGATTTCATCGACCCCAAGAAGATCACCTATCTGCCCAACACCGCAGGCTGCTTCACCGGCGAGGACGCGGTGCGCACGCTGCGGCTGGCGCGCGAGGCGGGGGGGTGGGATCTCGTCAAGCTCGAGGTGCTGGGCGAGGCGCGCACGCTCTATCCCGACATGCGCGAGACGCTGAAGGCGACCGAGGTCCTCGCGAAGGAAGGTTTTCTCCCGATGGTCTACTGCGCCGACGATCCGATTGCTGCGAAGCAATTGGAAGACGCCGGCGCGGTCGCGATCATGCCGCTGGGCGCGCCGATCGGCTCGGGGCTCGGTATCCAGAACCGGGTGATGATCCGCCTCATCGTTGAGGGCGCCAAGGTGCCGGTGCTGGTCGATGCGGGCGTCGGCACGGCGTCCGACGCGGCGGTCGGCATGGAATTGGGCTGCGACGGCATCCTGATGAACACCGCCATCGCCGAGGCGAAAGACCCGATCCGCATGGCCCGCGCGATGAAGCTCGCCGTGGAGGCTGGGCGCGAGGCCTACCTCGCCGGCCGCATGGCGCGGCGGATGTACGCCGATCCCTCGAGCCCGCTGGCGGGGCTCATTTAGGTTAAATCTACCTAACCTTAAATTAACCATGCTCTGCGACGTTCTCCCAGTCCGAAGGAGACGCGCGATGATGATGCCGATTGCCGAGATGCGGGAATTCGCCGGGTTCGCACCCGCAGAGCAGCGCTACATCAAGCGCAGCCTTGATATCGGCCTTGCCCGCACCGACGCCTTCCGGCGCTGGGGCCGCTCCGAGGCGGAGAACACCGCGATCCGCCGCCAATATGTCGCCTATCAGGATTTGAAGTCCCTGCGCGGCCTGATCCCGCAGGACGGCACGCCCTTTGAAGTCGAGCGCTTCCTCGGCAAGCTGGTGCGCCTTGCCTCCTTCGATCTGGAACAGGAGCGGCTGGCGAGTTTCTCGGCATTCCGCTTCCTCTACGAACGCCTGCTCGGCGCGAGCGTGCGCCCCTACCTTCCGGCCGCCTTCTGCGCCGCCAGCGCCCTGCCCTCGATCCGGCCGGAGCGCCGCAAGCTGCTGCTCCAGAGCCTGAGCGAAGCCGCCGCCACCGCGCCGGGCTGGTCCGAGCGCGAGCCGGTGTTCCTCCCCGAATATGTGGACGACTTCGAAGCGGCCTGATCCGGAGCATCGCGCAGAAAAGTGGGAACCGGTTTTCTGCAAATAGCGATGCGACAACAAAGACTGCTAAGGCCGGGGGATGGAGACTCCCTCCCCCTATCACCCCCCGGTCAAGCGCTCGCTTGCAATCGCGGGCCACCAGACCTCGATCAGCCTCGAGCCGCTGTTCTGGGACATGCTCAAGGCCGCCGCCGCGCGCGAGGGGCTGGCCGTGGCCGCCCTCGTCGCCCGCATCGATGCCGAAAGGATCAAGTCGCCGACCCCGCCCGGGCTGGCGAGCGCGATCCGCGTGTGGCTGGTCACCAACACCTGAATTTCGTCATTGCGAGGGCGAAGGCCGCGGCAATCCATGGACTGCCCCCCTTGGCACGCTCAGGCTCTGGATTGCTTCGCTTCGCTCGCAATGACGAGGTTTGACGTCAGTCGTCCACCCGCTCGATATCCGCGCCGACGAGCTGAAGCTTTTCCTCGAGCCGCTCGTAGCCGCGGTCGAGGTGGTAGAGGCGGCGCACCGTCGTCTCGCCCTCGGCCGCAAGGCCCGCGATCACGAGGCTCATCGAGGCGCGCAGGTCGGTCGCCATGACCTCGGCGCCGGTCAGGCGGTCCACGCCCTTGACCACGGCGGTGCGGCCCTCGGTGGTGATGCTCGCGCCCATGCGTGCGAGTTCGGGCACGTGCATGAAGCGGTTCTCGAAGATCGTCTCCTTGAGCACGCTCGTCCCGTCTGCCTTGGCGAGCAGCGCCATCAGCTGCGCCTGCATGTCGGTGGCGAGCCCCGGATAGGGTGCGGTGGTGAGATCGACCGGCTTCAGCGCGCCGTTGGCGGCGACGTTGATCCCCTTGGCGTCCCAATCGATGTGGATGCCGATCGCCTGCAATGCATGGATCGTCGCCATCATGTCGTCGGCCTTGGCGCCTTCCAAGCGCACCTCGCCCCCGGTGATCGCGGCGGCGCAGGCGTAGGAGCCGGCCTCGATCCGGTCGGGCATGACGCGGTAAGTCGCGCCGTGCAGCCGCTTGACCCCGTGGATAGTGAGGTTGGAGGTGCCCACCCCCTCGATCTCCGCGCCCATGGCGACGAGCATGTTGCACAGGTCGACGATCTCGGGCTCGCGCGCGGCGTTGAACAGGCGGCTGGTGCCGTTGGCGAGCACTGCCGCCATCAGCGCGTTCTCGGTCGCGCCGACCGAGACCACGGGGAAATCGAAGTCCCCGCCCGGCATCCCGCCATCGGGCTGCATCGCCTTCACATAGCCCGCGGCAAGCTCGATTCTGGCGCCGAAGGCCTCCAAAGCCTTCAGGTGCAGGTCTATCGGCCGGTTGCCGATGGCGCAGCCGCCCGGCATCGACACCGTCGCCTCGCCGCTGCGCGCCAGCATCGGGCCGAGCACCAGGATCGAAGCGCGCATCTTGCGCACCAGATCATAGGGGGCAACCGTGGAGGTGATGCGGGTCGCCTCCATGCTCATCACGCGGCCGAAATCCTCGGGCCGCGTGCCCTGGATCACGGTGGTGACCCCGAACTGGTTCATCAGGTGCTGGAACCCGTCGATATCCGCGAGCCGCGGCAGGTTGCGCAGCGTCAGCGGCTCCTCGGTCAGGAGCGCGCAGGGAATCAGCGTCAACGCCGCATTCTTCGCGCCGGAAATCGGGATCGTGCCCTTGAGGCGGTTGCCGCCCTTGATAATCAGCTTGTCCATGGATTCCGCCTTAGCGAAAAGGGCGTTTCGTGCAACTCGCCGCACGAGGGGGGGTGTGACGAATTCTAACAATCATTGACCTGCGTTGTGGCTGAAGGCACGAAGCCAAGCGACGGGCGCAGACGTTTCACGAATTGAATAGCTGAAGGTGTCAAATGTCTCCCAAGCCGATCCGTAAAGCCGTCTTCCCCGTCGCTGGTCTCGGCACCCGCTTCCTGCCCGCGACCAAGGTCGTCCCCAAGGAACTGCTTCCGGTGGTCGACCGCCCGCTGATCCAGTACGCGGTCGACGAGGCGCGGGAGGCGGGGATCGAGCAGATGATCTTCGTCACCGGACGCGGCAAGACCGGGATCGTCGAGCATTTCGACATCGCCTTCGAGCTTGAGCAGACCATGACCGAGCGGGGCAAGGACCTCAGCGTGCTCGATTGCACCCGCGCGACGCCGGGCGATGTGATCGCGGTGCGCCAGCAGGTGCCCTTGGGCCTCGGCCACGCGATCTGGTGCGCGCGCGCGATCGTCGGCGACGAGCCCTTCGCGATCTTCCTGCCCGACGAGCTGATGGTCGCGCGCGAGGGCGGCACCGGCTGCATGAAGCAGATGGTCGAGGCCTATAATGAAGTCGGCGGCAACCTCATCTCGGTGCTCGAAGTGCCGATGGAACAGGTTTCCAGCTACGGCGTGATCGAACCGGGCGAAGCGCGCGGCAACCTGACCGAAGTGCGCGGGTTGGTGGAAAAGCCCCCGGTGGCCGAAGCTCCCTCGAATAAGATCGTCTCGGGCCGCTATATTTTGCAGCCCGAGGTCATGCGGGTGCTCGAGAACCAGGGCAAGGGTGCCGGCGGCGAGATCCAGTTGACCGACGCGATGGCCAAGATGATCGGCACCCAGCCGTTCCACGCGGTGACCTTCGACGGTGCGCGCTATGACTGCGGGAGCAAGGTCGGGTTCGTGCAGGCGACCCTCGCGGTCGCCCTGTCGCGGCCCGATATGGGCGCCGAGGTTCGCGCGATTGCGCTCGATCTACTGAAGTAGCGGGCGAGGGGCAGCAGCGCCGCCCCTCGCACCTTCGCTATTCCGCCGCCTCGCCGGTCGGTGCGTCCCCTGCGTCATTGTCGCGGGCGATGGCCTTTCGTGGGGCAGGCTTGGCCGGGGCAGGCGTTTCCGCTTCCGCCTCCGCCGCGCCCTTGATCAGGCCCGAAAGCGAGGAGCCGTCCAGCCCCAGCTCCTTCATCAACCCGTCGAGCACCGGCGCCTGCGCGCGGTAGGCGAGCGCGGCTGCGACCGCATCGCTGGCGAGATTGCCCGAACCCGAGCCGCCGCCGCTGCCATTCCCGCCGTCATTGGCCGCGCGCCCGCCGCCGGTCAGCCCGTCGACCTGCACGATCTTGATCGAATCGATCGCCTCCATCG
>NZ_JAMNXL010000149.1 GCF_023653175.1 Erythrobacter sp. | reverse complement strand
TGTTGCCGGCCTGCAGCTCCATGTAGTCGCGCGCCGAGCGGCCCGAGTTGTCGTTGCGGTCCGGATCCGCGCCCTTTTCGAGCAAGAGCCGCACCAGCGCGAGGTTGCGCGCGTGAACCGCGGTGATCAGCGGGGTCTCGCCGGTCTGGTCGGCGATATCGAGGCTCGCTCCGCCCTTGATCAGCGCCGCGACGCCCTCGGTGAAGCCCAAGGCCGTCGCCATCTGCAGCGGGGTCGCACCCTTCTTGTTGCGGATGTTGGGATCGCCCCCGCGCTGGAGCAGGAAGCGCACCCACAACAGGTCCGAGCGCGCAACCGCGATATGCAGGCCCGTGTCGCCGCTGGTGATGTCGCGGGTGTTGACGATCTGGGTGCCGGGCTTGGAGAGCATCTCGGTCGCCTTGTCGCCCTCGGCCTCCTTGACAGCTTCGAGGAAGAGATAGCCCTCGGACTGGAACTGCGCGGCCGCAGGCGCGGCCAGGGCAAGCATGATTGCACTCGCAATCGCGCGGGGACGCCCTAACTTGCGCAAAACACCATGAGCCATGGTTTGATCCTTTCGCATTACCTGCCACACCTTTGCCGTGTGGGACGGCGCGGGCGGACCGAGCCGCAGCGCCTTTCTCGAAAAGCCAGTTAGCAGAGCATGAACCGCATCAACAAGTCTTCCGCCTTCGCTTGCCTTACAATCGCGCTGGCGCTGGTGCTGTCCGGCTGCGGGGGCGCGGGCGCGCCCGCCGCTGAGCCGCCGCTGGCGGGCGCGGCGATCGGCGGAGACTTCGCGCTCAAGAACAGCAAGGGCGAGACGGTGCGCTGGGGCGATTTTGCCGGCAAGTACCGGATCGTCTATTTCGGTTACACCTTCTGCCCCGACATCTGCCCGACCGACATGCAGCGCGTCGCGCAAGGCCTGAAGGCACTGAAGGCGAGCGATCCGGCCAAGGCGGGCAAGGTGGTGCCGATCTTCATAACCATCGACCCCGAGCGTGACACGCAGGCCGTAGTGGGCGAATTCGCCGCCGCCTTCTCGCCCGATATCGTCGGCCTTACCGGCACGCCGGAGCAGATCGCAGCCACCGCCAAGACCTTCAAGGTGTTCTACCAAAATGGCGAGGCGCAGCCCGGCGGCGGCTATCTCGTCGACCATTCCAACGTCGTCTACCTGTTCGGCCCCGACGGCGCGCCGATCGCGACGCTGCCCACCGACCGGGGCGGCGATGCGGTCGCGGCGGAATTGGCGCGATGGGTGAATTGAGAGAGCGCTTCTGGGAGCTGCCGCTGGGCGAGCTCACCCGCGCCGAGTGGGAGGCGCTGTGCGACGGCTGCGGGCGCTGCTGCCTGCACAAGCTCGAGGACGAGGACACCGGCGAGGTGGTCGACACCAACATCGCCTGCCGCCTGCTCGATACCAAGACGGCGCAATGCTCCGACTATCGCAACCGCAAGGCCTTCGTCCCAGATTGCCTCAGGCTGACCCTGCGAATCGTCGAGCAGGTGCGCTGGCTGCCCGCGACTTGCGCCTACCGGCTGCGCGCCGATGGCCGCCCGCTGCCGGGGTGGCACTACCTCATTTCGGGCGACCGCGATGCGGTGCGGCGCGCCGGAGTCTCGATCGTCGGCCGGGTGGTCAGCGAGGTCGATGCCGGGCCGATAGAGCACCACATCACCGAATGGCCCGCGGCCAAACGCGATTGGAGCCGCGATCGGGAGGTGGACGCATGATCGACTGGCTGCGCACCGCCTCGGCACGCCATGCGCTCGATCCGGCAATCGACCTCGGCGGGCGTCAGGTGCCGATCGTTTTGAAGCGCCTGAAGACCGCGCGGCGGCTGACCCTGCGGCTCGCGCCCGATGGCTCGGAGGTGCGCATCACCCTGCCCGCCTGGGCCGAGGGACGCGAGGCGATTGCCTTCGCCCATGCCCGCGCCGGCTGGCTCAGCGAGCAGCTGGCCCGCCTGCCCAAGCGCGCCACGCCCGAGCCCGGGGGCGAGGTGCTCTACCGTGGCCGCGCGCTGCGGCTGGCGTGGGACGCGCGCGCGGCGCGGCGCCCGGTGCTGGAGGGCGAGAGCTTGCGCATCGGCGGGCCGCAGACAGGTCTAGAAACGCGGCTGCGGCGCTGGCTCGAGGCCGAGGCCCTGCGCCTCGCCGAGGCCGACATGCAGGATTATTGCGCGGCCGCCGGCCTCGATCCGGTGCCCATCGGCCTCACGCGGGCGCAGCGGCGCTGGGGCTCGTGCTCGGACAAGAGCCGCATTCGCATCAACTGGCGGCTGGTGCAGGCCCCCGACTGGGTGCGCAGATCGGTCGTCGCCCACGAGGTCGCGCATCTGGTGCACTTCGACCACTCCCCTGCCTTCCATGCGCTGCTCGCGCGCATCTTCGAAGGCGAGATCGCAGCCGCCGACCGCTGGCTGAAAGAGCACGGACGCGGACTCTACGCGAGCTTCGGGTAAGAGCAGGCGGACGGCCTGCGACGAGCCCGCCTCAGCCCCCTTCCCCCTCGCCCGCGCGCGCCCTATATTGCCCTGATGCGCATGCTCCCCTCCCGCTTCAATCCTGCCGGCGGCCTCGCCGATTTCTGGAACGAGATCCGGCGGCCCCACCCCTATCGCTGGCCGATCCTGCTGGTCTCGATCCTGCCGGCTGCCCTCATGGTCTGGTGGGGCGTCAACAGCACCCAATATGGCGAGCCAGAGCGGCCGCAGATCGAGTACATCACCACGCTCGACCCGGCCCGTTCCGAGGCTGAGATCGCGGCCGAAAACCGCGCCAATCAGGAGATCAAGGACCTGCGCGCGGCTGAGGAAGCGCGCATCGCCGAGGAAAAGCGCCGGATCTACAAGGAAATCGGGCGGGCGTCCGGGATGGATGTCGAGGCGATCGAGCGCAAGGCCGCAGCCGAGCGTGCGGCCGACAAGGCCGCGGCCGAAAAGCGCCGCGCCGAGGCCGAAGCCGCCGCGAAGGCCAAAACGGACGCCGGGCAATAGCCGCAGCCCTTCCGCCTTCCGATCACGACTGGATGGCCGCCGCCGCGCGGCTTGCGGCGCGCGCGCGTCCGCTCAGTCGCCCCAATCCCGGCGTCGCGGCGCTGGTGGTCGCCGAGACCCGCGTGATCGCGCGCGGCTGGACGCAGGCAGGCGGGCGCCCTCATGCCGAGGCTGCGGCGCTGGCGGGGCTCGCGCCTGACGTTCTCGCCCGCGCGACGCTCTACGTGACCCTCGAGCCCTGCGCCCATGTCTCGGAGCGCGGGCCGGCCTGCACCGACCTGATCATCGCCGCGCGCCCGGCCCGTGTCGTCATCGGCCAGCGCGACCACGACCCGCGCACCGCCGGACAAGGCATGGCGCGGCTGGAGGCGGCGGGGATCGCCGTCACCCTGCTGGACGATCCCGCCGCCGCCGCTAGCCTGACAGGCTTTCTCACCCGCATGACCCAAGGCCGCCCGCGGGTGACGCTGAAACTCGCGACCTCATTGGACGGCTGCATCGCGCTCGCCGACGGCACCAGCCAGTGGATCACCGGCGAGGCCGCGCGCGCCCATGTCCATGCCCACCGCGCGCGCCATGACGCGATCCTTGTGGGCGGAGGGACATCGCGCAGCGACCAGCCCCGGCTCGATGTGCGGCTGCCCGGCCTCGAAGCGCGCTCGCCGCAACGCGTGGTCCTGACCCGCGGACCCGCGCCCGAGGGCACCACTGCCCTCCCCGCGCCCGAGGCCATCGCCAGCCTTGAAGGCGTGCAATATCTTTATGTCGAAGGCGGGGCCGCAACCGCAGCCGCCTTCCTCGCCGCCGACCTCGTCGACGAACTCCACCTCTACACCGCGCCCATTCTGATCGGTGACGGCCTGAGGGCGCTCGGCCCGCTGGGCCTCGCGGATCTGGCCGCAGCCCATGGCCGCTGGCAATTTCGCGAGCGCCGCCAGCTTGGCAGCGACAGCTTCGCCGCCTATCTGCGCACCCGATAGCTCTCGCAAGGAACCGCTCGCCATGTTCACCGGCATCGTCACCGCCATCGGCACCATCGCCGCCGCCGAGCAGCGCGGCGATCTGCGCCTGCGCATCACCGCCCCGCTCGATCCGGCGCGGATCGACATCGGCGCTTCGATCGCGTGTTCGGGCGTGTGCCTGACCGTCGTCGAACGCGGCGGCAGCGCGGGCGACGCGTGGTTCGATGTCGACGTTTCGGGCGAGACCGTCAGCCGCACCGTGCCGGGCATGTGGAACGCGGGCGCCGCGCTCAACATCGAGCCGTCGCTGCGGCTCGGCGACGAACTCGGCGGGCACATCGTCACCGGCCATGTCGATTCGGTCGGCGAGGTGGTGAAGGTGGCGCGTGAGGGCGACAGCTGGCAGGTCGCGATCCGCGCCCGCGCAGAAATGGCGCCGTTCATCGCCGAAAAGGGCTCGATCACCGTCAACGGCGTCTCGCTGACCGTCAACGACGTGCGCGACCGGCCCGACGGCGCTTGCGACTTCCTGCTCAACATCATCCCCCACACCGCGGCGGTGACGACGCTGGGACAGCTGGCCGAGGGCGACGCGGTCAACCTCGAGATCGACGTGCTGGCGCGCTATCTCAAGCGCATGCAGAGCCTCGCGGCGGCGCGGTGAGATGATGCGCGCGGGGGTGATCTCGGCGGGTGCGTTGCTGGTCGCCGCCTGCCAGCCCGCACCCGCCAAGGCGCCAGCGCGCGAAGGAACCCCCGTCGTGACCGATCCTGCCGCAATCAATCCGGTCGTCCATTTCGAAATCCCCGTCACCGACATGGACCGCGCGGTCCGCTTCTACGAGGCGGTCTTCGGAGTTAAACTCGACCGGCGCGAGACCGACGGCTACGACATGGCCTTCTTCCCCCGCGCCGACGGCCGCCCGGGCGCGAGCGGCGCACTGGCAAAGGGTGACGTCTACAAGCCCACCCGCGACGGCGCGATCCTCTACTTCGACGTGCCCGATATCGACGCCGTGATCGCCCGCGCGCAGACGCAAGGCGGCGCGGTGCTTTACCCGAAGAAAGACATCGGCGAAGCGGGCTTCGTCGCCGAGATCGCCGACAGCGAAGGCAACCGCATCGCGCTTGCCCAAGCGGCGGAGTGAGACGGTGGGGCGGTTTGCGACCAGATGCCTCGCCGCCTTCGTCATGCTCCTGGCGCTGACCGCGACCTGGCGGCCGCCGACCCGTGAAGAGATCGCGCAGGCGGCTGACGGCTTCCTCAAGCAATGCCGCGCCGAGCACCTGCTCACCATCACCGTGGAGAGCCCCGAGGTGATCCGGATCAAGCCCCTGAAGAAGCCCGACACGCGCACCGAAGCCGATCTGGCGGCGCTGCGATGCCTTGGGCGGAAGCATTCGGCTGCGATCGACTTCCGCCCGCTCGCGCAGGCGATGCTGACGATGCAGGCGACACCCTGAGCGCGGCTTGCAGGCCTTGCGGCTTCAGGCCCGCTCCTCCAGCGAATCGGCCGGCGCACGCTCGGCGAAATCGAACACCGCCGGTTGCCGCCTGAGCGGCGAGACGCGCACGCACTCGGCCTCGAGCAGCGCCTGCTGGGCCTCGGTGCCGCCGGGGAACTTGGGGTTGAGGAACCCGCCCTTCCTGAGCACCCGCCACCACGGGGTCAGCGCCTCCTCGGGCACGCCCATGATGCGGCGCTCCTCGGCGGCGCGGGCGGCCATGTTGAGGAAAATCGCGGTCGAGACCGGACAGGCGACCGCGACGCCATGCCGCCGGGCAAGCGCGGCGCGCACCACGTCGAGCGTCGCCACCTCGCCCGGACGCAGGCGGCGCACCAGCGCATCGACCTCGGCGGGGGAGGACACCACCATCGCCCCGCCCGCCGCCTCGCGATAGCCCGGCGTGCCCGGCGGGATCATGGGGACGATATGCGACTCACGTCCGCTGGCGAGGTGGTCGAGGGCGGATTTGCGCTTGGCCATGGGGGCTCTCCCGTTTGCGATTCGGGCATGGATTATCGCGACCAAGCGGCGGAGAGAATAAGCGCGGTCTGTTCCCGCTAGGGCCCCGGGCGCGCCGCGCTGAGCCGGGCGAAAGGCGCGCGCAGCTCGTCCGGGCTTGCTGCTTCAAGTGCGCCCGCCGCGACATCCCGCGCCGACCAGAACAGCGACGGCGACTGGTCGTCCAGCATTGCCCAGTTCGGGAACATGCGCTCGCCCATGGGTTCCGAGAGCAGCAGTTCGACATTGGCGTGGCGATCATCCTCGCAGATGCGCGCATAGAGCGCGTCGATCGCCTCGGCCGGCCCCTCGATCAGCTGGAGGTAGAGATCCTGCCGACAGACCAGTGCCCCGGTGATCCCCAGCCGCGGATTGTTGCGCCGCGCCGCCGAGAGGATCCCGGCCAGTATGGACCGGTCAAAGCCGAAGGGCATCGAACGATAGATCAGGCGATTTTCGATAAGGGGCTCCCGGCGTGGCGCGTTGAAGGGACGATACGCCAAAGCGGTTGCGGGCGATAGCGGCGTGTTGGCGCTGGGCGATGCGGCCGCGCCTTAGCGCCGCACGCCCGCCAATACGCTGAGCGCCTCGCCCGCCCCCTTGATGACGCTGAGGGTGCCGTCGGTTTCCAGCACCACGGCGGCGACGTCCTCGATCCGGCCCACCCCGTTGCTGCGGATCACGGAGGTAATCTCGTCCTCGGTGACGCGCTCCTGCCGCATCGCGCCGCGCCGGAACTGCCCGTCCTCGAACAGCAATCGCGGCTGGCTGCGCACGAGGTTGCGGAAGGCGGGCGAGGCGATCGAAAGACGCGCGACGATCCACTGCAACAGCGCCAGCATCGCGAAGGCGAGCGCGCCTTCGAGCAGCGCGACATCCTTGCTCAGCAGCACCGTCGCCAGCGTCGAGCCGATCGCGACGGTCACCACCAGATCGAAGGCATTGAGCTTGGCGAGCGAGCGCTTGCCCGCGAGGCGCAGCACGCCGACAAGCACAACATAGGCCAGCACTGCGACCAGCGCGACACGGACGAGACCCGGAAGACCATCGAACAGCATGCGGGGCTTACCCGGTCGGTCCGGGCAATGTTCCCGTCCCGCGCCCCGTCAGGCGGTGAGCGGCCCGCTCGCAAAGTCCTCGCGGGTGATGGCGTAGGTGAGGTGCGGGATGATCTCCCCGCCCGCCATGATGCGCTCCTCGCGGCGGTCGGTGAGCCTTGCGCCGATCCGTTCCAGCGCGCGGCGTGAGCGGATGTTGGTTTCGCCCACCAGGAAGCGCACCTCGGCAACGCTGGCGAGGGCGTGGGCCAGCATCAGCCGCTTCATATCGTGGTTCCAGCGCCCGCCCCAGTGCGAACGCGCAAGGAAGGTCCAGCCGATCTCGACCGAGCCGACGCCCCCCTCCCTTGGCGCTTCCTCGAGCCCCTGATAGCGCGAGGAGCCGATCACCGCGCCCGTCGCGCGGTCGATCACGACAAGCGCGCCCCTGTTCGCGAGCGCATCGTCGAAGAAGGCGCGGAACACCGGCTCCTGCCAGCGGTCATGCGCCGGATGCTGCTCCCAGATCAGCGGGTCCGAGGCGACCGCGAACAGCGCGTCCCAATCGTTCTCGCGCAGCGGACGCAGGCGCACATTCTCGCCCTCCAGCACGGGCTGGCGGTCGAGCATTCCGCGCTTACTCCGCCACCGCCGCCAGCGCGGCGATGAACTTGGGCAGGTTCGAAGGCGTCAACCCCGCGATGTTGATGCGGCCCGAGGCGGCCATGTAGATGCCGTGCTCCTCACGCAGGGTCGCGACCTCCTCCTTGGTGATCGGCAGCATTGAGAACAGGCCATTCTGATGGCCCAGCGGCGTAAGGTCGACCCGCCCCGCGCTCCCCGCCTTGGCGAGCGCATCGCGCACCTGCCGCATCCGCGCGCGCATGGTGTCGAGCTCGGCGAGCCACTGCGCGGTCATCTGCGCATCGCGCAGGATGATCCGCACCGCCGCTCCGCCGTGATCGGGCGGCATCGACCAGCCCGCGCGCGCCAGCGCATTGGCGTTGGAAAAGGCGGTGTCGAGCGCGCCCGCATCCTGCGCCATCACATAGAACGCGCCGACGCGGTCGCGATACTGGCCGAAGTTCTTGTCGCAGGAATAGGCGATGAAGGCTTCCGGCACCTTGGCCAGCACGGCGCGCATGCCGCCCGCGTCCTCCTCCATGCCGTGCCCCAAGCCCTGATAGGCGGCATCGATGATCGGGAAGGTGCCGCTGGCGGCGAAAGCGTCGGCGATCGCGGCCCACTGTTCGGCGGTGTAGTCGATGCCGGTGGGGTTGTGACAGCAGGCGTGGAGCAGCACTGCCTCGTCCGCTGCCGCACCGTTGATCGCGGCGAGCACCGCGTCGAGGTTGGCCGTGCCGTCAGCGTTGGCGTGGTCGAAAGGCGCCAGCTCCATGCCGAGATCGGCAAGGATCTGCGCGTGGTTCGGCCAGCTCGGCACGCCCATGTGGACGCGCTTCACACCCGCCTTTTGCGCAAGGCCGAGCGCGAGGCGCACCGCACCCGTGCCGCCGGGGGTCTGCATCCCCTGGATACGCCCGCCCATCGTCGGATCGCCCGCGCCAAAGATATAGGGCATCAGCGCGGTGACGAAGCCCATGTCGCCCTCCGGGCCGAGGTAGGACTTGCTCTCCTGCGTATCGAGCAGCACCTGTTCGGCCGCCTTGATCGCGGCGAACACCGGGGTCGCACCGTCCTCCGTCCGGTAGACGCCGACGCCGAGGTCGATCTTGTCGCTACGCGGATCGGCGGCGTGGAGGCGGATCAGGGCGAGCAGGGCGTCGGGCGCCTGGGGCTGAGTCGGTCAAGCATGCGCGGGCGCATGGCC
>NZ_JAMNXL010000004.1 GCF_023653175.1 Erythrobacter sp. | reverse complement strand
GTGATTCCCATGATCCCGTAAGCGCTCGTGCCGAATGGGTCACTCAGACCGCCGGCAGTGGTTATCGTCTCAGCATTGATCGTAATGTCGCCCCCGTCGCTCTGCGCTGCGATCCCCGCTCCGCCTGCACCGGTTGTGGAGATTGTCCCTGCACTGATGGAGACGTCGTTGAAGTTCGAGAAGGCAGAAATGCCATCGGCGTCATCGCCCGACATCGCTATGGTGTTTACATTGACCGTTATCTTGCCGCTGTCGGATAGGGCAACGATGCCGGCGACGAGGGGGCCTGTCACGGTAATGCTATCAAGGGTCAGGCGCAGTTCGCCAGAGGTGGTTACGCCAAGCACGCCGAAGGCACCCTGAGCGCTGGTCGTGATCGAGGTGTTCGTGCCGCCCAGAACCGTTATGGCGGTATCGCCACGGCCCACGGCGACAAGGCCGGCATTTTCTCTGTCCGACGTATCGATAACGACCCCGTCTTCGAGCACGATCGTCAGATCATCGACGGGCTCGAAGTAGGTGACACCGTTCTGGTAGGGATTGCCGCCGCTATCGCAGGTCACGGTTCCGCCGCCCACAGGCGCCGCGCCGCATTCGTTCTGGGCCAGTGCTGCGGACGGCAGAGCGAGGATCACAAAAGCGATTGCCCCGCTTGCCGCCCCCGTGCGGAGCGCGCCGATGTTTGTGCCTGATGCTCGCTCGCGACCAGTCGTCAGAATGTCAACCATACTTTTCCTCACATCGATAATAATGCGAGTGTTAATCGATAAACTGAACTGGGCTGAAACAAAGTGGATTAGTCTATATATACAAATATTTCAAATATTAATAAAAAATGCTGCCGCCTTATCTCAATTTATATATCATGTTTTTGAAGTTATATTCTTTATGTAATTTACCATGAATTCGGGAATTTAAAATTCGCTAGGGAGCTTGCGGGCACATGCAGCAAAAGCGCAGTCTTTACCGCGAAATTCAGGTGGCACCCGAGTGCTCGATCATGGCCAGGCCGAGCAGGATCTGCGCCGCCGCCCGCGTTTGAACCGGAGCTTAGTTCCGACAGCCGCACCAGCATTCCGGACCACTCGGTTTGAGCAGCGCGAGTGCAGGTGAGACCATGTCTACCTCATCCACCTCGGCCATGATTGTCCAAGGGATAGAGGGTATGCGCTACCCCACGCAGAAACAACGCCGCCATTGCTGCGGCGCGGCATGTGACCACTTTCGAAAAGCGGCGACGACTGCCACAAAGACTGGAATGAGGGCGCTCTGCTGACGGTTCGCTTCACGACGCCCCATCGGACGCTTCTGAGCGGGGAGGACGCAGAAGGCGCGACAACCACACGCGTCCTTCAATATCACGTGGCATGCTCAGACTTGCGCCATACCTCCGTCGACAAATAGCTCAATGCCATTGACGAAGCTGCCTTCGTCCGATGCCAGAAACAGGGCAGCGGCAGCGATCTCTTCCGGAGCGCCGAGACGGCCCAGCGGGGTCGCGGACTCCACCGCTTCGATCATCTCGCGGTTCGCTTCTGGCGTAGGTGCAAGGCCATGCCAACCAGGGGTCGAGGTTGAGCCGGGTGCGAGAACATTGACCCTGATGCCAGAACCCTTGAGGTCGAGGATCCAGTTGCGCGCGAAGCTGCGGATCGCCGCTTTGCTGGCTGCATAGATACTGAAAGCGGGTGTGCCCTTGATGGAGGCCGTAGAGCCAGTCAGGATTATCGAGCCGCCATCGCGCATCAGCGGGAGTGCCTTTTGTACAGTGAACAAGGTTCCCTTGACGTTGGTCGCGAAGGTGCTTTCGTAGTGCTCTTCGGTGATGTCAGACAGCGGCAGAAACTCTCCGCCGCCCGCGTTGGCGAACAGGATGTCGATACGCCCTTTGGCCTCCTTCACCACAGCGAACAACCGATCAAGATCGTCGAGCCTGGCAATGTCGCTCTGGACGCCGATCACGTTGCCGCCAATTGCGGTCACCGCCGCGTCGAGTTCCGTCTGGCGGCGACCTGTCATGAAGACAAACGCGCCTTCCGCCGCGAACAGTTTGGCAGCCGCGAGGCCGATGCCGCTGTTCGAGCCGGTGACGACAGCCACTTTTCCCTGCAACCTGTCCATGCTTGGCTCCCCTGTTCTTGTGTGATTGCCGGGCTCAGACGGACGCGATCTTTCGGGCAAGGAAATCGCGGATCAACGGGACCATCGTGTCGAGCTGGTCCTCGAGCGCGAAGTGGCCTGTGTCGAGGAGGTGGAACTCGACCTCGGGCAGGTCGCGCTTGTACGGATGCGCGCCATCTGCGGGGAAAATGAAATCGTTCTTGCCCCACACGATAAGGGTGGGCGGCGAATGCTCGCGCAACCAGGCCTGGACGGCAGGGTATAGTGGCAGGTTTGTCCGATAATCGTAGAACAGATCAAGCTGAATATCGGCGTTCCCCGGCCGATCGAGCAGGGCCTGATCATGGATCCAGCTGTCGGGCGCCACGCGCGTTCTGTCGGAGACACCGTCGGTATATTGGAAAATGGTGGTTTCGATCGTCAACAAACTGGTCAGCGCCTGCCGGGTGTCGTCCGAACCCTCGTTCCAGTAGGCCTTTATCGGGTCCCAGAACTCTTTGAGCCCTTCGTCATAGGCGTTGCCGTTCTGGACGATCAGGCCGGTGATCCGTCCCGGGTCGGCCAAGGCAAGCCGCCAGCCAACGGGTGCGCCATAATCCATGACGTACATGGCGAATTTGGCGATGCCGAGCTGGTCCAGCAAGGTACCGATGAGCTTGGCAAAGTTGTCGAATGTATAGTCAAAGCTCGACCGATCCGGAGTGTCGCTTTGCCCATAGCCCGGATAATCGGGAGCGATCACGTGATACCGGTCGGCGAGGTGCGGGATGAGATTGCGGAACATGTGGGACGATGTCGGAAAGCCGTGCAGCAAGAGCACGACTGGCGCATCTGCGGGGCCCGCCTCGCGATAGAATATGCCGATTCCATCGATCTGCATGGTGCGGTGATGGATCACCACAGGAACATGAGCCGCCATGGGTTTTGCTCCACGCTCTTGAAGGACATTCACGGTCATTTTCATTCTCCGGAACAGCACTCATCACGGTGCGTGGACTGGCTATGCTTGCCCTATGCGGCGGTCTCATCTGCGGTCATCCGCTCACTTCGGATGAAAGCGAGCAGGTCCTGATTGACGATCTGGGGGTGCGTCGTCGCCATGCCGTGCGGCAGGCCGGAGTAGACTTTCAGTGTCGCCCTCGGAGCCAGTTTCGACGACAGCAACGCGGAGTTTGCGATCGGCACGATCTGGTCGTCGTCGCCGTGCATCACGAGTAGCGGAATGTCGGCCTTGCGCAGGTCGTCGGTGAAGTCCGTCTCGGAGAACACCGAGATGCAGTCATAATGGGCCTTGGCGCCGCCCATCATGCCCTGACGCCACCAATTGTCGATCAACGCAGGGGAGACGTCTGCGCCCGCGCGGTTGAACCCGTAAAACGGGCCCGCCGCGATATCGTGATAAAACTGCGCCCGATTGGCGAGGAATGCGCTGCGAAACCCATCGAACACGGACATGGGCAGCCCCCCCGGATTGGCCGCGGATTGCAGCATGACCGGGGGAATGGCACCAATGATCACGGCTTTGGACGCACGGCTCGTCCCGTGCCGGGCAAGGAAGCGCACGACTTCGCCGCCGCCCGTTGAATGACCCACATGCACGACATCCTTGAGGCCGAGCGCCGTGATCAGTTCCGCAAGGTCGTCGGCATAGGTATCCATCTCGTTGCCTGTCACGGTCTGGGTGGATCGCCCGTGGCCGCGCCGATCATGGGCGATCACGCGAAATCCCCGTTCGAGGAAGAACATCATCTGGGCATCCCAGTCATCCGCGCTGAGCGGCCAGCCATGATGGAACATGATCGGCGGACCCTGGCCCCAATCCTTGAAAAAGATCTCGGTGCCATCCTTGGTGACGAGGGTGTTCATCGCCGGTCCTTTCTGCTGAGGGCGGTGCTGGGTGGCCTGTGCCGCGCCGCCCGATGGAGCGGCCCGCGCCGATGCGGGGAGCAGGCTCGCGCCGGAGATGGCGGCTGCTGCGGCGAACAATTGCCTGCGTGTGGTGGCGGGGTTGATGCTGCAGTTCGTTGACATGGCTCACCTCGGCCGCATCGCTCAGTCCCTGCCCGGCGCAAGGGGTCCGCGACGTCCATCTCGATAGCGCGCGGGCCGTGCTCGGGATTGACCAATTCAAGCGCGGATTGGACGAAGGCACCACAAACCCGCGGCCTCCGGCCCGGACAGGCCCGGGATCTGCCCGAGAGCGCAAACCGGTTCGATCGGCTGCCCGCCTATTGCCGGCCTACCGCAACACCTATGCCGTAATTGCGTCGCCAGGCCCCCGGACCCATGCCGACAATCCGGGTGAACACCCGCGTGAAATGGCTCTGGTCAGCAAAGCCGCATTCGAGAGCGACCCTGGCCAGCGACAGGGACGGCGACTTGAGCAAGGCCTTGGCGACTTCGATCCGCCGCCGGATGAGCCACTGGTGCGGCGCGATGCCGAAGGTGGCCTTGAACGCCCTCGAGAAATGGCTGATCGAAAGCCCGCACTGCGCCGCGATCTCCTTGAGCGAAGACCCGCTGCCGAGGTTGGCGCCAAGATATTCCGTCGCTCGCCGCTCCTGCCATGCTGCCAGCCCGCCCCTGTGCAATCTGGAACAGGGTTCCATCTCACCGTAGGACTGAGCAAGGTGGGTGCCCAGCGCAAAGGCGATATGATCGAGAAACAGTCGGTTTGCCTCTTGCGGGCGCTCGAACACTTTACCCAAACACATCCCGAGGCTCCGCACGACGGGATCGCTGAATGGAACGCCCGGCCGGTAGGACAGCTCACCGACCGGGCGGGCTTCGTTTTCGTCGGCGATGGCGTCAAGCGCCGCGCGCGGCAGATAGAATTGCAACGAGTGGTGCGGCTGTTCGACAAGAGCCGATTGCTCGATCTTCAGGTCCCGCAAATGGAATTCGCCGATCCCGATCGAGTGCCGGGGGCACGGACGTCTGTTCTCCCAGACTTCGTGATTGTCGAGGTTTCTCAACATCAAGCTGACGAGGTAAGCGTCCTCGGTCGGCACCGGGTCAATGGGCCCGAGCAGCGGGTCGTCGGAACGGATCTCTGTAATTGCCATTTGTGCCACGCTTAACTTGCGGGTCACCAACGCTGGCGCATGGTCTATCTTGAAGAGGGCGCCAAGGCGTTGCCCCACTGCACCTGAATCAAGTGCTTCGCCTGGTGGCATATGCGCATTTGCTGCATTGCTCGCCACAGGCAGGTCTCCCGCTTGGCAGAGACCAAGTCAGGCCCGATCCGAGCGACACAATAACACGCCTTTCAGACAATCGCTACAACGGCCAATGATCGGGAAAATCAGACCCCCGAGGAGCGATCCGGAACGGTTCAGTGGCTTTAAATCGATGGACAACCCTGTCCATCGAATTTCAGGTGTCACCTATTTCCAACGCTCCGCCGAGAATTACATTTCAGGCAGCTCTTGGCAGGGCCGGACTTAAATGGTCCCAGATCTTAAAGAATTGCACTTGGGCCGAGAGTTGCCCAAAACTTCCGGGACAAAGCTGTCGCAAATAGGACTTATCGCGAAGGTCCGCTTCGGCAGAGTTGGGGATCGCAGAGAGCCTCCTCAGCAATTGCCAGATAGGAAAGACCGGGCCGTTATCCGCCGCACAAGTTCCGGGCCGGGAACGCAGCATGGCTTGTGTTCACCAGCACACGGCGTGGCCAATGCGCGGCTCAAAACAAACCCTGGATCCGTCCATCGGTGTCAACGCGGATCGACTCGGCCGCCGGCACCCGCGGCAGGCCGGGCATCGTCCTGATCTCACCACAGATTGCGACGACGAAGCCTGCTCCTGCCGCCAGCCGGACATCGCGGACGGACACGATGTGCCCGGTCGGTGCCCCGAGCAACGCAGGGTCGGTCGAAAAGCTGTACTGCGTCTTGGCAATGCATACCGGGAGATGCCCGTAACCTGCTTCCTCCCACCGCGCGAGTTGCGCATGCACTTCAGGGGAAGCCGCTGCTGTCTCGGCGCGGTAGATGCGCGTTGCGACCGTGTTGATCTTTTCGAACAACGGCATGGCATCACCATACAGCGGGGCAAATTGCGACGGAGCATCGGCGACCTCGACCACGCGCCGGGCCAGCTGCTCCGCGCCAGCGCCGCCGTCGGACCAATGCGTACAAATTATCGCCTCTGTCCCGTGTGCTTCGGCAATCGCTGAAACTGCGGCCAGCTCCTCATCGCCATCGGAGTGGAACCGGTTGATCGCCACCACCGCCGGCACGCCGAATTGTCGGACATTCTCGATATGGCGGACGAGGTTGATCGCCCCGCGCCGGACCGCTTCCACGTCTGGGCGGGCAAGGTCGCTCTTGGCGACGCCGCCATTCATCTTGAGCGCCCGGACGGTCGCCACGATGACCACGGCATCAGGGCGCAGCCCGGACTGGCGGCATTTGATGTCGAAGAATTTTTCCGCGCCCAGATCCGCGCCGAACCCGGCTTCGGTCACGACATAGTCCGCGAGCCTGAGCCCGTTCCGCGTCGCGATCACCGAATTGCAGCCATGCGCGATATTGGCAAAGGGGCCGCCATGAACAAGCGCGGGGGTGCCCTCGAGCGTCTGGACCAGATTGGGCTTGATCGCCTGCGCCAGCAGCACGGCCATGGCGCCGTCGGCTTTGAGGTCGCGCGCGGTCACGGCGCGCCTTTCGCGCGTGTAGCCAACCACGATCCGGCTGAGCCGCGCCTCCAGATCCTCCAAACCATCGGTAAGACACAGGATTGCCATCACCTCCGAGGCGACGGTGATCTCGAATCCCGATTGCCGGGGAAACCCGTTAGCGGCGCCGCCAAGCGACTGCGCGATGTCCCGCAACGCCCGGTCGTTCATGTCCAGCACGCGCGGCCAGACGACCCGGCGAACATCGATCTCGAGCGCGTTGCCCCAATAGATGTGATTGTCGATCATCGCCGCTAGCAGATTGTGGGCGCTGGTGATCGCGTGAAAATCACCCGTGAAGTGCAGGTTGATGTCCTCCATCGGCACGACCTGCGCATAGCCGCCCCCGGCGGCCCCGCCCTTGGTCCCGAAGCAGGGGCCAAGCGACGGTTCACGCAGACACAGCACGGTCCGCTTGCCGATCCTGCTCAACGCGTCCGCCAGGCCGACAGAGGTGGTGGTCTTGCCCTCACCTGCCGGGGTCGGGTTGATTGCGGTAACGAGGATCAGTTTGCCCGCTGCATGGTCCGGATTGAGCCGGTCCGTAACGATCTTCGCCTTGTGGTGCCCGTAGGGTTCGATCGCATCAGCAGGGATCCCGGCACGCTCGGCGATATCCTGAATCGGGCGGATCGCGGCGGCGCGCGAGATTTCGATGTCCGACAACATAGGTTACCCTACCATCTAGCAGGGGCAGGGGAATAGCCATGGAGCGATTGGCCAGCTCGGGCAGGGCGCTGCGGATATCGCACGAGCATCCGCACCCGCCTATGACCCTGCCGGAAGGTCTTGGCATAAAGCGGCCGTTCCCAAACGGCATCCCGAATGACTGGTACTGCCGAAAGCGGCCAGGACGATACCTGCCGGCGTAGATGGCGGCTCTTTTGGCCCCGCTCCTGAAATCCGGCATGCAGGACCCAAACCCGAAGTGGACGTCGACTTGGAATCATCGGACGATCCGGGCCAAATTGCGGCAAGGGCAAACGTGTTAGGTGGCAGCCCCACCCGGCGTCGGCCGCGCTTTCGAAGACCCAACGAATTGGTCGATCATAGAGGGCACGAATTCGCGCGGCTGCGCTTTGCCGAAGTAGAAGCCCTGTCCGATGTCGCAGCCGTGGGACTTCACGAACTCGGCCTGGGCTGCGGTCTCTATGCCCTCTGCAACGGTTGTAATGCCAAGGCTGCTGCCAAGCCCGATCAGCGCCTGGACGATCGTCGTGTCGTCGAAATTCTTGCCGATCCCGCTGACGAATGAGCGGTCGATCTTGAGCACGTCCACGCGGAACTGCTTGAGATGTGTGAGCGAGGCGAAACCGGTCCCAAAGTCGTCGAGCGCGATCCGGACTCCGGCCTTGCTGAGCACGGAAAGTGCACGGTCGACATGTTGCGCTCCGCGGCCCAGAAAAACCCTTTCGGTCACTTCCAGTTCAATCATCTCCGGCGCGAGACCCCGCGCCTCGATTTCGTCCAGCAGCATTTCGGCAAAGGTGTTGCTACGGAAGTCGGCGGCACCAGTGTTGATCGCCACGTGGCCGAATTCGAGGCCCCGATCCACCCATATGCGGATATCGTCGAGCACCGACGAAATCATCTGGCGACTGATTGCAACCGCCAATTCGCGATCGTCGAACGCTTCTGCGAAACTGTCCGGCATGATCGTGACGTGCTCGCTGGTCTGACACCGCACGAGGGCTTCGAAACCGACGAGCGCGCCGGTATTCAGGTCAATCTTCGGCTGGTAGTGCGCAACGAGTTGGCCCGCCTCGAGGCCTTCTCTCGCCACCGCTAGCATTTCGGTTTCGAGGTCGAATTCTTCCATCAATCGCCGAGTGAACGTTTCGGCCCGGCCGCGAGACAGTTTCGCTTCGGCCAAAGCGAGATCGGCGCATTTCATCAAGCCATCGGGATCGCTGGCATGATCGGGATAGATCGCGACTCCGATACTGGCCTTGCAGTTGATCAGCCGCCCGCGATGCCGGATCGGTTCGTGAAGCCGCCGATCCAGCGAGGCGACGACATCGGCCACCTGCTCCTCGCGCTCGATACCATTGAGGATTACGCCGAATTCGTCCCCGCCGAGTCGCGCGGCGGTGTCCGTGTGGCGCAGGATGTTGCTCAGCCTTTGCGCAAACCCGCACAGCAACGCGTCACCCGCATCATGGCCGAGCGAATCGTTGATCTGCTTGAAGTGATCGACATCCACGAACAGCAGCGCCGCCCGGGTGCCGCGTTGCCGGGCTTCCTCGATCGTTTCGATCAAATGGCGATTGAACAGATTCCGCCGGGGCAGACCGGTCAGGTCGTCATGCTCGGCGACATGACGAAGCCGCTCGCTGAGCCGTGATTGCGCAACCACCTGCGCTTCGCGTTCGAGCACCAGTCGGCGCAGTTCGAGCAGCGCCTCGACCTGTCCGGCCAGCGTGCGCAAGGTTGTCTCTTCCAGAGGAGTGAGACCCTGCGGACGCGGCTCGGAGTCGAACACGCACAAGGCGGCGATGGGTGTGCCGTCTCCCGCAAGGATCCGCATCCCGGCATAGAAGCGGATATGCGGCGAACCGGTGACCAGCGGATTGCCCGCGAACCTGGGATCGGCCGTTGCATCTTTCACGACCAGCGGCGCACCTTCATCGATCGTGTGGACGCAGAACGAGACCGAAAGCGGGGTTTCTTGCGAGGCGATGCCCCACTTGGCCTTGAACCATTGCCTGGTGTCGTCGATAAAACTGATCGCTGCCGTTTGCGCGCCGGTGATCTGTGCGACCAGCCTGACTATATCGTCGAAATGAGGCTCGGGCGCGCTGTCGAGGATGGCGTAGTTGGCAATTGCGTTGTGCCGCTGCACCCGCCCGTTTTCAGTCCCGGTCAGGCAGGCAAAGGCGCGCGACGGGACAAAATTCTGGAGCGCCATGTTCATGTCTGGGACCTTTGGTCTGCCGCCTGCGGCAGGCACACCGTTGCCTCGTAGCCGCCCATCAGCCGTTGCATCGATCCCAGCGCCTCGACGTTCAGGGGATCGAGCAGCATCACGCCGGCACGTTCCTCGCGCGTCCATCGCACGATGCCGTGCCGGTCGAGCCCGGAGGGCAGACTCACCTTGACGTTCAGTCCTCTTGTAAGGCTGCCGTCATGCACCAGCTTGAGCCCGCGCAGCGATATGTCGACAATCTTGGCGCACCGCAGGCCGCGTTCGCTGCGGATCAGGGCGGAGACCAGCAACGGAAGGCGCACGGGACGCGTGCTACCGCATTGCGTCCCTGCCGCCAGAGTCGCGAGCAAGTGCGTGCAACTGATGGGATGGTCGAAGCGCAAACCGAATTCGTCACCCTGCCGCCAGACGACCTGCCCGCGCAATTCCACACCGTCAGCAAATTCCAGCGTGAGACGGTCCGACAAGGTTGCAGGCATCATCATACGCAGGCGCGCGCCCTGATCGGATATGTTCCTGATCCGGACAAGGCCTTCGTCTGCGCCGGTGATGACCCGGGCGACGCGGAACACGGTCTGCACCCGGCTGTCGGCGCGGCGCTCCGGCGCGATCAGGACGAAGCTGTCGCCCGGTGCCGTGGACGATGCAAGTTCAGGCAGTTGCATGCTGATTTCCCCTCATCCTTTCTGCCTCGGCGAGCAGAAAGATCGTTTGAACTTTGCTCCGGTGCAGCCACCGGTTCGTGACAGGGCTCCGCCATTGTCCTCACAAAGCCGCTGAGACCACGAAAGGCCCCACGCGCCCCGAAAGACGCGGGGGTTTGCCCATCAGGCTTACGGCTGAGGCAACGGCACAAAGCTCATGTTGTTGCCATTGACCGACAGACTGCTCGAAGAGACCGCTCCGCCTGCAACCACACCATTTCCGGCAGCCGAAGCCGCCATGCGGGCCACGGTCGAGGCACGGACATTGCCGGTGACCACGTAATCCGCAGTCGCGGAATCCTGGTCGAACGGCGTTTGCGACAGCTCGGCATCCAAACCGGACCCGGCCAGGTTGGTCGCAGCGGCATCAGCCATGCTGTTGGTTGCCGAATTGACGATTTCGCCCGGAACGCACCAAGCGAGACGAAATGGCAGATCGATATTCAAAGATTTGCCCCCTCGGCACTGCGTTATCTGCATGCCAAGGATCGCGCATTTCTTGTTGCAGGATCTTGAAGGTTAAGAGCGTAGTTCCACGATCACCCGTCTTTGCCCGTATATCACCTGATGCCACCAGCACCGAGCGCAGGTTGCCGTCGTTGCCAGCGATTTGGTGGAGAAACTGCCGCGGTGTCCGGTCTGCGATGCGCAGGCGACCCGGCTGGCCTCTGCCTCAGCTATCGCAACCCTGTGCGATCAATAGAGCGCCGGCGAAGTTCTGCGCTCCCAGCTTGTGGATGATGCGCGATCGGTGCGCTTCAATCGTCCGAATGCTCAGGCTCAACTCATGCGCCACCTGTTTGCTCGCCTTGCCGCCGGCCGAGGCGTGGAGGATCGCCTGCTCTCGTTCCGTCAGGCGTTTGAGAAGAATCTTCGCATCCTCCCGCTGTCTGACCTGCGCAAGGTTGGCCCGCGCATGTTCGACCGCGCCCAGCACTTGCTCGGGCGGGCAAGGCTTGGTGAGGAAATCGATCGCGCCTGCGCGGATGGCGCGGACCGCCTGTTGGACCTCGCCGTAACCGCTCAGAAGGACGATCTGATGGCCGCTCTGCATCTCGCAGAGCGCCCGCTGGAGCGCCAGACCGTCCAGATCGGGCATCCGGAGATCTAGCACTATGCACCCCGGCGTCAGGTCCTCGGCCACAGACAGAAATGCCGCCCCGCTTGCGAACATCTGTACGGCATAGCCGCATCCGCCAAGATAGCTGGCCAGCGATTCCCGGAGTTCCGCGTCGTCGTCAACGACATATACATTCACTCGCGCCTCCCTTAATTGCGCAATTCTCTTGCCTCGTCAGACGCGCGCGGGGTTCGATGCGCTCCCTTGGCCGGCGTCGGCGCTTCGCTACCGGGCTGCGGTGTCGCGGCGAACTCGGAAAACACCATCAGTATATCGTCCCGCACGGACGGCTTTTGCTGGCTTTGGCCGAGCTGCACGCGGCCAAGGATCTGGGCGAAGAAATTGCTGGGCCCGGCGTAGGCCAGCGACCAGTCCGCAAATTGGCGGGCCTGGTACCCCCCTCCGAATTCGATGGTGGTTGCCTGTGCGTGCCTGCGATCGACGGAAATGCGCCCTTTCAGATGCAGGATGCTCTCCTCGCTGCCCTCAAGGAATTGCGCAAATCGTCCCCTGCCCATGACCAGCGCACCGGTCACGCCCAGAGCGGCGTTGTTCACCGCCGATCCTTTGAGAATACGCGCCACGACCGCGTCCGCTGTTTCAGCCCCGATCATCGATTGGCTCACATATATCCAGCGCCATAGCATTTTAAGCCGACTCCATCCGATGCGGCCCGACGGGTGATGTCAGGCGCTGCATTTCAATCTGCGGCCTCCAACGTGATGTCGAAGACGGCACCTGCGTCTTTGGCGTTGAAGGCATGCAAGCTCCCCCCATTGGCGCTCGCCAGGGTGCGTGCGAGCAACAAGCCGACACCAAGTCCTTCCGGGTTCCTCGAGTCGTCGGTGGACAGGAAATCATCCGCCGCCGTTTCCGGAAGGCCGCAGCCATAATCGCGGACCCGCAGGCGGATTGTGCCTGAACCGGCCCTTTGCGCACTCAGTTCGATCCGCTTGCACACTGCGTCCTGGGACGCAGCAATCGCATTGCGAAACAAATTGATCAGGATCTGCTCGAGCTGGATAGCGTCAGCCAGAACCAGCCGTGCATCCTCGGCAATATCGCTGTCGAAGGTGAAGTCGGCGGTTTCGGTCGCCAACAATTGCCATGCGTGGATTGCAGCTTCGTCCACGCATATTGGCTGACGGTTCGCCGCTCCCGAGCGGATGATGGAACGCATTCGCCTGATGATTTCGCCCGCGCGGTAGACTTGGTCGATCGTGCGACCAAGCATGGCCTCACCGCGCGCGCGTGTTTCTGCTTCCTCAGACGCGATCAGCTTTCTGGAAGCCCCGGCAAAATTGATTGCCGCCGCCAGCGGCTGGTTCAGTTCATGGGCCAGCGTCATCGCCATCGTGCCCATCGCATTGATGCGTGATGCGTGAAGCACCTGATGCCTGAGACGGTCGCTTTCTTTCTGCGCGAGAACCTTCTCCGTGACGTCGATGCCAGTGCAAAGCACACCGGCGATTTTCCCGTCTGCGCCCTTGATCGGATTACAGTGAAAATCGGCGTAGCGGTGGGTTGCGGCGCTGCCTTGCGGCTCCCGGCTTTCGAACTTTGCTCGTTCGACCGAGCAGGCGATCTCGGACGAATAGCAGCGCTGGATGGTTTGCTGGAACTGGTCCCATTCCGGAACGGGCGGGGAGCCGGGCGGCGTAGGCGCTTCGTCCTGCGCGGTTCCGAACAATTCCTGAAACGCCTTGTTCGCGAATTCGATCTTGAAATCCGAACCCGTCCCGTAGGCGACAAAGATTGGCGCTTCAGCAAGCAGAACCTGAAGACTGCTGTGCTCCAGCAGCATCCCGTCGGTCGTGTGCCCGGCATGCGCGCAATTCTGCGCGTCGACAAGCACCCCGGCAGGGCGTTCATCCGGATCGAACATCGGGGTCAGGCTCAGGTGGAGACAGCGGCGAAGCTGATCGTCGGCCCCATCGAACCGGACCCGTGCTGATTGGAAGCTCGCGCCGAGCATCGCCCGTTCGAGGGGGTGTTCGAGCGGCTGCCAGATGTCCTTGCCGAACCGGCAGAACGGCTGGCCAAGCTCGGCGATCCCGAGATCCGCAGACAAGGCAGCAAAGGCATCGTTGTAGAAAGCGACATGGTCGTCGCCCCAAAACAGAAGCTTTGGGGAGTTGGACCGGAAAATCGATGCAAGCAGCAGCCGCAGGGCGATCGGCCATTGGTCCAGCGGGCCAAATGCATGATCGGACCAATCCTGTCGCTGGATCCACTCTCCGCGCGTGCCAGGCAAGACAATGGTCACGTCTTGCTCGGCAGCATGGCGTGCAGGGCCCATAGATCCTGCACCCGCTCCGCTCCTGTCTTGGCCATGACCTGCACCCGGTAGGATTCGACGGTTCTCGGGCTGAGCTTCAGAGCCATAGCAATCTCCTTGGTCGTCCTGCCGTTGGCCACGCCGTCAAAGACTTCTCGCTCTCTCCGGCTGAGCTTCGACAAGACTTTGCGAGCAGCGCGGGCCTGGCGAGAACGATCGATCCGTTCGGGCAACAGGCGAAAGCCTTCCTGCAATATCTCGACTAGTTCGCTCTCGGCCCACGGCTTCTGCAGAAACTCGATCGCCCCAAGCTTCACCGCCTCGACCGCGGTCGGAATGTCGCCGTGCCCGGTGATCGCCGCGATCGGCCAGAAGCAATCCCTCCGGTTCATTTCGCGGATCAGGTCGAGCCCCGACATCGGCTGCATGCAGATGTCGACGATCACACAGCCGGGCTCGAGCGACGAAAGCACATCAAGAAAATCTTCCGCCTGCCTAAACACCCGCACCTCGGCATTGTAGGCACGTAACAGGGCGAACATCGACGAGCGCAGCTCGGCGTCATCGTCGATCACATAAACGGTTCCGTGCAGCATTTTTGATCCAAGATCGCGCTCCGGTGCAAAAGCCCGGCAGCGCATTGCCCGATATCCGGAAGGGTGAGCACCCGAATGGCACTCAGTGCCATTACTGGTGTTAGACTACTGGTCCGATCGCACGGCAGGGTTCTTAACTCGTGCCCGCATGGCCAGGAGCATGCGCCGTTCGAAAGACGGATGCCTATCTCGAAACCCTGCCGGGCCGTGCGATCTTCTCCTCGCATCTCAAGGCCCTGTACGATTTCGAGCGGGTCGGGGTGCCGCAGAGCGCGGGCGGGCGGTATTTCTACCGGCGCAATTCGGGGTTGCAGAACCAGTCTGTGCTGTACGTGCGCGACAGCCTCGCAGGCGAGAGCCGTGTGCTGATCGATCCCAACCAGTGGTCGGGCGACGGGGCGACGGCGCTTGCCGAATGGGAGCCGAGCCCTGACGGCAAAAGGATGCTCTACAGCATTCAGGACGGCGGCTCCGACTGGCGCACTCTCAAGGTGCTCGATGTGGACAATGGCGTGGTTCTGGACGACACTGTCGAGTGGGCATCACAGGCGACCGCTTCCCTGTTGTCGCCTGGGCCAAGGATGGCGCGGGGTTTTATTACTCCCGGTTTCCGAAGCCTGCCGCAGGACAGCAATTCCAGGCGTCCTACCTCAACCATGAGGTCTATTTTCACCGGCTGGGCAACAAGCAGAACGGCTTTGATGATTTCATTGCCGCGGGCGAATTCCTGATCGCCGAGGGCATCACGGGCCAGGACCAGCTGGCGATCCAGGGCGGTTCCAATGGCGGACTGCTGGTCGGCGCGGTCACGAATCAGCGTCCGGACCTGTTCGCAGCCGCCCTGCCGGCGCTCGGCGTCATGGACATGCTGCGCTTCGACAGGTTCACGTCCGGACGCTTTTGGGTGGTCGATTACGGCGCCCCTTCCAAGGAGGCCGATTTCCGCAATCTCTATGCCTATTCGCCCTATCACAACATCCGGGCGGGACAGCGCTACCCGGCGATCCTAGCGACCACTGCGGACACTGACGACCGGGTCGTGCCCGGCTATACCTTCTAATACGCGGGGGCCTTGCAGGCCGTCGACATCGGCGCGCGTCCCCGCCTCGTCCGTATCGAGACGCTCGCAGGCCATGGCTCGGGCAAGCCAACCGACAAAGTCATCGCCGAAACTGCCGATCTCTGGGCATTTGCGGCGAAGTGGACGGGGCTGACGGTCAAGCAGGTGCAATAGCGCCTGCTTGGCTGAGCAGTGCACAGGACACGATAAAGGTGGGCCGAGCTTCAGCGATCTTCGAAATTAAATGCAGCTGGTATCGACAGATGCATGTCGCTCAACGTCGGCGGAGCGCTTATTTGTCCGCATCGCGCCCGAGTGCCTGCGTGATTTGCCTGATGTTCACGGGCTTAGGGCAGCGAGCAACCCCCGCGAACCGGCTCGGAATTACAGAATCGTCATAGCCTGTCGCGAACACGAATGGCACCGCTCGCTCCAAAAGCAGATCCGCGGCCGGATAGACCAACTCACCGCACAGGTTGACGTCAAGAATTGCGCCGTCGATCTTTCCTCCGGCCTTTATCAATTCAAACGCCTGATCGAGCGTGCCGAGAGGGCCGATAACAATCGCTGCGGCATCTGCAAGGTCGGTTTGGAGCTCGTCAGCCAGCAAGTATTCGTCCTCGACGACCAGAATGCGGCAGTCGCGAAGTGTACGATCAATCATGTTTCTCTTTCACGGTGTCGAAGGAAACAGGAACCGCCATGGTGCAGTGTACACCGTCCGGTCCGAGCGCGAATGATGTCGTGCCGCCGAGCTGGTATGCCGGGGCATTCTCGATCAGCTCGCGGCCCTGACCGGTTCCGCGCGCGGAGAACTCAGCGGCGGTCGGCATGACGACACCACTCTCGCGCCAGTCGATGTGCAGCCACGGCCTGCCGCTCTCATGGGACGGGACGAGCCACCACGTAACGGCAAGACGCGCATCTGCTTGTCCGAGCGCGCCATACTTTACGGCATTGGTCGCAAGTTCGTGCAAGACCAGCGCCAGCGTCTGCACGGACGATGACCGCAGGCGAATGCCGGATGGTCCCTCAAGCGTTATTCGGTCGCTTGAGCCCATGGCTGCCAGTTCGGTCTGGACCAGCTTGTCGAAGGTTACCCGATCGTGCTCCTGCAGCCGGGATAGCAGACCCTGCACGCGTGACAGTGCTTCGAGCCGCTCGCGGAAACGGGTACGGAAATCTGCAAGGTCGGTGCTTGAACGCGCGATCTTCTCCGAAATCGAGCGCACCACGGCCATCAGATTTTGCGTCCGGTGCTGGAGTTCAGCGACGAGCACGGCCTGGCGCTCCTGCATCTCCTTGAGTTCCTGAACGTCGGTTGTCGTGCCCAGCCACTCGGCGATCCGGCCATCCCGGTCGCGCACCGGCACTGCGCGCGTATGGTGCCAGATGTAGGCACCGTCGGTGTTCCGGCGCACCCTGTATTCCACGTCGACCCCGTCGGCCGGCACGGCTTTGCGCCACGCCCGCATGGCAGCATCACGATCATCGGGGTGCAGAGCGTCGAGCCAACCAAGGTCAAGGCTTGCTTTGAGGTTTTGGCCCGTAAACGCCTGCCATTGCGGACTTGACCAAGTCCAGTGGCCCTCTTTGCCCGATCGCCAGACGAGCTGCGGGATCCCTTCGGTAAGCGTGCGCAGCCGTTCCTCGCTCTCGGTCAAAGCCCGCTGCACCCGCTTGGCCTCGGTGACATCCTGTCCGATCTTGAGATAGCCCCTCAGCGTGCCGTCCGAGGCGCGCAGTGCAACGATGTGGCCCTCAATGAAGACGCGGCCTCCGTCCTTGCGCGGATGCCAGCGGATGTTCGGCGCGCTGCCGGTCTCGCAGGCTTGGGCAAGCTCCTTGCTGTCCTCACCGCGCGCGCGATCCTCGGGCGTATACAGGCACTCTGCACCATACCCTCGAATCTCGTCGGCCGAATAGCCGAACACCCGTTCGGCCCCGCTATACCAGTCGACGACGCGTCCCTCCGGATCGATGGTGAAGATGGCGTAGTCGCGTGCGCCCTCGACCACGAGGCGCAGCCGTTCCTCACTGGAGCGCAGGGCTGATTCAACCATCTTGCGCTCGGTAATGTCTGAGGCGACGCCCGCCGATAATCGGCGGCCTCCATCGGGCATGGGGAAGCAGCGGTCCAAAATCCAGCGCACCTCGCCGTCAGGGCGAATGATGCGGTACTCCGAATGTACGGCCTCGCCCCGCGCCTGCCGCGCCAGATCGGCTCGGACGGCGGCCCGGTCGTCGGGGTGGATGGCGTCAATGAAGCGGGTCAGATCGTCCATAAGCCGCGCCACGGGCCGGCCCCAGACCGCTTCATAGGCAGGGCTCAGGTAATCCAGCCGTTCAGCGTCCAGATCGCGGACATAGAAGACGTCCTCGATCGCCTCTGTCAGGGTCCGGAACAGTGCTTCGCTCTCGACCAGAGCCGCCTCGGCTTGCGAGCGTTCGGTTATGTCTTCGGCCATGCCGATCACGAACCGCCGCCCGTCGCCCAGCGTGCCCGGTGACGAGGCACTGAACGACCAATGCCTCTGCTCGCCCTGCCTGGTGGTAATTGGGAACACGACACCGCGTATCGGCCGCTCGGCCTCCTGCGGCGCAAAAGGCTCCTTCATCGCGTCGCGCACGCTTTCGCCGCCGTAGCCATAGGCCCGGGTTAGCCAGCCCTGGATTACTTCGCTGTCCTCGATCGTATAGCCGGTCAACTCCGTCCAAGACCGGCTGATCTGCAAAACCTCGCCATCCTCGGCGTGCATGATGACCGGAATTGGCGCGTCAAGGACGGAGCGGCGGAACTGCTCTTCGCTCTGGCGCAGTGCCTCTTGGGCGCGATATTGTTCGGTCACGTTCTTGACGTGGTGGATGATGGCCGTCACCTCCCCAGTCGCGCTGAGCAGCGGCGCGTTGATGGGGCTCCACCACCGTTGCTCGAATGATCCGTCGGGCCGCGCGACGTCGTATTTCAGATCGGGCAAGGTGTCTGCCCGGCGCGTGGCCAGCACGGTTTCGAGTGAGCCGCGCAGAGTGCGCACGCCGACGGGGTCGGATTCATCCGGATTGTCGGGGAATGCTTCGAACAGACTGCGTCCGATCAGGTCGTCCCGCGTCCGCATGGTGGCGGCCAGATAGGCGTCGTTTACGTCGATTATGGTAAAGAACGGCGCGTCGATATCGAGGATCAGGAACGATGTGGGTGACGACGCGAAAAGGGAGCGGAAGCGCTCCTCGCTATCGTGCAGCGCCGTTCTGGCTTGCCTGCGGCTGGTGATGTCCTGCCATTGACAGGCGATCCGGCCGTGCGTGGTCGGGTAAACCCGCGCTTCCACCCACGTCGTTTTGCCGTCGGGCCACTCGTGTGCGTACTCGATGTCCCGCGGCACGCGGTCGCGCATGACCTGCTTGTAGAGTTCCCCGAGCGGCGAGTGCTCGGTGCCCGGGAAGACCTCCCAATGGTTGCGCCCGATCAGTGCCTCGCGCCCGCGCCCGTCGAGCCGGACCGTCTCCGCATTGACATCGCGGATGGTGAAGTCGGGATCGAAGAGCGCGAAACCCTCCGACATCGAATCGAGGACGTCTCGCAGTTGCTGTTCGCTCTGGCGCACAGCCGCCTCGGCGCGCCCGCGCTCGATTGCGGCCCAGGTGCGCTCGGCGACTTCGACGAGAAGTGACGCTTCGCTTTCGGACCATTCCCGGATCTGCGTGTCGCCGACGAACAAGGTGGCGATCAGACGGCCCTGCTTGACGAGGGGCGCCATCATCATCGACCGAAGACCCAAGCCGCCAAATCTCTGGCGGATACGCCGGGGCAGCTGTTCGTAGTTGGCGAAATCGCTCACCGTCCGCGTCGCGCCGCCGGTCAGGAGTTCGAGGAAGCCTCGCGCGTCAGACACATCATGGGCGCCGGCAAACGAAGGAAGCCCCTCTCTCACGCTGTCGCGGAGCACCAGACCGTGCTTACCGTCCAGATCCCAATCAACGTAGTAGGCCCAGCCCGCATTCAGATGCTCGCGCAGCAGGCGCGTGGTCTCGGCCTGTATTTCGACAGGAGCCACGAGCGGCCGGACAGCGTCGGAGAGCTTCAGCAGGAACGCCTGACGGACCTGGCTGTCCCGCTGCACAGCCTCGGCCTTGTGCCGGCTGGTTACCTCGACCAATATCTCGAGCGCGCCCGCGACCGCTCCGGTTTCGTCGCGCAACGGCGACCAGTCGGAGTCGAACACCCGATCCTCTGGCCCGTCCGGTCCAGCGAGAGACGCCACGAAGTCGGTCAGCCTGGTCGCCCGTCCGGCGAGAGCACTTTCCAGAAGCGGCGCGATCACCGGGTCGTAGGCGTCCGCCCAACCTGTTGCGACGGGGCAGCCGAGCAGGCCAGGGTGCCGGTCACGAGCGATGGCGATATAGGCATCATTATAGATCTGGACGTGCTCCGGTCCCCAAAGGATCATCGCCGCAGCGGGCAGGTCGAGCATCAGGTCCACAGCCGTGCGCAGCGATTGCGGCCAGCAGTCAGCTGACCCTAATGAGGTGGCCCCCCAATCATGATCACGGATGCGCGCGGCCATTTCGCCTTGCGCGAACGGCCAACTCGCAGAACGACTCATCCCATGATCGGCCATTTGCACGGCTCAGATCCTACAGATCTCAAGCGTAGGCGCGCCAATGCATGTTAATGGGCTGCAAGCTCATTCGACTGGCAACCGCCTGCGGTCTTCCATGGTTACGCTCATGGCAGATGGTCTAGCGTCCCTTCGAGAGCCCTATGGGCCGAGCTACGCAGCCCATTGCTTCTGCCGCGGTGATGCGGAAAAACTACCGCTCGACCCTAATCTCCACTCGAGCAAAGCCAAATGTCAGCCTGTGGGGGAACCAGACGGTCAATGCAGTGATAGTGAACGACCGTCTCTGGGGCGGCAGCTGACGTTGCCGGACACTGGCTTCTGATGGCCGCTCGCCGATTAGTTTCCCAAAAGCCGACCTTCTGCAAGCGACCCCAGGGCGGACATTCGCGATACCAACAGGCGGGCGAGCCGAAACGCAAACAGGAGGCAGGTTCGGGGTGGCCCAAAGTTCACCTCTAAAGCCCCCCGAACCTGTCCGAATGCATGGGCGATATCTGGCAGCCCCGCCCCCCGGCGCTGCGAGTCAGGCGCAGGCCGACACCAGAACCGTTACTTCAATCCGCAAGTATACCGGAGTGATTTCCCGTCCGAGGGCATCCGGTCAACCGGCCCAGCCCTTGTTCCAACGCGTTCCAGAATGCCGCCAGATTCGCCGTGAACGGGACTAAGCCCACAATTTCGCGGAGAGTTCGGGCAAGGCCGCGGCATAGCGCGCGACATCTTCGAGCTTGCCGGTGCTGACCCGCGAATAGCCGTTGAGGCTGCCATAGGCCCCGCGGATCGCAATTCCGCGTGCCGCCATGGCGTCGCGCAAGGCATTGGCGTCGGGAACCATCACGAACACGAAGTTGGTCTGCGATGGCAGCGCTTTCAGGCCGGCCTTGCTGACCGCATCGACGATCATCTGCCGCCCTTCCAGCACCGCTGCGCGCGATTGTTCGAGGAAGGGCGTGTCATTGAAGCTGGCAATGGCCGCAGCAAGGCCGCCAAGATTGCCGCCAAAGCTCATCTGGTGCGAGCGGATCAGAGCCGCGTTTTTCTCGCTGGTGATGGCATAGCCGACCCGCAGGCCCGCCATCCCGTAAATTTTGGAGAAGGTGCGGCACACGATCACATCGGCCCCTGCGCGCACCAGATCGATCATCGAGTTGTCTTCGGGCCGGTCGGTCAGCTCGTTATAGGCCTCGTCCACCAGGACGGTGGCCTTGGGGGCGGTCTTGGTGACGAAGGCCTTGAGATCGCTCGGCGGGATCAGGATGCCGGTTGGGTTGTTGGGGTTGCAGATCTGCACCATCGCAATCCGGTCATCGACCGCCGCTGCCATCGCAGTCAGATCAACGCCCATATCCGCTGACATCGGCACGCGGATCGCCTTCACGCCCTGGCGCTCGCCATAAAGGACGGTCGTATCCCAGAACAGATCGGGGCACAGAATTGCGCCCTTGCGCCCCCACGCCAGCGCGGCAGCGCACAGCACTTCGGTTGAACCTTCGCCGATGACGACCTGGGTCGCGGAGACCCCGAAGCGCTCGGCAATCATCGCTGTCAGCTTGGCATGGCCGCGATCATTGTAATAGCAGCCCATCTTGGCCGTTTCGCTGATGGCCCGCAGAGCGCTCGGTGCGGGGCCATAGGGGTTTTCGTTGCGGCTCAGCAAAGCTTGACCGATCTTCGGCCCGAAATCGGGTTCGGCGGCAGCTGCGGTGGCCGCGCTGAGGCCCGAAAGCGGAAGGGCGCTCAGGCCGCCGGCGACCCCGGCTCCTGCGAGAAATGAACGGCGTGTTGTCGGCATGGGGCTATTCCTTGTGTTGTGCATTGAAACCATCAAAAGCGGGTGATCATCACCAGTCCGATAAATGCGAGATACAGGCCAAAGAACGCGCGCAAGACGGCGGCGGGAAGATGGTGGGCGGCAGTCACGCCGTGCGGCGCGAACAGCACCGATGTCGCGATCAGGGCAGCAGCGGCGGGCAGGTTGACATAGCCCAGCGATCCCCAGCCGATGCCCTCTGCGCCAAAGCCGATGACCATGAAGCCGATGGTGGACGGCAGGGCGATGATCGCGCCCATCCCGGCCGCTGTGCCGATGGCCCGGTGGATCGGGGCACCGCACACCGTCATCGTTACGGTGGTCACGGTGCCGCCGCCAATCCCCAGCAAGGTCGAAAAGGCCCCCAGCGCACTGGCAATGCCGGCGCGTGGCAGCCCGGTGGGGAGGCCGGAAAACAGGGGTTCCCCTTTGCGCGCGGGCAGCAGGAAATAGACCGCAAAGCCCAGCACACCCATGCCGAAGATCAGCGCCAACTGGCGGCTCGAAATCATGCCAGCCACCAGCGTGCCGACCGCCGTCCCCAGCACCACCCACAAGGCCCAGCTGCGCAGCAGGTCGAAATCGACCGCATCGCGTCTGGCATGGCTTTGTGTGGAACGCAGCGATGTGAAGATGATCGAAGCCAGCGAGGTGCCGACCGCCACATGCGCAATCTCCTGCGGCACGACACCCAAGAGCGGCAGTAGGAAGATCAGCGCGGGTACGACAATAAAGCCGCCGCCGATTCCGAACAGGCCGCCTGCAAAGCCCGCAGCAGCGCCCGCCAGCAACAAGGCCGGGACGGCGAATAGAAGTTCATACAGATCGATCACGGTCGGCAGTGATAGTCCGACTGCCGGATTCGCCAAGCGATTTGTTGCGCCGCACAAGTTGCCCGCGATACAAAAAGGCGCAAAGGCAGCGCAGAATGTACTAATATTATCTAAAATTGGTATAAATGTTCTTGAAGGCTGCACTCAAGAGAAACATTCCGTCAAATTGGGGCACAAATCAGAAATACTACGTCATTTAACCACCCAAGAACCCTCAATTTATTGCAGCTTGGAGACCGTCCCGTGTTATTGTTGCGGTGCAATAATAAAGAAAAGGGGCCCTCTTCATGCGTCTTCGTTACCTTCTCCTTGCGTCGTACTTCGTCCCCGCATCGCCTGTTTTGGCCCAGCAGCAAGCGTCCGAATCGGACGCGGCGGCAAGCCCTTCCGAGCAGGCGATTGTTGTCACCGGCACACGCCGGACGGACCGTACCGTGCTGGAAAGCTCGGCGCCGGTCGATGTCTTCTCTGCCGATGACTTCAAGGCACAGCCAGCGCCGCAGCTGCAAACGATTTTGCAAACGCTGGTTCCCTCGTTCAACCAGCAGCGCAACCTGCTCGGCGATGCGTCGGCATTCATCCGTCCGCCGACGCTGCGCGGTCTGCCGTCCGACCAGATTCTCGTGCTGCTCAACGGCAAGCGCGTGCACCGCTCGGCGCTGGTGCAGCTTCAGGGCGGCGCGCTGAACGCCGGGGCACAGGGCGCGGATCTCTCGCAGATTTCCAGCGCCGCTGTCGGCCGGGTCGAAGTGCTGCGCGATGGCGCGGCCGCGCAATATGGTTCGGACGCGATCGCCGGCGTGATCAACATCGGCCTGCGCCGCGACACCGGCTACGAGGTCACCGCACGCTACGGCCAGTCCTATCAGGGCGATGGCCAGGACACGCAGCTCACCGCCTTCTACGGAGCCGAGCTTGGTGACGATGGCGGGTTCTTCAACACAACCTTCGAGTTCATCGACCAGAACGTTTTCGACCGTTCGGTCGAACGTCCCGCGATCGCGCCGCTCGCGGTGCTCGGCATCACCCCCGACCGGCCGACCGGCAACCGCCTCGGCGGGCCTGAAAACCGCGCTTATCGTGCCACCATCAACACCGAGATCCCGGCGGGCGACACGCTCTTCTACGCCTTCGCCAATTACGGCTGGCAGCGCCAGGGCAACGACTTCAACTACCGCTCGCCGCGTACCGTCACCCACCTGCCGATCCCCGGCCGCCCCGGCACCGGTTCCACCGGCCGCGCCGTGCCCATCAACTATCTCACCCAGATCGGTTTCGACGCGCAGGGTCGCCCGCAGTGGGATCTCAACGGGGCGACCTTCGACATCTTCAACGACAATCGCTTCCCGGAATTGAGCAACGGCTTCATCCCCTTCTTCGAACAGACCAACGAAGACATCGGCATCGTCGGTGGTTTCAAGGGCGAAACGTCGGGCATCAATTACGACTTCTCGTTGATGTACGGCGTCAACCAGGTGCGCTATTTCATGAGCGACACGATCAACGCCTCGCTCGGGCCCAACACGCCGACCGAATTCTACATGGGCAAGTTCGCCCAGCGCGAATTCAACTTCAACGGTGACTTCAACACCGAAGTCGAAATCGGCTTTGCCGAGCCGCTGTTCATTGCCTGGGGTGTGGAAGTGCGGCGTGAGGCCTTCGAGGTCGGGCTGGGCGACACGCCCTCTTGGCAGATCGGCCCCTATGCCTCGCAGCGCCTGTTCCAGTGCACCCTCAACGCCGCACCTGTGCCGTGTTCGACCCCGGGCGCCTCGGCCCCGACCTTCGTGCGCACGCAGGTCGCCCTGCCGGGCTCCAACGGTTTCCAAGGCTTCGGACCGGCCTCGGTGATCGAGGGCGGGCGAAACAACTATTCGGGCTACGTCGACGTCGAAGCGACGCCGGTCGCCGGGCTCGATGTGGGTATCGCTGCGCGCTATGACTATTTCGACGACTTCGGGGACACCTTCAACGGCAAGTTCTCCGTGCGCTATGAAATCACCGATGCCATCGCGCTGCGCGGCACGGCCTCGACCGGCTTCCGCGCGCCGACGCCCGGCCAGCAATTCACGCAGAACCTGACCACCGGCTTCCCCTTCGGTTCGACGACGCCGCTCGGCACCCTTGTGGCGCGCCCCGATAGCGAGATTGGCCAGTTCTATCTCGCCGAACCGCTCACGCCGGAAAATTCGGTCAGTTTCTCGGGCGGGTTGGTCGTCCAGCCCGGCGGCGGCTTCGATATCACGATCGATTACTACAACATCAAGGTCACCGACCGGATCGGCCTGTCCGGCCAGATCAACCCCAACGTGGTCAACCCGAACGGCCAGACCGACGCGCAATTCCTGCTCGCGCAGGGCGTCGCCGAAGCCGCGGAGCTTGGCGCGGTGCGGTACTTCACCAATGCCTTCGACACCCGCACGCAAGGGTTCGACGTGGTTGTCTCGCATGATGCCGATACCGATTTCGGGCGGTTCGCCACGAGCCTGGCGGTGAACTACAACACGACCGAGGTGACCGACCGCAAGGTCATCAACGGCACGCTGGCGAGCGGGCGGGTGCTGTCGAACTTCCAGCCGGTTGATGACGTGCGCGTCGGCAATATCGAGGAATCGGTGCCGCGCTGGCGTGCGGTGCTTTCCACCAACTACACGCAAGGGATCTTCGATGCGCTCGCGCGGGTGAACTACTACGGCAGCTTCACCAGCTACTTCGATCCGATCACCAGCGGCATCGGCCCTACGCCGACCGCAGGCGGCATCAATACGCAGGCCGAGGCGCAGGCGCTCTACCCGGTACCCTTCACCAAGACGTTCGACGCGCAGGTGGCTTTCGACATCGAAGTGGGCGTGACCTTCGCTGAAAAATACCGCATCGCGGTCGGGGCACAAAACCTGTTCGACACCCTGCCCGAACGTGAGACCCGCAACATCTTCGCCGGAACCGGCGGGGCGGCGAACGGGTCGATCTACAACGACAATTCCCCGATCGGCTGGCTTGGCGGGTTCTGGTACGCGCGGGTCACCGCAAGCTTCTGAGCCGCACCATCACGGGCGCGGGGTCGGCATTGGCTGACCCCGCGTCTTTTGATTGCGCAGCCTCTTACAGCCGCTTGCGCATCGGGATCAGCGGCACATCGGCATAATGGACCCGCTCTGCGATGGGGTGATAGCCGCAGCGGCGGTAGAGCGGTTCGCCCGCCAGCGTGCTCATCAGGTCGATCTCGCGGAAACCGGCAGCGCGCGCCGCGTCCTCGGCGGCGGTGAGGATCGCCATGCCGATCCCGCGCCGGACATAGTCGGGATGGGTGTACATCGCCCTGATCCGCGCAGGCTCGCAGGCCGGATCAAGCGGCGCGGGATCGATGAGGTCGCCCGCGTCATCCCCGCCAAACAGCGTCCGCCGCCAGCTCCACCCGCCGCATCCGGCAATTCGGTCATCGACCACAGCGCAAAAATAGGTCGCATCGCGCACGAGCTGCGTGTCGACCCCCATGAACCGCCGGCTTGCCTCGATCTCCGATCGCGAAAGATAGTCGCCCTGCAGGCGGTCAACGGCGCGTTCGATGATCGCCGCAATCGCAGACAGGTCATCATCAGTGGCAATACGGACAATTACATTCATACCGTCGTTTCACGCTGCTGAAGTTGCCGAATGGCGGAAGAAGCCGACGAAAAATTCGGCGTGAGTCCATGGTATCGCCGATTGCCCAGCCAATAAACACGCCAGGTGGCGGCCATCAATAGCCTCCTCTGCTATGCGATCAGCCCTCCTTTTCGCGCTCGCGGTGCGTGTCATGGCAATTGCACCGCTCACAAGGCGAGCCGGGCGGGGCGGAGCGGCCCCTCCGGGCGCTCCAACTGACCACCTGCCACCATCCGCCCCGCCTGTTTCAGGCGAGGCGCCGGTCGAGAAAGGCCAGGTCGGCAGGGGATGCGACCCATGTCGCGGCGAACAGTCCGCCTTGGCCGAACAGCGCGGCCCCAATGCCCGCCGCACCCTGCGCCTGCCACAGCGCGGCGAGCTGCTCCGCCCTCGGATCATCGACCGGACGGGCAGCCCCACGCACATGGCGGCACCACGCGGCGAGCGCTTCGAGCGTTGCCGGGCACATCCTGCCCGCCTGCTGGTTGATCGCCAGCGGCTCCAGCCAGCGCTGCGGGATCTTCTGCGATCCGTCCATCGCGATCTGCATCAGCCGGTGATCGAGCGCGCTGTCGGCAAAGCGTGTCAGCAGCTGGCCTGCATAGGCGGCGGCATCAATGCCGCTGGCGGGATCGAGCGTGGCGGCGGCCTCCTCGCGCATGATAGTCTCCACAAGGGGCCGGATCACCGGGTCGGCCACCGCCTGATGCACGAAATCATGCCCGCGCTCGAGCCCGAGATAGGCGAGCGCGGAATGCGCGCCGTTGAGCATCCGCAACTTGGCCGCCTCGAAAGCGCGCACGTCGCCGACGAATTGCGCGCCCACCGCCTCCCAGCGCGGGCGCGGGCCGGCGAAATCGTCCTCGATCACCCACTGGGTGAAGGTCTCGGTGAGGATCGCGCCTTCATCAGCCATGCCGATCTGCCCTGCCACCCAGGCGCGGGTCGCGTCGGTCATGGCCGGCACGATCCGGTCGACCATGGTCGAAGGGCAGCGGCATTCGCGCGCGAACCAGTCGGCCAGCGCCGGGTCGGTACGCTCCAGATAGGCGGTCATCAGCGCGGAGAGCTGGCGGCCGTTGTCGGCAAGGTTGTCGCAGCACAGCAGGGTGAGGCCCGGCAGCCCCGCATCCCGCCGCCGCGCGAGGCCTGCGGCAAGGTAGCCATAGATGGTGCGCGGTGCGCCGCCACCGGCAAGCTCCGCCGCCAATGCGGGGTCACTCCAATCGAGCGAACCGTCTGCGGCGCGGACATAGCCTTTCTCGGTCACGGTGAAGCTCGCGATCCGGGTGTCCGCGTGCGCGATGGCGGCGATCACGGCTTGCGGGTCTTGCTGCGCGACGATCACCCGGTCGATTGCCCCGATCAGCCGGGTGCGCGCCGTGTCGCCCGCGCGTTCGGTCAGGGTGTAGAGCCCGTCTTGCGGACCAAGCTGCGCTGCCACATCGCCCGAGCGCAGCGAGACCCCGGTGATCCGCCAGTCGCGGTCGCCTGCGGCCATCGCCGCATCGGTAAAGGCGGCCTGATGCGCGCGGGTGAAAGCGCCGATGCCGAAATGAAAGATCCCGGCGCGCTGCGCCTGCCAGTCGTAGTCCGGGCGAGCGACATGCGCCGCCAGCCCGCCAAGCGTAGCCTGCGACAGTCTCACAGCCGGTAAGCCGCCTTGGCGAGGTTATAGGTGAGGTCCTGCGCCAGCTCGGCCGCCTCCCAATCCTCCATCCGGTGCTCGGCGACCAGCTCGGCGAGGAACCCGCAGTCGATCCGCCGCGCGACGTCGTGGCGCGCGGGGATCGACAGGAAGGCGCGGGTATCGTCGTTGAAGCCGACCGTGTTGTAGAAGCCCGCCGTCTCGGTCGTCGCGTGGCGGAAGCGGCGCATGCCTTCGGGGCTGTCGTGGAACCACCATGCCGGGCCGAGCTTCAGCGCCGGATAATGCCCGGCGAGCGGGGCAAGCTCGCGGGCATAGACGCTCTCGTCCAGGGTGAAGACGATGATCGTCAGCGCCGGATTGTTGCCGTGCTTCGCCAGCAGGGGGCGCAGCGCGTGGACGTAATCGGTGCGGCTCGGCATGTCCGCGCCCTTGTCGCGCCCGAAGCGCGCGAAGATCGCCGGGTTGTGGTTGCGAAAGGCCCCGGGGTGGATCTGCATGACGAGGCCGTCCTCGGCGCTCATCCCGGCCATCTCGGTGAGCATCTGGGCGCGGAACAGCTCGGCGTCAGTCGCCGATACGTCCGCGCGGATCACGCGGGCAAACAGCGCCTCGGCCGCGTGCGGGGCAAGGTCGGCGGTGAGCGCGGTCGGATGGCCGTGATCGCTCGAAGTCGCGCCATGCGCGGCGAAGAAGGCGCGGCGCTGGCGGTGCGCGGCGAGGTATCCATCCCAGCTGAACGTGTCCTTCCCTGTCAGCACGGCGAAGGCGGCGAGATTGTCGCGGAACCCCTCGAACTCGGGGTCCACCACCGGGTCGGGGCGATAGGCGGTCAGCACGCGGCCCTGCCAGCCCGAGGTTGCGATCGCATGATGGTGTTCGAGCGTGTCGAGCGGGCTCTCGGTGGTGGTGAGCACCTCGATCCCGTAGCGCTCGAACAGCGCGCGCGGGGCGAAGGCGGGGGTGGCGAGCGCGGCGGTGATGTGGTCGTAATAGAGGTCGGCCGTCGCGGCGTTGAGCTGCACCTCGAGCCTGAAGGCCTCGGCAAACACCCAATCGAGCCACATGCGCGACGGCGTGCCGCGGAACAGGTGGTAATTGGCGGCAAGGATTCGCCATGCTTCGCGCGGGTCGATCCCGGGGGCGGCGCTGCCGCCGACCGGCGCGATCCCCAGCGCCTCCAAGGGGATGCCCTGGCTGTAGAGCATCCGGAAAACATAGTGATCGGGCTGGAGCAGCAGCGCAGTGGCATTCTCGAACGGGGCGTCGGTGGCGAACCAGGCCGGATCGGTGTGCCCGTGCGGGCTGATGATCGGCAGGTCCTTGACGGCCCGATAGAGCGACCGAGCGATGTCGCGCGTTGCCGGATCGACCGGCAGCAGGCGGTCCGGGTGGAGGTTGAGGGCAGGCGTCATCATCGGCTCCGGGATTGATTCGTGGCTGATCATTGCCACGCAGGCGTGCGCTATGACACCGGTTTCTGCATTGGTATTGCGGGCAGATCGGCTATCACTTCGCGGCATTGCCGTAGCAAGGAGCGCGCGGATGAAGATTGCAGCTGCCAAGGTGATCGTGACCTGCCCGGGCCGGAATTTCGTGACGCTCAAGATCGTCACCGATCACGGCGTCTACGGGATCGGGGATGCGACGCTGAACGGGCGCGAACTTTCGGTGGTGTCCTATCTGGAAGACCACGTGATCCCTTGCCTGATCGGGAAGGACCCGCAGGCGATTGAGGATATCTGGCAGTATCTCTACAAGGGCGCCTATTGGCGGCGCGGCCCGGTGACGATGCGCGCGATCGCGGCGGTCGACATGGCGCTGTGGGATATCAAGGCCAAGCTGGCGGGGATGCCGCTCTACCAATTGCTCGGCGGGCGCAGTCGCGATGCGGTGATGGTCTATGGCCACGCCAACGGCAGCGATATCGCGGCAACGGTCGAAGCGGTCGGGCATTATATCGACATGGGCTACAAGGCGATCCGCGCCCAGACCGGCGTGCCGGGGATCAAGGGTGCTTACGGCGTGGGGCGCGGCAAGCTTTACTACGAACCGGCCGATGCCAGCCTTCCCTCCGAGACCGGCTGGGATACGAGGAAGGCGCTGAACTATGTGCCCAAACTGTTCGAGGCACTGCGCAAGACCTACGGCTTCGATCACCACCTGCTGCACGACGGGCACCATCGCTACACCCCGCAGGAGGCGGCAAGCCTTGGCAAGATGCTGGAGCCCTATCAGCTGTTCTGGCTGGAAGATTGCACCCCTGCCGAAAATCAGGAAGCCTTCAGGCTGGTGCGCCAGCACACCACCACGCCGCTGGCCGTGGGGGAAATCTTCAATACCATCTGGGACTGCAAGGATCTGATCCAGAACCAGCTGATCGACTATATCCGTTGCACCGTGGTGGGGGCAGGGGGGCTGACGCACCTGCGCCGCATCGCCGATCTCGCCAGCCTCTATCAGGTGCGCACCGGCTGCCACGGAGCGACCGACCTGTCGCCCGTGACGATGGGCTGCGCGCTGCACTTCGATACCTGGGTGCCCAATTTCGGCATTCAGGAATACATGCGCCACACCGCAGAAACCGACGCGGTCTTCCCCCATGACTACCGCTTCGAAGCGGGCATGATGTATTGCGGCGAGGCCCCCGGCCACGGCGTCGACATCGACGAGGCACTGGCCGCCAAATACCCCTACAAGCCCGCCTATCTGCCGGTCGCCCGGCTGGAGGACGGGACGATGTGGAGTTGGTAGGCGCAGTCTGACGGCGGGGCCGGAGCGGGCCTTCCGCCCCCAATTCACTAGGCGCGCATGGCCCCCGGCCTTGGCATGGTGCTCGCCAGCCCGCATGGGACACCGCAACAAGGCAAGAGGGGAGTATCGCGCCATGACGATCAGCAACGAAGCGCTGGAAATGGCTGCGCGGGTAGAGGCCTTCGTGCGCGGGACAATCTTCGCCTACGAACAGGACCCGCGCCGCGACCATCACGGTGCGCCGACCGACGAACTCGTCATGGAAATGCGCGAACTCGCCCGCGCCGCGGGGGTGCTGACCCCGCATATCCGCCCCGACGGCAGCCATTTCAACCAGCGCGAGACCGCGGTGATCCTCATCAAGTCCGGCCTGACGCCGCTGGGGATGCTGGCCTGCAACACCCAGGCCCCCGACGAGGGCAACATGTATCTCATCGGCAGGGTCGGCAGCCCCGACTTGAAGGAGCGCTTCCTGACGCCGCTGGTCTCGGGCCATGCGCGCTCGGCCTTCTTCATGACCGAGCCGGCCGAATTGAACGGCGCAGGCGCGGACCCCTCGATGATGATCACCACCTGCCGCAAGGACGGCAATCACTGGGTCATCAACGGCAAGAAGTGCTTCATTACCGGGGCAGAAGGCGCGAAGGTCGGGATCGTGATGGCAAAGTCCGAGGATCCGGACAGCCACGGTGGGGCCTGCATGTTCCTGGTCGACCTGCCCGATCCTGCCATTCAGATCACGGGCGTGCCCAACACCATCGACAGCTCGATGCCAGGCAGCCATGCCGAGATCACCATCGACGACCTGCGGGTGCCCGCCGACCAGATGCTGGGCGATGCGGGCGAGGGGTTCAAATATGCGCAGATCCGTCTCTCCCCGGCGCGCCTCTCGCATTGCATGCGCTGGCTCGGCGGGTGCATCCGCGCGCAGGAGATCGCGGTCGACTATGCCAACCGCCGCATGGCCTTCGGCAAACCGCTGATCGACCACGAGGGCGTGGGCTTCATGCTCGCCGAGAACATGATCGACTTGCAGCAATGCGAGCTGATGATCGACTGGTGCGCGGGCGTACTCGACACCGGATCGCTGGGCACGGCCGAAAGCTCGATGACCAAGGTCGCCGTGTCCGAGGCGCTGATGCGGGTGGCGGACAAGTGCGTGCAGGTGATGGGCGGCACCGGCGTCACCGACAAGACCATCGTCGAGACGATGTTCCGCGAAATCCGCGCCTTCCGCATCTATGACGGGCCGACCGAGGTGCACAAGTGGAGCCTCGCCAAGAAGCTGCGGCGCGACTGGAAGGCGGCGCAATAGCGCCATTCGCGCGGTTGCTTTGTCGCGCGCGCTGGACAACACAGGAGCCGCATGAGTGCGCTCTATCCTCCAGCCTGGCGCTTCGCGGTCGATCGCGGCGGGACCTTCACCGATGTCGTCGCCACCACGCCCGATGGCCGGCTGGTGACCGCCAAGCTGCTCTCCGAGAACCCCAGCCACTATGCCGACGCCGCGAGCGAGGCGGTGCGGCGGCTGATGGCAGAGCATGGTGAGGGGCCGATTGCGGAGCTCAGGATCGGCACCACGGTCGCCACCAATGCCTTGCTTGAACGCAAGGGCGAACGGCTCGCGCTGGCGATCACGTGCGGCTTTGCCGATGCCCTCAGGATCGGCACGCAGGCGCGCCCGCACATCTTCGCGCGCCATATCGTGCTGCCCGAACAGCTGCCTGCGCGGGTGGTGGAGATCGAGGAGCGCGTCGCGGTGGACGGAACGGTGTTGCGCCCGCTCGATGAGGACGCCGCTCGCGCCGCCTTCACTCGGCTTCGTGATGAGGGCTTCGACGCGCTCGCCATAGTGCTGATGCATGGCTGGCAGCACCGCGACCACGAAGCGCGCCTCGCGCAGATCGCGCGCGGGCAGGGGTTCGCGCAGGTCAGTGTCAGCCACGAGGTCGCCCCGCTGATTCGGCTGATCCCGCGCGGGGACACGACCGTGGTCGACGCCTATCTCTCGCCCGTGCTGCGCCGCTACACCGACCGGCTCGCCGCGAGCTTGCCGCCGACAGGGCGCCTTGCCTTCATGCAATCGAACGGCGGGCTGGCCGAGGTGGGCGCGTTCCGGGGGAAGGATGCGATACTCTCGGGGCCGGCGGGGGGCGTGGTCGGGATGGTCGCGGCCTGCGAGCCGCTCGGCCAAACTCGTCTGATCGGCTTCGACATGGGCGGCACCAGCACCGATGTCGCGCATTACGCGGGCGAGGTCGAGCTGACCGGCGACAGCGTGGTGGCGGGCGTCAGGGTCGCCGCGCCGATGATGCAGATCCACACGGTGGCGGCTGGCGGCGGCTCGATCTGCCGCTTCGATGGCGCGCGCTTCCGCGTCGGCCCGGAGAGCGCGGGCGCGGACCCTGGCCCCGCCTGCTACCGCAAGGGCGGCCCGCTGACGGTGACCGACTGCAACCTGTTCTTGGGGCGGATCGACCCCGCGTTCTTCCCCGCCGTGTTCGGCCCTGAAGGCGACCTGCCGCTCGACCCCGAGGCGGCCCGCGCGCGGCTCGAGGAGGTCGCGGCAGCCTTGCCCGAACCGCGCCCGCTGGAGGAAATCGCCGAGGGCTTCCTCGCCATCGCGGTCCACAACATGGCAGCGGCCATTCGAAAAATTTCGGTGGCGCGCGGGCATGATGTGACGACCTATGCGCTGGCCTGCTTCGGCGGGGCGGGCGGGCAACATGCCTGCCGGGTTGCGGACGCGCTGGGGATGGAGACGGTGCTGGTGCACCCGCTCGCCGGGATGCTCTCGGCCTATGGCATCGGCCTCGCACCCGTAAAGGCGATCCGCGAGGTCACCCTGATGCGCCCGCTGGGCGAGAGTTTCGCAGGTGAACTCGCCGCATTGGCAGCGAAGGCGCGGGCCGATCTGCTGGCGCAGGGCATCGCCCCCGAAGCGATCCGCCTCGCACCTGCCGCCCGCCTGCGCTTTGCCGGGAGCGACAGCCTGCTGGCGATCCCCTGCGACGCGCCCGCGACGATGGACGCCGCTTTCCGCGCACTCCACCGCCAGCGCTTCGGCTATTCCGATCCTGACGCAGCGATCATCGTCGAGGCGCTGAGCGTCGAGGCGCTGGGGCAGGCGGGCGGGATTGCGGCGACGGTCGGCATTCCCGAAACGACGGCCCAAGCGGCCGCGCTTCTGCCCAGCGATTGGCCGGTGATGGCGCGCACCGCGATGACGAAAGGCGATGCCGTTGCCGGGCCGCACCTGATCATCGACCCCGGCTCGACCACCGTGGTCGAGGAAGGCTGGCAGGCGCAGCTGGCGCACGAGGGCAGCCTGATCCTCACCCGCACCGCCCCGCTCGCCCGAACACGCGCAGCGGGCACCGCGGCCGATCCGGTGCGGCTCGAGATCTTCAACAACCTCTTCATGGCGATCGCCGAGGAAATGGGCGTGGTGCTGCAATCCACCGCGACCTCGGTGAACATCAAGGAGCGGCTCGATTTCTCCTGCGCGCTGTTTGACCGGCAAGGCGCGCTGATCGCCAATGCGCCGCATATTCCGGTGCATCTGGGGAGCATGGGCGACAGCATTGCGCGCGTCATTGAGGCCAGAGGCGGAGGCCGCGACGGACGCGGGTTCCGGTGCGGCGATGCCTATGTCCTCAACGATCCCTATCGCGGTGGGACGCACCTGCCCGACATCACGGTGATCGTGCCGGTTTTTTACGGCGTGGAGGGCGGGGAGCCCGACGCCTTCGTCGCCGCGCGCGGTCATCATGCGGATATCGGCGGCATCGCGCCCGGCTCCATGCCCCCCGAAAGCCGCACCATCGCCGAGGAAGGCGTGCTGATCGACAACCAGCTGATGGTCGACGCAGGCCGCTTTCAGGAGGCCGAGTTGCGCGCCGTGCTGGCGGCGGCGGATTATCCCGCGCGCAATCCCGACCGCAACCTCTCCGACCTGCGCGCCCAGCTTGCCGCCTGCACGCGCGGGGCGGAGTTGCTTGCGGGCGCAGCGCGCGAGCACGGGGCCGAGGTGCTCGCCGCCTATATGGGCCATGTCCTCGCCAATGCCGAGGAAAGCGTGCGGCGGCTGCTCGGCGGGTTGGAGGGCGGAAGCTTCGCCTATCCGATGGACAATGGCGCGGCGGTGAAGGTGGCGATCCGCATTGATCGCGAGAGCCGCTCGGCGGTGTTCGACTTCACCGGAACCAGCGACCAATTGCCTGACAACTTCAACGCTCCCCGCTCCATCACCCGCGCCGCCGCGCTCTATGTGCTGCGCACGCTGATCGACGATGCCATCCCGATGAATGACGGGTGCCTCAGGCCGGTGACGCTGATCGTGCCCGAAGGCTCGATGCTGAACCCACGTCCCGGCGCGGCGGTGGTGGCGGGGAATGTCGAGACCTCGCAGGTCGTCACCGATGCGCTGTTCGCCGCTTGCCGAAGGCTCGCGCCCTCGCAGGGCACGATGAACAACTTCACCTTCGGCAACGAGTGCCACCAATATTACGAGACGATCTGCGGCGGCTCGGGCGCGGGGCCGGATCATCCCGGCACCAGCGCGGTGCAGACCCATATGACCAACAGCCGCCTCACCGATCCCGAAATCCTCGAAACCCGACTGCCGGTGCGGCTGGATGAGTTCGGCATCCGCCGCGGCTCCGGGGGCGAGGGGCGGCAGCGCGGCGGCGACGGGGTGGTGCGGCGCGTCACTTTCCTCGAACCGATGCGCGCCAATATGCTGGCGAACCGCCGCAAGGTGGCTCCGCGAGGGCTGGCGGGCGGACGCGATGCGCTAGCTGGGCGCAATTGGATCGAACGCGCCGACGGCACCCGCGAGGAATTGGGCGCGACCGGATCGGCCGAAATGCAACCGGGCGACACAATCGTGATCCTGACGCCCGGGGGCGGGGGTTTCGGAGAGGGAGACACATGAACTACTGGCCGCTGGCGGGCATCGCCATCGTCGTTCTCGGCTTTGCCCTTCGCTTCAACCCGCTGCTGGTGGTGGTGAGCGCCGCGCTGGCGACCGGGGTGCTGGCCGGGCTCGATCTCGTCGCGGTGATCGAGGCGCTGGGCAAGGCCTTCAACGACAACCGCTATATCTCGGTCACCTGGATCATCCTGCCGGTGATCGGCCTCTTGGAGCGTTACGGCCTCCAGCAACGCGCCCGCAGCCTTATCGAGGGGATGCGCGGGGCGACGATGGGCAGGCTGCTGGTCGCCTATCTCGCCTTCCGCCAGATCGCCTCGGCGCTGGGAATGAAGGACATCGGCGGCCACCCGCAAGCCGTCCGCCCGCTGGTCGCGCCGATGGCCGAGGCGGCGGCGGTGAAGACCCACGGCGACTTGTCCGGAGACGCGCGTGACGAGGTCAAGGCGATGGCCGCCGCGACCGACAATGTCGGGCTGTTCTTCGGCGAGGACATCTTCTTCGCCATCGCCTCGATCCTGCTGATTCAGGGCGTGTTCGAGGCGGCGGGCTATCCGCTCACGCCGCTGGAACTGTCGGTCTGGGCGATCCCGACCGCGCTGTTCGCTTTCGCGATCCACTCGTGGCGCGTGCTCGCCTTCGACCGGCGGCTGGGGAGGGGTGCCAAGTGATTACCTACGAATGGCTCTATCTTTTTGCAGGTGCGGCCTTCGCTGTGTGGGCGGCGCTGTCGGCGAAGGACGGGCGCTGGGGCAATGCCGCCTTCTGGGCGCTGCTGGCGGTGAGTTTCCTGCTCGGCAGCCACCTCTCGGATTTGGCGAACGGCGGGCTGGTGCTGGCGATGGTGGCGATTGCAGGGCTGGGCGGCCTCAAGCGCAGCGATCCGCCGACCACCTCGCCGCAGGCGCGCGAGGCACACGCGGCGCGGCTCGGCAACCGCCTGTTCCTCCCCGCGCTGGTCGTGCCGCTGACGGCGGTCGCGGGGACGCTGCTCTACAATTATACCCCGCTGGGCGAGACCGGGCTGTTCGAGGCGCGGCGCGAGACGCTGATCCTGTTCGGCATCGGCGTCGTCGCCGCGCTGGCGGGCGCTTGTGCGTGGCTCCGCCCCCCGCTGATGGCCCCGGCCGAGGAAGGGCGGCGGCTGATCGACTCCATCGGCTGGGCGGCGATCCTGCCGCAGATGCTCGCGGCGCTGGGGGCGATTTTCGCATTGGCCGGAGTGGGCGACATCATCGGCGGGGGCGCGCGCGGGGTGATCCCCGAGGGCAGCGTGTTCCTCACCGTGGTCGTCTTCGCCGCCGGCATGGCGCTGTTCACGATGATCATGGGCAATGCCTTTGCCGCCTTCCCGGTTATGGCGACCGCGATCGGCATTCCGCTGCTGATCGAGACCTATGGCGGCGATCCGGCGGTGATCGGCGCGGTCGGCATGCTGGCCGGCTTCTGCGGCACGCTGCTCACGCCGATGGCGGCGAACTTCAACATCGTGCCGGCCGCGCTGCTCGAACTGAAAGACCAGAACGCGGTGATCCGCCAGCAGGTCGGCACGGCCGTGCCCCTGTGGGTGTGCAACGTCATCATCATCTACGTGGGAGCCTTCCTGCTGTGGAACTGACCGAGGACACCGCCCGCCGCTTCTCCCGCGTCGCGCTGGGCCATGTGGCGCGGGCCTTCCCCTACAAGGACGACCACGTCTTCACCGGCCCTGAAGACCTGCGCCTGCCGCAGGAGGCCCACCCGGTGTTCTTCGGCAGCTTCGACTGGCATTCCTGCGTCCACGGCTGGTGGACGCTGCTGACGCTGCGGCGGCTCTACCCCGCCATGCCGGAAGCGGCCGAGATCACGGCGCTGGCGCAGGCAACCTTCACCGAAGAAAAGCTGGCGGTGGAACTCGCCTACCTCGAACGCCCCTCGGCACGCGGGTTCGAGCGGCCCTATGGCTGGGCCTGGCTTCTGTATCTCCACGAGGAGGCCATGCATCACGATGATCACCCATGGGAGGAGCGGCTGAGGCCGCTGGCAAGGGCCTTTGCCGCGCGGCTGCGGGATTACCTCGCCATCCTCACCTACCCGATCACCACCGGCACCCACTTCAACACCGCCTTCGCGCTGGTACTGGCGCGGCGCTGGGCGTTGTATCGCGATTCGGAACTGGTGGTGCTGATCGACGACTGGGCGATCCGCACCTTCGCGCACCGCCGCGATTATGACGGATGGGAGCCGGGGGGCGACGAATTTCTCTCCCCCGTCCTCACCGCCGCGCTGCTGATGGCGGAGGTCTGGCACCCGCTCGCCTTCGAGGCGTGGTTCAAGCATCTGGTGGAGAACAATGGCTGGCTGGAGCGCGAATGCCGCCCCGTCACTGTCTCCGACCGTTCGGACGGCAAGATCGCCCATCTCGACGGCCTCAACCTCAGCCGCGCATGGTGCCTGCGCGAAATTGCCAGCGCGCTCGGCCGCACCGACTCTGCCGACCCGCTGCAATGCCTTGCCCGCGACCACCTTGCCGCCGCGCTGCCCCATGTCGCGGGCGACTACATGGGCGAACACTGGCTGGCGAGCTTTGCCCTGCTCGCGCTGCTGCCCGAAGGTGCTTGACGCCCTCTGATTGACGGACGCGGCAAGTTGACCGCGCGCCTGCGTCTGTTAGCCTCTTGCGCAACAAAACCCCACAAAGGGGTGCCTATGGGGAGAGAACCTTGCGCCAATTGCAGGGAATGGATGCGTCCTTCGTGGCGCTGGAAACGCGCAGTTCGCCGATGCACATCGGCTCGATCCTCGTCTACAACCCCGAGACCGCGCCCGGCAGCTTCGTGCGCTTCAAGGACATCCTGCAATTCATCGGCGCGCGCGCGCAATTGAGCCGCACGATGCGCCAGCGGCTGGTGCGGGTGCCCTTCGATCTCGATTACCCCTACTGGGTAGAGGATCCCGACTTCGATCTCGAATACCACGTGCGCCACGTCGCCCTGCCGCAGCCGGGCGATTGGCGGCAGCTGTGCATTCAGGCCGCGCGCATCTTTGCCCGCCCGCTCGATCTCGACCGCCCCCCGTGGGAGTTCACCGTGGTCGAGGGGCTGGATAACGTCCCCTGGGTCACCCCGGGCAGCTTCGCGATGGTCACCAAGGTGCACCACGCCGCCATCGACGGGATGAGCGGGATCGACCTGATGGAGGCGCTGCACACCCTGCGCCCCACCGATCCGCCGCCCAATCAGCCCGACACGTGGAAGCCCGAGCGCATCCCCAACCCCATAGAATTGCTCGGCAAAAGCTATTTCAATGCGGTTACCAATCCCTTGAAGCAGCTCGAAGTTGCCGCCAAGGCCGCGCCGGGGCTTGCCAAGGCGATCAAGGGCCTGGTGGTCAAGGACTTCACTGTCAGCGCCGACATGATTGCGCCCAAATCGCGCTTCAACCGCGCGATCAGCCCGCACCGGGTGGTCGAGGGGCGCAGCTTCAAGCTGGCCGAGATCAAGGCGATCCGCGCGCTGGCCGAGGGCGCGAAGGTCAATGACGTGTTCCTCGCGATCATTGGCGGGGCGATGCGCAAGTATCTGCTGGCGAAAGACGATCTGCCCAAGAAGACGCTGACCGCCATGGCCCCGATCTCGGTGCGCGCGAGCGGCGAGAAAGGCGACATGGGCAATCAGGTCGCCGCGATGATCGCGCCCTTGGGCACGCATATCGAGGATCCGGCCGAGCGCCTCGCCTTCGTTTTCTCGCAGACCGCCAATTCCAAGGCCATGTCCGACGCCATCGGCGCGCGCAACATGACCGAGATGAGCAAGGTCTCGCCTGCGCTGTTCATGGCGCTGGGCGCGCAGCTCTACACGCGGCTGGGCCTCGCCAATCGCGGGGTCGCGCCGCCGTTTACCACGGTGGTGACCAATGTGCCGGGGCCGCCGGTGCCGATCCACTTTGCGGCCGCGCGGCTCGAGAGCATGATGGGGCTGCTGTGCCTTACCGACGGCCTCGGCCTCGGCCACGTGGTGCAATCCTATTGCGACGAGGCCACAATCGCCTTCACCGCCGACCGCGAGCTGCTCCCCGATCCCGATTTTTACGTGAAGTGCATCGAGGATAGTTTCTCGGAGTTGCTTGCTGCTACAGCGGCTGCAACCGCCGCGCCGAAGCCTGCGCCCAAAGTGAAATCCGCCCCCAAGGCGCAGCCTGCAACCAAAGCGCCGCCTGCGCCCAAAGCGCCGCCTGCTCCCAAAGCGAAACCCGCGCCCAAAGCAAAGCCGGCACCCAAGTCCAGACCGGCGCAGAGGCGCGCCGCTGCAAAAGCCAAGCCTGCATGACCGGCCGCAAGACCCAACCGAACAAGGATAAAGACATGGCCGCATCGGCAACCCTCGCCGCCCCGCTTCTGCCCGCCCAGCTCCAGCCGGCAGCGCACCCGCCGCACCGCTTCTGGACGCTCGTCGAAGGGCGCGCGATGTTCGAACTCGGCGCCTTCTACATGAGCCGCCCGTTCCTTTCGTCTTTGCCCAAGGGTGATGGGCACGCGGTCCAGGTGCTCCCCGGCTTCATGGCAAGCAACACTTCGACAAGTCCGATGCGGCGCTTGCTGCGGGATTTGGGTTACGACGCGCATGGCTGGAACAGCGGGCGCAATGTCCGGGTCGACAACGCGCTGATTGCGCGTCTTGAAACCCAGCTCCAGCGCCTCAATGACGATACGGGCCGCAAGGTTTCGCTGGTTGGCTGGAGTCTGGGCGGAGTGCTGGCGCGCGAGCTGGCCAAGCTGCATCCCGACCGGGTGCGTCTGGTGATCAGCCTCGGCAGCCCGATCTCGGAAGACCGCAATCACACCAGCGCCGCGCGCCTGTTCGAAATGCTGAACGGCAAGGAGCCCGAGGCGATGCAGGGCGGGCGCTTCCGCGATCTGGCCGAAGCGCCGCCGGTGCCGACCACCTCGATCTTCACCAAGACCGACGGGATCGTCCACTGGCGCGGATCGGTGCAGAAGCCGGCGGCGACGCCGACCGAGAATATCGAGGTCTATGCCAGCCATTGCGGCCTCGGGGTCAATCCATCGGTGATGCTGGCGCTTGCCGACCGGCTGGCGCAGGCCGAAGGCACGTGGTCGCCGTTTCGTCCCCCACTCGTCAGCCAGTTGTTGTTCCCCCGTACCAGCCTCGATTGAGCGGTTTCGGGGCTTCATGGCCTTTAATTGACACGGTTAGTGCCAGATAATACCGTAGCCGCGCCATGGTCGTACCTGACATCACGCAAGCATCTTCCGCCCCTGACGACGGGCGGCGTGCGCGCAGCCGGTCGAGCCGGGCCCGGATCGTCGCGGCGATGCTCGATCTGGTCGCGCGCGGCGAAGTCGCCCCCAGCGCGGCACAGGTCGCCGAGGTTGCAGGCGTGGGCCTGCGCTCGGTGTTCCGCCATTTCCGCGACATGGACGCGCTCTACCGCGAGATGGCCGAGGCGATCGAGGGGCAGCTTCTGCCGATCCTGATGCGCCCGCCCGAGGGGGCGACGTGGCAGGAGCGGCTGTTCGACATTGCCGCTCGCCGCGCGACGATCTTCGAGACGATCATGCCCTATCGCATCTCGGCCAATATCCGGCGCTTCGAATCCGCTTTCCTGATGGAGGGCTATCGCCGCCAGCTGCGGCTCGAGGCCGAGGCGCTGGCGGCGCACCTGCCCGAGGCCGTGCGCACCGATGCCGAGGGGGCGCGGGGCCTCAACGTGATCCTCAGCTTCAACACCTGGCGACTGCTGCGCCATGATCAGAACCTCGCTCCGCAAGAGGCGGCGGCGGTGGTGCGGCGGATGCTCGACGACGCGCTGGCGCGCTGGCCGGAGGATTGACGCGGGCGACCGGAAATGGCATGCCGTATGCCAATATATAGGGGGAAAAGGCAGCCGTGAAAGTCCTACGCACGCCAGAACAGGCATTTAGCGCGATTGCGGACTTCTCCTACGCGCCCCATTATGCCGAGGTGCAGGACGGCCCGAGTGGCGCCCGCTTGCGCGTCCACTACATAGACGAAGGCCCGCGCGATGCGCCGATCGTGCTGATGATGCATGGCGAGCCGACCTGGTGCTACCTCTACCGCCACATGATCGGCCCCGTGGTGGCGGCGGGATATCGCGTGATCGCACCCGACCTCATCGGCTTCGGCAAGTCCGACAAGCCTGCCGCCAAGACCGACTATTCCTATGCCGCCCACGTCGCGTGGATGCTCCAGTGGCTCGAAGGGCTGGACCTCACCGACATTACGCTCGCCTGTCAGGACTGGGGCTCGTTGATCGGCCTGAGATTGGTTGCTGCCGCGCCCGAGCGCTTCCGCGCGGTGGCGCTGTCCAATGGCGGCCTGCCCGAAGGCGGCCCGGCGCCGCGCGCTTTTGCGATCTGGCGGGCGTTCTCGAAGTGGAGTCCGGTGTTTCCGATCGGCAAGATCATCGCCAAGGGCACCAAGCGCGCGCTCTCGCCGGAAGAGATCGCCGCCTATGACGCGCCGTTCCCCGATGCCAGCTACAAGGCCGGCGCGAGGATCTTCCCGAGCTTCGTGCCCTTCGAAGGCAATCAGGCGGTGCCCGACCAGAAGGCGGCTTGGGCCGTGCTCGAAGCATGGGACAAGCCGTTCCTCTGCGCCTTTTCGGATGGCGACCCGATTACCCGCACCGGCGAGACCCGTTTCGTCGGCCGCGTCCCCGGCACCGCGGGCCAGGCGCACCGGACCCTCAAGGGCGGGCACTTCATCCAGGAGGACGACCCCGCAGGCTTCGTCGCCGCCATTCTCGATGTCGCCGCCAAGGGAGCGCCGCAATGATCGTCACCAACAAACTCCACCCCGCGCCCGAACAGGCGATGGTCTTCTTCGCTGCCGATGATGGCGAGGCGATGTGCATGGTCAATCTGCTCAAGTTCCGCGACAAGGCCGCCTATGCCGACGGCTCCGAGCCCGAGCTTTCGGGGCGCGAAGCCTATGCCCGCTATGCCGCGGGCGTGCAGGCTTGCCTCGCCGCGGTCGGCGGCAAGGTGCGCTTCAGCGGCACGGTGACCGGCCTGTTGCTCGGCGAGGTCGAGGAGCTGTGGGACATGGTGGCAATCGCCGAATACCCGTCGAGGAAGGCGATGCTGGCGATGGTGCAATCGCCCGAATACCAAGCGATCACCAAACACCGCGATGCAGGGCTGGCGGGGCAGCTCAACATCTGCACGCGCGCGGACGCTGGATGAAACGCTGGCACAAGGCGGCGCTCGGCACGCTCGCTGTCCTGGCGTTGGCCACGGCAAGCGCGTGGACCTTCCGCACCGACCTCGCGCTCGCGCTGGTGCGCTGGAGGAGCGCGCAGCCGATCGCGGCGAACCGCCCCGTGCCATGGCAGCAAGGCCCCGCCGAGGCGTCGCAGAGCCCCGCCGAGCGCCCGCCCAACATCGTCTTCATCCTGTTCGACGATCTCGGCATGAACGACCTCAGCACCTTCGGCGGCGGAGTGGCGGGGGGCCGGATCAAGACCCCCAATATCGACAAGCTTGCCGCAGAGGGTGCGATCTTCACCCAGGCCTATGCGGGCAACGCCACCTGCTCGCCTTCGCGCGCGCAGCTGATGACGGGGCGCTATGCCACGCGCACGGGGTTCGAATTCACTCCGACGCCTGCCGGTTTCCCCCGGATCGTGCCGATGGTCTGGAACCAGATGCACCCGGGCCGCCCGCCGATCCTCACCAACGCCCAGGCCGAAGCCAGCGCGCCGCCTTTCGAGGCGCAGGGCCTGCCGCCGGAGGAAGTGACCGTGGCCGAGGTGCTGAAAGCACGCGGCTATCACACCGTGCATATCGGCAAGTGGCACCTCGGCAATGCGCCCGAGTTCCTTCCCAAGGCTCAGGGCTTCGACGAGAGCCTCAACATGGACGGGCTGCTACATCTGCCCGAGGATCACCCGGACGCGGTCAATGCGCGCATCGATTTCGATCCGATCGACCGCTTCCTGTGGGCCTCGGCGAATTACGCCACCAGCTATAATGGCGGTGAGAAATTCGCGCCCGGCGGCTATCTCGCCGACTATTGGACTGACGAGAGCCTCAAGGTGATCGAGGCGAACCGCAACCGGGCGTTCTTCCTCTACCTTGCCCAATGGGGTGTGCATTCGCCCTTGCAGGCGACCAAGGCCGATTACGATGCGGTGGGCGATATCGGCCCGCACCGCTTGCGCGTCTATGCCGCGATGCTCCGTGCGCTCGATCGCAGCGTCGGGCGGATCATGGCGAAGCTCGCGGCCGAGGGGCTGGCCGAGAACACGCTGGTGGTGATCTCCTCGGACAACGGCGCGCCGGGTTACGTGGGGCTTGATGGGCTCAATGCGCCGTTCCGAGGGGGCAAGGGCAGCTTCTTCGAAGGCGGGATTCGCGTGCCGCTGTTCGCGCGCTGGCCTGCCGCGATCGCACCGGGATCGAAGCTCGCACTGCCTGTCGGGCAGGTCGATCTGATGCCGACCTTCGCTGCGGTCGCGGGCGCGCCGTTGCCACAAGGGCTTGCGATCGACGGGCGCAGCCTGCTGGCGACGCTCACCGGCAAGGGCGCCCAGCCGCGCGCCGATGCCCCGCTGTTCTGGTCGAGCGGCTACTACAAGGCCGTGCGCAGCGGGGACTGGAAGCTGCAGGTCAACGGCAAGCAGGGCAAGGCGTGGCTCTACAACCTCGCCGCCGACCCGACCGAGCAGCGCAACCTCGCCGCCAGCGAGCCCGCCAAGCGCGCCGAGCTGCAAGCGCTGATCGCCGCGCATGAACGGGGCCGCAAGCCGCCGCTCTATGCGAGCACTTTCGACACGCCGGTATCTATCGATCGGACGCTGGCCGAGCCCTACCGCGAAGGCGACGAATACATCTACTGGCCGAACTAGGCAGGGGCGCTAACCGACCTCGACACCCTTCCAGAAGGCGATCCGGTCCTTGATCTCGGCAGCGGCGGGGAGCGGCTCGGGATAGTACCACGCTGCGTCCGGGTTGGTGCTGCCGTCCACGACCAGCGAGTGGTAGGAGGCCGTGCCCTTCCACGGGCAGCGCGTCTGGGTGCTGCTGGGGGCGAGATACGCTGCATCGACAGCCTCGCGCGGGAAGTAGTGATTGCCCTCGACTACCACGGTCTCGTCGCTCTCGGCGATGACGACGCCGTTCCATTTCGCCTTGACCATGCTGCGCACCTCTTCTCGTTGACCGTCGGGGAAGCATAGCAGCACCTGCGCGCCGAGGCTTTCTGGAAATGGCCCGCGGTTGCCTTGGACGCATTGCGGCACTAGCCTGCCACCCGCACCCGCTGCGAAAAGCGTGGGGCACGGTAGGGATTGACGCGATGGCAGGCCGGAAATTGGTAGCGGTAACATGGCTGGCGGCTCTCGCCGCTCCCGCCCTCGCAGGCGAAGTGCGAGAGGTGCCGCACGGGATGATCGTCACCACCGACACGGGCGAGCAGGTGCGCGTCCTCGCCCACCGCGACGGCACGTTCCGCGTGACGGTCGGGGCGGAGCCCCCCGAAGGTAGACCGACTGCGATGGTCGTGACCGAGGCCGATGGCACCCCCGTCTTCCGCCGCGCGGGCGAGGTCGCCAGCCTGACCATGCCTCAGGCCTCGGCGGCAGTGAACCTTGCCGATGGACGGCTCACGATCCGCGACCCTGCCGGAGCCGTGATGCTCGACGAATATGCCCCCGCGCGCCGCCTGACGCCGGTAGAGGTCGAGGGCCAGGAGTGGCTCGCCACCCGCGTCCAATTCAACCGCGGCACGGACGAGGGGCTCTACGGCCTCGGCCAGCACCAGAACCGCCAGATGGACTACAACGGCGAGGACGTGGAGCTCGCCCAGCACAACATGGCGATTGCGGTGCCCTTTCTGGTCTCGACCCGCGGCTACGGCATCCTGTGGGACAATGCCTCGATCACGCGCGTCGGCGACCCTGCGCCCTATGCGAGGCTGGCGCTCGACTGGCGGGCGCAATACTACCTCGGCGAGCGGCTGGTGCTCGACCGCCGCGAGGGCACCATCGACTACCAGTACCTCAAGGATCAGGCGCGCTGGCCCGCCGAGGCCAAGGCCGCCACTGTCGCGGCAACCACCGGGCAGAACACGCAGGGCAATGCGACAGAGACGCAGCGGGTGGTGTGGACCGGGCAATACACCCCCTCCGCCTCGGGCGAACACAAGTTCCGGCTCTACTCCTCGTCCTATGTGAAGGTGTTCGCCGACGGGAAGGAGGTGCTCTCGCGCTGGCGGCAGAACTGGAACCCCTGGTATCACAACTTCGCGCTCGATCTGGAGGCGGGCAGGCCGGCCAGCTTGCGCATCGAGTGGGAGCCCAATCAGGGCTACATCGCGCTCGAACACGCCGCGCCCCTGCCGCCCGAGGATCGCCACTCGGTGAGCTTCGCCAGCGAGGCAGGCAAGGCGATCGACTACTACGTCGTGCCTGCGCCCACCATGGACGCCGCCATCGCCGGATACCGCCGCCTCACCGGCAAGGCCCCGATGATGCCCCGCTGGGCCTATGGCTTCTGGCAATCGCGCCAGCGCTACACCACCTCTGACGAGGTGGTCGGCGTGATGCGCGAATACCGCGCGCGGGCGATCCCGATCGACACGATCGTGCAGGACTGGTTCTACTGGCCCGAGGACAGCTGGGGCTGCCATTGTTTCGATCCTGCACGCTTTCCCGATCCCAAGGCGATGGTCGATGCGGTCAAGGCAATGGACGGGCGGGTGATGATCTCGGTCTGGCCCAAGTTCTATCCCGACACCGCCAATGGCAAAGCTCTGCGCGAGAAGGGCTTCCTCTACGAACGTCCCTTGGAGGCAGGCCAGCGTGACTGGGTGGGGAAAGGCTATGCCAACACCTTTTACGATCCTTACGACCCCGAGGCCCGCGCGCTCTACTGGCAGCAGGTGAAGGACGCGCTGTTCCCGCAGGGCTTCGATGCCTGGTGGATGGACGCGACCGAGCCCGACTGGCACTCGAACCTCTCGGTCGAGGAGCGCGCCTACCAGATGACCTCACCCACCACCGGGGTGCCAGGCGCGGCGATCTTCAATTCCTATCCGCTGGTACACGCGGAAGGGGTGGCCGAGGGGCTCCGGCAAGCACAGCCGGACACCCGCCCCTTCATCCTCACCCGCTCGGGCTTCGGCGGAATCCAGCGCACTTCGTCCGCGCTCTGGTCGGGCGATGTCGCCGCGCGGTGGGACGACCTGCGCGACCAGATCAGCGCCGGATTGAACCTCAGCCTTGCGGGCGTGCCCAACTGGACCCACGACATCGGCGGGTTCGCCGTGGAGGATCGCTTCAGCAAGCAGGACCCTGCGCACCTCGCCGAATGGCGGGAGCTCTATCTGCGCTGGTTCCAGTTCGGCGCATTCTCGCCGCTGTTCCGCAGCCACGGCGAGTTCCCGCACCGCGAGACCTACCTCGTGAGCGAGGGCGATCCGGCGATGCTGGAGGGGCTCACCCGCTACCACCGCCTGCGCTACCGCCTGCTGCCCTATATCTACACGCTGGCGGCCGAGACCCACTTCAGCGACGCGACGATCCTGCGCCCGCTGGTGATGGACTTCGAGAGTGAGCGGCAGGTGTGGGGGATCGACGACCAATATCTGTTCGGCCCGTCGCTGATGGTGGCGCCGGTGACGCAGTTCGGCGCGCGCTCGCGACAAGTCTACCTGCCGCAGGGCGACTGGTTCGATGCCAACAGCGGAGCGCGGATTACGGGCGGCCGGACCGTCACCGCCGCCGCCCCGCGCGAGGAGCTGCCGCTGTTCGTGCGCGCCGGCGCGATCATCCCTGCCGGGCCGGATGTGCAATCGACCGCGCAGGATCAGCAAGGCCCGCTCACGCTCCACATCTTCGCCGGAGCCGACGGGCGCTTCACGCTCTACGAGGACGAGGGCACCGATATGGGCTATGTGCGCGGCGCGTTTGCCCGGGTCGGCATCACGTGGGACGACACCGCGCGCACCCTGACCCTTGCGAACCGCGAGGGGGCCTTCCCCGGCATGGCCGGAACGCGGGAGATCACCGTCATCGTTCACGAGGGTCGCGAACAAGGTCACGTTTTCGCGGCGCGCGTGGGCAGACGGGTGACCTACTCCGGCGCAGGCGTCACCATGGGGTTCTAGCGCAGGGCACGGCTTGGCGTTCGGGCGACGTTTTCGGGGGAAAGCGGCACCCTCGCGCGTATTTCAGACAATGCGCCGCTCTCTGCGCCCGCCAGCGCAGATGGACAAGCGGCCCGCCATCATGTCTAACGTGGGCCGACATGGCCCCCTTTGATCCTCCTCTCCCAGAGCCGGGCAAGCTGCACCCGCTCGCCTGGCGTGACTGGGCAACGCCTGCGCGCAGCATCTCCAGCGCCCCGCGGCAGATCCACGGCGCGATCATCCAGCGCTGGGAGAAGAGCGCGCGGCGCATGGTGCAGCCGCCGCTCGATCATCACTACCTCGTTGTCCACATGGGCGGAGCCAAGCGCATCACCCGCCGCCGCCGCACCGAGACGCTGGTGCGCGAGGTGGAGGACCGGGCTCTCTCGGCGATCGAGGCGGGCAGCTCCTACAGCTGGATGACCGAAGGGCCGATCGCCTTCGGCCACATCTATCTCGAGCCCGGTTACTACGCGCAGACCATCGCCGAGCAGTTCGATTGCGATCCTGCCAAGGTCCAGCTTCAGGAGACCTTCGGCAAGTTCGACCCGCTGCTCAGTCGCCTGCTGACCGCGCTGGTGCGTGCATCGGAATACGACGATCTGGGGCTGATGGAGCAGGAATATCAGCTTGAGGCGGCACTGCATCGGTTGTTCGAACGCCAGACTGCGGGTGCGGCGAAGGACAACAAGATCATCATCTCGCCCGCCAGCGTCGCGCGGGTGCGCGACTATATCGGTGAAAACCTGCGCGAGCCGATCGCGCTTGATGACCTGGCGGGGCTGGCCGGGTACAGCCGCTTCCACTTCGCGCGGGGCTTTCGCGCGGCGACGGGCCTGCCGCCTTACGCCTATATCCTGCGCGCGCGGATCGCGCTGGCGTGCCGGCTGCTCGACGAGGCGCACCTGCCGGTGCAGGCGGTGGGCGATGCAGCGGGCTTTGCCTCGCACCCGCAATTCGCCAGCCGCTTCCGCCAGCTGACGGGGATTTCTCCCAGCGCCTATCGCAAGATCATGCGCTGAGGGAAATCGGGTCGCCGCGGGAGCGGGGCTAGAAGCCCTGCACCAGCTGCACGGTGAAGGCCTCGCGGAAGAATTGCGAGGTGTCGTTGAGCGGGATTTCGATCCCGGCCAGCAGGAACAGGTTGCCGCCAAGATGGGTGCGCACCCCGGGCGTGACCGAGATGAAGGTCGGGCCGCCGTCCTGGAACTCGCGCCAGGTGCTCGCCACGTACCAGGTGAAATCGCCGAGGGGCGCCTTGTCGTGATCGGTGAAGGTCTGGCCGATCGCCGCGTTGAGGATAAAGCTTTCGGGCGCGCCGCTGTCGGGGAAGTCATAGGCCACCCGGCCGCGGAACGAGAACCCGCCGCCCACGTCGGTGAACAGGTTGAGCTGCGGCTGGGCGGCGAACACCCCGTTGCCGAAACTGTCCGAGCCGGTCGGCAGGCGCCAGCCGATGCCTGCGTTCAGTGAGATATTGCGCTTTTCGATCAGCATCACTTGCGTGTTGAGCGTGATGTCGCCGAAATCCGAATCCCCGCCGCTCTCCTGGTAGAAGGGCACTTCCAGCCCCGCCCACAGGCGGCGCGAAAACGGCAGGTGGAAGCGGGCGAGACCCTGGTGGGCGTCGAAGCCATCGCCATCGACATAGGTGTAGGCGAGGTGGGCCTCGCGCGTGAAGAAGCCGTCGGCGGTGCCGAGCCAGCCCTGGCGCGGCGCGCCGCTGTCGCCGTTGGGGACGGGAACCCACTTGGCGAACAGCTCCTGCCCGAAGCCTTCCGAGCCGAGCGGTGTCCAGCCGCCGAGGTCATCACCGTCCTGCGCGGCAGCGGCGGCCGCAGCCGCAGCGACCGCCACCGGATTGACCGCCTGCGGTGCAGCTGCGGGATCGAGCACGGCGGCATCGGTGGCAGCGGCGACGCTCGTGGTGGTCAGCGTGATCGGCGCACGCGGCGCGCCGCCGGCCTCGGACGTCTCGCTTTCAGCGGAAAGCGCGGGAGTGGCGAGGCAGGTGCAGGCCACTCCGGTGGCGAGCAGCAGGCGGGGGGAGAGGACATTGCGCAACATTGATCGGGGCTCCTTGGATTTGTCCGAGGAGCCATCAATGCGCCCTGCCGCCATGCCCATCTTGTCAGAAAGGCGAGGGCTTTTTCCAGAAAGCGCGCCGTGTTGCAGGCTGCGCAATCGAAGCCGGGATGCTGTGACGCAATCGCCACATGAAGCGCTTCAACCCTATGATTTAGAGATGATAATAGCGGGCGACACAAGGCGCCCGCGGGGTCATCAGGCGCGCACCGCGCGGCGGTAGCGGCCCGGCGAGATGCCGACCTCGCGGCTGAAGGCGGCGGTGAAATGGGCCTGATTGGCAAAGCCGCATTCGAGCGCGAGCTCGGCGAGCGGCATGGCATTGTCGGCCAGCAATTGCCGCGCCCGTTCAAGCCGCCGCGCGCGCAGGAAATGGTAGGGCGTCTCGCCCGTCGCCAGCTTGAAGACGCGCAGGAAGTGGTTCGCCGACAGCCCCGCCGCGCGGGCGAGATCATCGAGCCCGATGCTCTCTTGCAGGTTGGCCTCGATGAAATCGAGCACCCGCTTGAGCTTGGGCGGAGAGAGGTAGATCCGCTCTGCCGGTTCGGCCGCGGGCAGCGAATCGTTGCTGACCAGGAGGCCTGCGATCGCGCGCAGCAGCCCGTCGATCATCAGCCGCGATCCGAGGCTCGGGCGGCGCAGCTCGCTTTCGATAAGGCCCAGCAGATGCGCCACGCGCGGCAGGTGCCGGCCCACGATGGGGGCGAGCGCATCGGCACCCTTGCCCTCGCTTGCCAGCAGCGAGGCGATCAAGCCGGGGCGCAGATAGAGCACGAAGGAACCGGCCTGTCCGTCGAACTGCAGGCGGCTATCGGCGCCCGCCGGAAGGAAGAGGCACAGGTCGCGGTGCAGCGCGAGGCTCTTGTAGGCGCCGCAGAAATCGATGCCCATCTTGCCCGACCCGTTGCGATTGACGATCAGCGCGTCCCAATCGTCGGTTTCGGGCGCATCGGCGACGATCTCGACCATGCCATCCACCAGCGTGCGGTGGTGGCGCATCGCGACCATGGGGAGCGAGCCGGTGTCGAACAGGGTGACATCGGGCTGATCCGACCAGTGGATGTGGCGGAAAAACCCGGCCTTGGTACCCATGCCGATGTGAAAGCTCGATCCCTCGCCCATTGCCATCATCGTGCTCCAATCTCTAGCGATGCAAAAGTGTCTGATCCCCGAGACACGGCAATCATACGTCTGCATGTGACACTTTGACAGGGCGTCGGGGTGGACTCGTGACAAAAGCGCAAGATATCGAAACCGCCGCCGCGCCGTTAGACGGGTTAGACGGATGGCGGAAATTCCGTGACTTATTGCAGGACGCCGTAGTCGTCCTCGTCCATTCTCAAGGACATGGCCGGCCGGATGTCGACCGTTGCCAGACCCGCCGCGACCAGCGGCAGTTCGGCGACCGCGGCGCGCATCTCGTCGGGCGTCTGGATGCACAGCAGGGTCAGCTCGTCACGATCCGTGCTGGCCAAGGCGAGGATGAAGCGGCCCATTTTTGCCCATTCCAGCAAGGCGTCATACTCGGCGCTGCGGTAGAAGCTGACCTCGTCGGTGATTGCCGCAGGCGCAATCCGCAAGGTGACGAGGGTGATCGCCATATTCGGCGCAAGCAGCCCTCGGGGCCGCCCGGAAAACCACTCGATCCACCTTAGCCAGGGCATAGTCGAAGGATACCTTTCATGGCCGGGCCTACCCCCCGCATCGTGCGGGCGGCTTTCGAAATCTTGCGCCGTGTTGCCCGTGCTTGCGACAGTCTGGCCTGTCAATTGCCCGTGACAGCGAGAAACCGAAAAACGCGGGCCATCGCGAAAGAAGCGCGGCGCGCCATAGCGCATCACTGGTCTTGCGGCGATCGGCAGGCGCCATTTTCTGCCGAACCACAAGGAGCAAGTGATGCGCAAGTTCAGAAACGCGATGATGGCGGCGGGGGCAGTGCTGGCCCTTGCTCTGCCTTCGGTCGGTCACGCCGACGTTGTTGTGCGCGGCAAGGAAGGCAAGCCTCTCGACGAGGTCCGCGAGGCACCCGCCTCGATCGCCAATGATCTCAAGACCATCGTCGCCCAGCCTTCGCCCTCGGAAGTCGATCCGCGCCTGCTGGGTCCGGTGGTCCTGATGAAGTCGGCGCATATCGATCTTGAAAAGGGCACTGCCACCCTGCCGCTACGCCGGGGCAAGCTGCCCAATGGCACGCCGGTGTGGTTCATTCTCACGGATTCCACCGACGAGAACATTTCGGACCTGCAGGGGCTCGCCTACTCGCCCAAGCTTGCCTTTGCGTTGACCGGCAAGGCCACCCGCCGCGCGCGGATCGAGATGGACGGGACCTTCAGCTTCGCGGCCGGCAGCGTGGACTTCAAGCCCGCGTTGAGCGTCACCCCGGGGTCGGCCAATGCGCCTTTCCCGCCCAAGGCCTTCCAGCCCGGCTCGGTCGGCGATGCCGATTACACCCCGCTGGTCTATGTCGAGAACTCGGCCAAGTCGATCATCTACAACGCGCCCGTTATCAGCCAAGCGAGCGAGGCCGAGCTCAACGCGATGTGCGCCGGCAAGGTCGATTACACCAAGGTCCACGACAAGGTCGCCGCGATCTGCCCGCGTGACGGCACGGTGACGATCAAGATGACCCTCGGCTTCACCTTCGACAAGCCGATCATGTACCTCTCGACCGAAGCCAACGACCCGCTCGTCGCCAGCCTCGAGAACGCCACCTTCACGCCCGCGATGAAGGACATGCCCTTCGCGCTCGAAGACGCCTCGCCCGGTGAAAGCGCCGAGCGGATCGTCGTGGTGGTCAACGGCCCGACCGGCAAGGACAATCCGCACCGCCAGGGCCTCGTCAGCGCGCTGTCGGGCGAAGGCGGCCCGCTCAATGTCCTCGGCGGGATCCCGACCATCAACCTCGACTATTCGCCGATGTGGCGGCTGTTCCCGGCTGTGTGGACCGAGGAGGCGATCCAGAAGGGCTACCGCTACCGCATGACGAGCGCGCTGCAGGCCGCCGAGATGTCGCACCGCGGCTTCATCAAGAGCCTCGACGGCGGCGATTTCCGGGCCGTGGGCTTCATCGTGAACTGCCCTGTGGTCTATCGCATCAACTGAGGGGGGACGACCTATTCAGTCCCCACAGGTCATGCGCTGCCCCCTCCTGCATGACCTGCACCTCGCGCCGGGAAGGAAGGCACACTCCTTCCCGGCGCGTCTTCCCGGTGCCTTCCCTTTCTGACGAACCATTCTCACGAACCTGTCTGAGCGCGGCAACCTCGGGCCACAGCCAACAGGAAGCATCCATGCGCGCTTCATCCGCATTTCTCGCAGTTCTGGCCGGTTGCGCCGCGCTGGCGCTCGCCGATCCGGCCTATGCCCAGGATCAGGCTGCGCCCGAGGTGCCGGCCCCCGTCATGATGGATGACGGCGAGGCCCCGCCGGACGATGCGATGGACCTCATGTCCATGCTGGAGGGCGAGGACGGGATGGACGCCGATGCCCCGGGCGCGGAAATGATCACCGAGATCATCGTCACCGGCACCCGCCGCCGCGCGCGTGTCACCGCGCCGGTCTCGGGCGCGGTTCTGTCAGGTGATGATCTGTCCCGCGCCGCCCGCGCCACGCTGGGCGAGACGCTGGCGAGCCTGCCCGGGGTCTCCTCCACCGCTTTCGGGCCCGGCGTCTCGCGCCCGGTGCTGCGCGGGCTTCAGGGCGAGCGCACCCGGCTCTTGATCGATGGCATCCAGAGCCTCGACGTGTCCAACACCAGCCCCGATCACGCGGTCGCGATCAACCCGCTGGTGGCCGAGCGGATCGAGGTGCTGCGCGGGCCCTCGGCCCTGCTCTACGGCTCGGGGCTGGTGGGAGGCGTGGTCAACACCAAAGTTGCCCGCGTGCCCGACCGCTTGCCGCCCGCCGCAATC
>NZ_JAMNXL010000148.1 GCF_023653175.1 Erythrobacter sp. | reverse complement strand
GACCTGATCGATCACGTCAATCCCTTCGATGCCACCATAGCCGTGATGGCCAAGGCGATGGACGAGGCCACGCTCCTCCAGGTGCAGGCGGTGATCAACGCCAAGAAGGACAAGCTGACCTACGAGGATGCCCGCGCCCTCGCCGAGCGTGCACTGGACTTCAAGCGCGAGCGTGGGCGGTTGCCCGCACTGACGTCGCAGGATGCCTGGGAGCGCAAGATGGCTGAAGGAATTGCCTTCCTCCAGCGCCATGCAACAAAGGCCGGCGCCGATGGCTGAGCTCAGCGATCTGGAGCTTCTGGCAGAGCTCGGCGTCGACATGGTGCCAGAGGCCAAGCGCACGTTGACACCGCTACAGGAGCGGATTGTCGCGGGCTTCGAAGACATCCAGCGGTTTGTCGTGGAACATGGCCGTCTGCCGCAGCATGGCGACGATAGGGACATCTTCGAACGGCTCTATGCCGTGCGCCTCGAACAGCTACGCAAGATGCCGGAGGCGCGTGAATTATTGTCGCCCTTAGACAACGTAGGCATCCTTGACAGCGCGACCCCTGCAGCGGCTCCTGCCGCGCTCGATGACGATGCCCTTCTCGCTGAACTTGGCATAGCAGGCGGGGCTGAGGCCGACATTACCCGGCTTCGGCATGTCTCGTCCCGCGCCGAAAAGCGTGCCGCCGAGGAGATCGCAAATCGTGAGCCCTGCCCCGATTTCGACGCCTACAGCCCCCTGTTCGACCGGGTTCAGGCCGATCTCAGAGCGGGGGTGCGGCAGGCTAAGGTGCTTGAACAGACCGAGGTGACCCTCGCTGAGATACAACCCGGCAACTTCTTCATCGTCGGCGGCCAGCTGGCCTATATTGCTGCCTCTACCGAGGACTTCGTCACGCAGTATGAGCGCAAGGATCGCCGCGTTCGCGTGATTTACGACAACGGAACCGAAGCCACCGTTCTGTCGCGGTCATTCCAAAAGGCACTTTATCGGGATGATACGGCTCGCAGAATCACCGAACTCAGCGCCGGTCCGTTGTTTGGCGATGTCGCCGAACCGGATGATCTGGCGAGCGGGACGATCTATGTGCTCCGCAGCAAATCGGCTCACCCCTATGTGGACCAACACCGGGAGCTGATCCACAAGATCGGTGTGACCGGCCATCCTGTCGCTAGCCGCATCGCCAATGCTCGCAATGACCCGACATTTCTGCTCGCCGACGTCGAAATTGTTGCCGAATACAAGCTCTACAACATCAACCGGAGCAAACTGGAGGGCTTGATACACCGCGCACTGGCCCCCGCCCGTCTGGATCTTTCAGCCGGTGACCGCTTTGGCAGGTCTGTCCAGCCTCGCGAATGGTTTCTGGTTCCGCTCGCAGCCATCAATGAGCTCGTCACTCGGATCAGCGACGGAACCGTGACGGAATTTCGATACGACCGGGATCAAGCGCGCTTCGTTCAGGTCTGACGCGCCGCATTTCACGGCCAACTCTTCGCCAGCATGCGCCGCATCGAACTAGCTGTTGCACCGCAACCATTTGATGTCTCTTTGATCTGCCTCAAGAGCGCAGCCGATGATCGGTTGCCTCGCCGAAACGAGGCAATTCATGAGCGTCATCCCCATCCAGTCGCTAGCATCTTCGCGCGGAGCGCGCATGCTGCGCACCGCGCTCGGGCCGGAGATTGCCGCCTGGCTTGAGGATGCCTCGATCATCGAGGTCATGCTCAATCCCGATGGGCGGCTGTGGATCGATCGGCTCGGCGCAGGGATCGCCGATACGGGAAGCGGGATGTGCGCTGCTGACGGCGAGCGGATCATCCGCTTGGTGGCGCATCATGTCGGAGCCGAGGTTCATGCCAAGGCGCCGCGCGTGTCGGCCGAGCTTCCCGATACGGGTGAGCGCTTCGAAGGTCTGCTGCCGCCGGTGGTGGCTGCGCCGAGCTTCGCGATCCGCAAGCCCGCGGTCGCGGTGTTCACGCTCGCAGATTATGTTGCAGCGAAGATCATGTCTCCATGGCAGGCCGACGCGCTGGTTCGCGCCGTTGCGGCCCGGAAGAACATCCTCGTCGCTGGCGGCACGTCGACCGGCAAGACCACCCTCACCAACGCGCTGCTGGCCGAAGTCGCCAAGACCAACGACCGCGTGGTCCTGATCGAAGACACCCGCGAGCTGCAATGCGCTGCGCCCAACCTCGTGTCGCTGCGCACCAAGGACGGCGTGGTCACGCTCTCCGACCTGGTCCGTTCTGCCCTGCGCCTCCGGCCCGACCGGATCCCGATCGGAGAGGTGCGCGGTGCCGAAGCGCTCGACCTCTTGAAGGCCTGGGGCACGGGCCATCCCGGCGGCGTCGGCACGATCCACGCAGGATCCGCGCTGGGGGTCCTGCGGCGCATGGAGCAGCTCATTCAGGAGAGCGTGGTCACCGTGCCGCGCGCGCTGATCGCCGAGACCATTGATGTGATCGCCGTTTTGGTCCGCGACGGGACCGGACGGCGGCTTGCCGAACTCGCCGAGGTCACCGGCCTCGATGCCCATGGCGACTACACCCTCCGCCCCATCACACCCCCAGCCACAGGAATTTCATCGTGATCCGTACCCTATCGCGCGCCCGCGCCCGCCTCTCCGCTGCCATGCTCGGCGGCTTCGTTGCTCTTTCCATTGCGGGCCCTGCTCGTGCTGCCGGCTCATCGATGCCGTGGGAAGCGCCGCTCCAGTCGATCCTCGAGTCCATCCAGGGCCCCGTCGCCAAGATCGTGGCGGTCATGATCATCATCGCCACCGGTCTGGCGCTGGCGTTCGGCGACACCTCGGGCGGCGCGCGGCGGATGATCTAGATCGTCTTCGGCCTGTCGATCGCGTTTGCCGCCTCCTCCTTCTTCCTGTCGTTCTTCTCGTTCGGCGGCGGGGCTCTCGTCTGATGGAGACCATGCCGCCCGAAGCTGTGCCCGGCTTTGTCGTTCCGGTTCACCGCGCGCTGACCGAGCATATCCTGCTTGGCGGCGCACCGCGCGGGCTGGCGATCGCCAATGCGACGCTGGCCGCCGCGATCGGGCTTGGCCTGCGGCTGTGGATCGCCGGGGTGGTGATCTTCGCGCTTGGGCACATGGTCTCGGTCTGGGCCGCCCGGCGCGATCCGCAATTCGTCGATGTCGCGCGGCGGCATCTGCGCTTTCCCACGTTTCTGAGGGTCTGAGCCCATGCTCTCGCTTCGCGAATATCGGAACAAGGCCGACCAGCTTGCCGACTTCCTGCCCTGGGCCGCGCTGGTCGCGCCCGGCGTCGTGCTCAACAAGGATGGCAGCTTTCAGCGCTCGGCCCGCTTCCGCGGTCCCGATCTCGACAGCGCGACGCCCGCAGAGCTGATCGCGACGACCGCGCGCCTGAACAGCGCGCTGCGGCGACTGGGTTCAGGCTGGGCCATTTTCGTCGAGGCAGTGCGCCGCCCCGCGCTGGACTATCCCGACAGCGACTTTCCCGATCCGGCCTCGGCACTGGTCGAGCGTGAACGCGCCGCGCAATTTGCCGAGGAAGGCGCACATTTCGAGAGCCGCTATTTCCTGACCCTGCTGTGGATGCCGCCCGCCGAAGACGCGGCCCGCGCCGAAAGCTGGCTCTACGAGGGCAAGGCCGAAAAGGGCATCAATCCCAAAGAACTGCTCGACCTCTTCGTCGATCGCACCGAGCGCCTGCTGCGTCTGATCGATGGCTTTGTGCCCGAGGTGGCGTGGCTCGATGACGGCGAGACACTGACCTACCTGCACAGCTGCGTTTCCACCCGCAGTCACCGTGTCCGCGTTCCCGAAACTCCGATGCATCTCGACGCCGTGCTGGCCGACGAACTGCTAACGGGCGGGCTCGAGCCGCGCTTGGGCCGCGCGCATCTGCGCACGCTGACCGTGGTCGGCTTCCCCAGCAGCACCTTCCCGGGCTTGCTCGACGAACTCAACCGCTTGGCGTTCGCCTATCGCTGGTCGACCCGCGCGGTGATGCTCGACAAGACCGACGCCACAAAGCTGACCGCCAAAATCCGCCGGCAATGGTTCGCCAAGCGCAAATCGGTCGCCAGCATCCTCAAGGAAGTGATGACCAACGAGGCCTCGACGCTGCTCGACAGCGATGCCTCAAACAAAGCCGCCGATGCCGATGCTGCGCTGCAAGAGCTCGGATCGGATTTTGTCGGCCAGGCCTATGTTACCGCCACCGTTACCGTCTGGGACGAGGATCCGGCGCTGGCAGCCGAAAAGCTGCGTCTGGTCGAGAAGGTCATCCAGGGCCGCGATTTCACCGTGATCGTCGAAGGCATGAACGCGGTCGAAGCCTGGCTCGGATCGCTTCCCGGCCATGTCTACGCCAATGTCCGGCAACCGCCGATCTCCACATTGAACCTTGCCCACATGATCCCCCTATCCGCCGTGTGGGCCGGGCCGGAACGGGACGATCACTTCAATGCCTCCCCACTATTCTATGCGCGGACCGAAGGCTCGACCCCGTTCCGGTTTTCGCTCCATGTCGGCGACGTCGGGCATGCGCTGATCGTCGGTCCGACCGGGGCCGGCAAGTCGGTGCTGCTGGCACTGATGGCGCTGCAGTTTCAGCGGTATACCCAAGCCCAGGTCTTTGCTTTCGATTTCGGCGGATCGATCCGGGCAGCGGCGCTTGCCTGCGGCGGTGACTGGCAAGATTTAGGAACGAGCCTTTCGGACGACAGCGCTGGTGCGGTGCTGTTGCAACCACTGGCGCGGATCGACGAACCGGCAGAACGCAATTGGGCGGCCGAATGGCTTCAGGCGATCCTCACTGCCGAAGGCATAACCATCGATCCCGCGACCAAAGAGCATCTCTGGTCGGCGCTGACCTCGCTCGCGACCGCCCCCATGGCTGAACGCACGCTCACTGGCCTCGCCGTCCTGCTCCAGTCGCAGGCCTTGAAACAGGCGCTCGCGCCCTATTGCATTGGCGGGCCGTTCGGGCGGCTGCTCGATGCCGAGAGTGAACATCTGGGGAAAGCGAGGTTTCAAGCCTTCGAGACCGAAGGACTGACGGGCTCGGCTGCAGCCCCTGCCGTGCTCTCCTACCTGTTCCACCGTATCGAAGGCCGGCTCGACGGCTCGCCAACCATGATCATCATCGACGAGGGCTGGCTCGTCCTCGACAGCCCGGCCTTTGCCGCACGCTTACGCGAATGGCTCAAGACGTTGCGCAAGAAGAATGCGAGCGTGGTTTTCGCGACCCAGAGCCTCGCCGACATCGAGACCAGTGCGATTGCGCCAGCGATCATCGAAAGCTGCCCCACCCGCATCTTCCTCCCCAACGAACGCGCGGTCGAACCACAGATATTAGCGATCTATCGGCGCTTCGGCCTCAATGACCGGCAGATCGAGATCATCGCGCGCGCGACGCCCAAGCGCGATTATTACTGCCAGTCAGCGCGCGGCAACCGATTGTTCGAACTTGGCCTCGGCGAAGTCGCCCTCGCCTTCACCGCGACCTCATCAAAGACTGATCAACTCGCGATCGATGCAATCACGGCGGCGCACGGCTGCGCCGACTTTGCGGCGCGCTGGCTGCGTCATCGCGGTCTTGCCTGGGCAGCCGAGCTGCTGCCCGCCCCCTCTCCCCTTCCCCAACCCGGTCCACAGCCCGGTCCCTTGCCGGACCAATCCCAGGAGTAGTGCCCATGAAAGCCCGTAAATTCGTCTCGATGCTTGCTGCCAGTGCCGCGGTTCTCTCGGTCAGCGTCGGCGCCATGCTGCCGACCGCTGCCAGTGCCCAGCTCGGCGGCGTAGTGTTCGACCCGCGCAACTATGCCCAGAACATCCTGACTGCTGCGCGCACGCTCGAGCAGATCAACAACCAGATCCGGCAGCTCCAGAATCAGGCCACCTCGCTCGTCAACGAAGCGCGCAACCTGCAATCGCTGCCACTGACCGTGCTCGAACCACTGCAGGCGCAGATCAGGCAGACGCAAGCTTTGCTTGGGCAGGCGCAGCGCGTGGCTTACGACGTCCGTCAGATCGAGCGCGAGTTCCAGAAGAACTATCGCGAGGGCTCGATGACGGGGCCGCAACGAATGCTGGTCCAGGGCGCCGAAGCCCGGTGGCAGAACAGCGTCGGCGCCTTCGAGGATGCCCTGCGTGTTCAGGCCGGCGTGGTCGGCAATATCGACGGAACGCGCGGCGCTATCGACAGCCTCGTTGGCTCAAGCCAGTCGGCAACCGGCGCGCTTCAGGCCGCCCAGGCTGGCAATCAGCTGCTGGCGGTGCAGGCGCAGCAACTCGCAGATCTGACCGCCACGGTCGCCTCGCTCGCGCGCGCGCAATCGCTCGATGCGGCTGCACAAGCGGCAGCCAAGGCGCAGGCACGCGAACAGCTGCGCCACTTCCTCGGCGATCGCCGGCCCTATGTTCCGGGCAGTGCCCGGCTATTCGGGAACTGAGGCGATGGACAGCAAGCTCTTCGCGCGGATTGGGGCCGGCGCCTTCGTCGCTATTGCCATCACCATGGCCGTGCTCGAATTGCGCGAAGAGCCTGCGCCGCCGCGAGGCGATGTCATCGCTGCGGCACATGAAGCCGGAGACGATGCAAAGGCCACCCTCGCCTATTGCGCAGCGCTCGGCCTTGAGGCGGCATCGGTCGGTATCTGCACCGCAGCCTGGGCAGCGGAACGCCGCCGGTTCCTTGGGCAAGCCGAGCGCGATGCGGCGGACGCGTCGCCTGTGGCTGAGAACATCGGTGATGCCGCCCTCGATATGGCGGGGGATCGCTGACATGGGTGGCACAGGCGTCGTCGACCGCTTCCTCGACATCTTCTCGCGCTACATCGACAGCGGGTTCGGCCTCCTGGGCGGCGAAGTCGCCTTCATCGCAACCACGCTGATCGTCATCGATGTCACGCTGGCAGCGCTGTTCTGGTCATGGGGCGAGCAGGACGACATTCTTGCCCGCCTGGTCAAGAAGACCCTGTTTGTCGGCATCTTTGCCTACATCATCGGCAACTGGAACAGCCTCGCGCGCATCGTGTTCGAGAGCTTTGCCGGGCTTGGCCTCAAGGCCAGTGGCACCGGGTTTACAGCAGCCGAACTGCTGCAGCCGGGCCGGGTCGCGCAAGTCGGGCTTGATGCCGCCTATCCCTTGCTGGAGTCGATCTCCGAGCTCCTCGGCTTTGTCAGCTTCTTCGAGAATTTCCTGCAGATCGTGATCCTGCTGGTCGCCTGGGCGATCGTCATCATCGCCTTCTTCATCCTGTCGATCCAGTTGTTCATCACCCTCATCGAGTTCAAGCTGGCAACGCTCTGCGGCTTCGTGCTGATCCCGTTCGGCCTGTTCGGCAAGACCGCCTTCATGGCCGAACGCGTGCTTGGCCATGTCGTCTCGTCGGGCATCAAGGTGCTGGTGCTCGCGGTGATCGTTGGCATCGGCTCGACCATCTTTTCCGAGTTCACAACCGCCATCGCGGGCGAGCCCACCATCGAGGACGCATTGTCGATCGTGCTGGCGAGCCTGGCGCTCCTCGGCCTCGGCATTTTTGGTCCCGGGATCGCCAATGGCATCGTGTCAGGCGGGCCCCAGCTTGGCGCTGGCGCCGCAGCCGGCACCGCACTGCTCGCTGGCGGCGCTGCCGCAGGCGCTGTCGCCGGTGCAAAACTGGCGGGCGGCGCAGTCGCCAGTGCCGCCTCCAGCGTCGCGCAAGGCACCTCGCGCGCGGCCGGCGGCGCGACCATGGCCTACGCCCTTGGGTCCGCCGGCAAGTCGGGCGGCGCAGCAGTGGCATGCGGCGCGCGTGCCGTCGGCGAATATGCCGCCAGCGCTGCGACATCGCCGCTACGCAAGGCCGGTGACGGCGTGAAGCAATCCTTCCGCGACGGCAGCCGCGACGCCATCACCAAGACGGGTGGCAGCATCACGCCCGGACCTAACACGCCGCCGCCATCGCCGCCTGCGCCGTCAGATACCGGTGCCGACCAACCAGCCTGGGCCAAGGCGATGAAGGACCGGCAGACGATCTCACACGGCGCGAGCATCGCTGCTCATACGCTCAAATCGGGCGACAGCCATGGCGGCGGTGCCTCGGTCGACACCTCAGAAAAGGACTGACGCAGATGTTCCGACGACCCTCGATCCGCTATGGCAAGACCCCCGAGCCTGAAACGCCCTACCAACGCGCAGCCCAGGTCTGGGACGAGCGCATCGGCTCCGCGCGAGTGCAGGCGCGAAGCTGGCGCTATGCTTTTTTCGGCGCGCTCGGTCTGTCCGCCTGCCTCACGGTCGGGATCGTCTGGCAGGGTTCGCAGGGCTCGATCATTCCCTGGGTGGTGCAGGTCGACAAGCTTGGCGAAGCTCAGGCCGTCGCCCCTGCGGTCAGCGACTTTGACCCAAGCGACCCGCAGATTGCATTCCACCTTGCTCGGTTCATCGAGCAAGTGCGCAACATTCCTGCCGACCCGATCATCGTCCGCCAGAACTGGCTGCGTGCCTATGACTTTGTCACCGACCGCGGCGCTCTCGTGCTCAACGATTATGCACGGACCAATGATCCCTTCGCGGCTGTTGGCCGCGAACAGGTCGGGATCGATGTCACCAGCGTCATCCGCGCCTCGCCGACCAGCTTCCGCGTTGCCTGGGTCGAACGCCGCTACCGCGATGGCAGCCTTGCCGAGACCAGTCGCTGGACCGCGATCCTGACGATCACCGTCCAGACCCCGCGCACCCCCGATGCCCTGCGCAAGAACCCGCTCGGCATCTTCGTCAATGCCATCAACTGGTCAAAGGAACTTGGCTCATGATCTCGCCCATTCCCGGTCGCCTTGCGGTGACCCTACTGCCCGTCCTGCTTGGAACAACCGCCTGTCCGGCTTCAGCT
>NZ_JAMNXL010000147.1 GCF_023653175.1 Erythrobacter sp. | reverse complement strand
CGCTGCGGCTTCTATATAGGTGCTTAACCACCGCACGAACATGGATCAGGGTGCGGTAAACTTGGGAAGGGTGATCGGCGCAGGCGATCAGTATGCGGCGAAGCGGGCGTTCAGGCCGATGAAGAGTGCAGCAATGCCGAGGCACACGGCCAGACCCAGGCGAAGCGCGCGCAGGGGCCAGCGGGCGAGCGTCTCGCCCCCCGCCGCCCAACCGAGCGTCACCGCCGCCGCGCCGCCGATGGCCCCGCCAAGGCCTGCGGTCACCGGCCACACCGTCCACGCGGCGAGCGCAAAGACCGCGAAACGCGCGCCGTCGCCGATCTGACGGGCGAGGAGCACGATCCCGAGCGCCGCGAGCGAGCGGGTCGGCTCTGCGGGCGGCTTGATCCGCACCGGCAGTGCCAGCTCGCCCGCGGCAATGGCGAGCGCGAAGGCGACCAGCATCTGTGCAGCGCGGCGCGGCAGGAGCGCGGCGAACTCGGCCCCGATCCAGGCCATGGCGCCCGCGCTAAGGCAGGCACAGGCCAGTGCCACCGCGAGGAGCTGCGCGCTCTGGCCGAGCGCACCGGCCCACTGCGCCACCATCAGCTGGTCGCGCCCGCCGGTCGCGAGTGCGGCGACCAGCAGCATGGCGAGAAGAAAGCCGTCCACCCCTCAGCCCCTCGCCATTCCGCTCAGGCGATCCACGGCCCCGTGATCGCCAGCGTCGCGGTCGGCCCGTAGGCGTTGACGAACAGCACCTTGCCATCGGGCGAGAAGCACCCGCCGGCCAGCTCGGTCTGCGCGCGCAGCAGCGCGATGGTATAGGCTCGACCATCGGGGGTGATGCCGCGTATGTGGTTTTCCTGCACCGCGGTGTACTGGTCCTCGCACACGATCAGGTGGCCGCTCGGGGCCACGGTCAGGTTGTCGCCGTAATTGAACTGATCGGTGCTCTCGCTTTCGAAGAACAGCTCGACCATGTCCGGCTGGCCTGCGCCCCCGACCGTGAGCTTGAGGATCTGCCCGAGCTCCTTCGCCCCGCCGCTGGTGCAGCAGGCGAAGACCTCGGACTGACCGCGCCCCACACCCATGTGCAGCCCCTCGCCGCGCGCCACCAGCGCCGCGCCCTTGGCGGCGGCGCGCTGGCGCAGGTCGTCCTTCGGGGCCTCGACATAGTCGAGATCGACCCACGAAACCCGGAACGGCTTGCCCACAGGCATGGCGGCAGACTTCCAGTTGCGGGTGTCGGCAAGGCCCTCGACCACCATCGCCTGCAAGCGCCCGCCTTCGGCAAGGCGGCCCGGGGCCTTGGGAAGGAAACGGTAGAGCACCGAATCGTCACGGTCCTCGGTCAGGTAGACGACGCCGGTCGCCGGATCGACCACGGCGGCCTCGTGGTTGAAGCGGCCCATCGCCTTCAGGGGCACCGCATCGACCAGCCCGCGCGCGGCTGCGGGGACTTCGAACACCCAGCCGTGATCCTGCTCAAGCCCATCCCCGCGCGGCTGCCCCGGGCCGGTCGGCGCTTCCTCGCAAGTGAGCCAGCTGCCCCACGGCGTGACCCCGCCCGAACAATTGCGGATCGTCCCGCCAAGGCTGCGGAACTGGCGCTTGACGGCAAGGGTCTGAGCATCGAGCACGAGGGTGGTGGTGCCGCCGGAGACGAACACACCGTCCTTCTTGCCGTATCCCTTGGCGATCACGCCGCCCGCATCGTGCTGCGGCTGCAGCTCGTGATTGCGCACCAGCACGATCTCGCCATTCCCGAGGTCGAAGCACCCCATCCCGTCAGCCCGGTCGGGCACGGTGCCGCCGTCGTCCATTGCATCGCCAAGGCGCGAGAGGACGCGGTAGGAAAAGCCTTGCGGAAGATCGAGGAAGCCTGCCGGATCGGGTGTCAGTGCGCCGTATCCGGCGAACCCGTCACCGCTCGCCACCTTCGCGCCGCCACCGGCCCCGCGGCTCATGCAGCCGCTCGCGGCGAGCGCGGCAAAGGCGGTGGCGGTCGCGCCGAGGAAGCGGCGGCGGTCGGGCGTGTTGATCAGCTGGGTCATGCCCTGCGGGTTACTTGCGCTCCCCTAGCGCGGCAAGCACTTCGTCCCAGCGGGCATATTTGAAGTTCTGCGCAGCCGGCGCGTTCATGCCGTCCTGCGCGATGAAGATGCCGCCGGGGAAGTCCGGGCCGAAATCGCGGTTGTCGACTTCGATCCCGTCGGTTTCCTCGGTGCTGCCGAAAGTGCCTGCAGCGACGCGGAAGCGTCCGACCGGGGTGTGATCAGGCAGGCGCCACACAGCATAGGCATTATCGCCCTGCGACGAGCCGATCAGATAGCCGCCCTTCGCGCCCTCAGGGGCGATGGCGAGGCCTTCCAGATCGGCGACCAGCAGTTTGTTGTCGATCGGCGCAATCATGCGCTTGGCCCCTGTGGCGGTGTCGATCGCCCAGAGACCCACATCTTCCTCGCCGATGTAGAGCGTGCCGGTGCGCGGATCGGCGATGCAGCCTTCGGGCTGGGTGGCGACGTTGGCGAGCGTCGTGGTCGTGCCCGAAAACGCGCCATTCGCGGCCGTGATCACGGTGCGATAGATCACCCCGTTCTTGGGCGCACTGAACACGGTGAACTGCGCGCTGGACACGGTTCCTGCCTGCCGCTTGTCGATGCAGATGCCGTAAGCCTCACCCGGCCCGACCGCGACCTTGCCCGCCGGGGTCAGCTTGCCCGTGGCGCGGTCCAGCAGGGCAAGGAAGATGTGCCCATTGGCCAGATCGCTGCGATCACTCGCCGCGACCACCACCGTGCCATTGCCCAGTTCTACCACATCGACATTGTTCATGCCCGGCGCGGCCAGAAAGGCCTTTTGTGCGCCCTTGAGGTCGTAGACGTAGAGCCCGCCCTTCTTGTCGGTGCCGACGATCAGGCTTGCCGCCGGGTTCGCCGGATTGCGCCAGATCGCCGGATCATCGGCCGCATCTTCGTTGGCGGTGCCGACTGGCGGGGTTTGTACCCGCGCGGTCACGGTGACCGCCGGGTCGCCCATGATCGCCGGGGGCACCGTCGCACAGGCGGCGGCGATCCCCAGCGTCATCAAGGCAAAGCCGTGGAATGGTCGGATCATTGCAACACGGCCTTTCAGTTCAATCAGAACGCGTAACGGGCAACAACCTGGAACACCGGCCCGGCGCGCTCGCTTTCAAGTTCGTATTCGTCGAAGATGCGGTTTTCCTGCTCAAGGACGGTGTTGAACTTGTTGAAGTCTTCATCCTTCGTCCCGTCAAGCAGGTTAGAACCCACCGCGCGGATGGTGAAGCTGTCGCCGAAGCGCTTTTCGATGAAGATTTCAAGGTCTGCGCCGTAGCGGGTGAAGACTTCCTCGCCCACCACGCGGCCATAGGCCTCGCCCTGCTTGCGATAGGTCGCGCCGAAGGCCGCGCCGAAATCGGGCAGGTTCTGGATCGCGCCGAAGTTGTAGACGTAATCCGACTGGTCGTTGAAGCGACGCTCGCCGAATTCGTCGGTGATGTTGCTGTCGAGGATCGCAAGGTTCCCGAACACGCCGGTGTCCGGCAGGCCGAGGAAGGCGAGGCTGAACGAGGCGTCGAATTCGATCCCGTAGACTTCGCCGTCGCCGGTGTTGCGCGGGACGTAGACGAAGGTGCCGGTGCCTTCCGAGCCGGGTTCGACCTGACCATTGGGCAGCAGCGCGGTGGTCAGTTCGGTGAGGTTGCTGACATCGCGGTAGAACACGTTGATGCCGACCACGCCGTTCTTGCCGATCTTGTGCTCATAGCCCAGATCGCCGCCCCAGGCGGTTTCAGGCAGCAGGAAGGGATTGCCGCGGAAGTCGTTGTCGCCGAATTCGGTTTCCAGCTCGATGGGAGCGATGAAATCGAAGCGCGGGCGACGCAGCGTGCGCGCGGCCGAAACCGTGATCCGGCCATCGCCGATTTCGTACTTGAGCGAGGCCGAGGGCAGGAACTCGTCGTAATCATTGGTGACGTTGGTTCCGGCCGGGTTGTCGGGGTTGCTGCCGAAGATGTCGGTCGAGGTGCTTTCCCAGCGCAGACCGACTTCGAAGGTCAGGTTGTCGTATTCGCCTTCGATCAGCGCGTAGAGATCGGCGCGGTCTTCTTCGATCGCGACAACGGTGTTTTCGAACGCCGGGAAGGTCGCGGGCACGAACTCGACCGGGCTGCGGACGAACTGGTCATAGCCTTCCCGCGTCGCCACCGGCAGGTTGAAGCGGTTGAGGCTGGTTCGCGGAGTTTCCTGCAAAAGCGTGTCGCGGTCCTTGGTCTGGATGAAGCCGCCGATCGCGAATTCGAGATTATCGTTGAGCTCGAATTCATGCTCGAGGTTGACGAAGAACTCGGTGTCCCTGGTGTCCGACAGGATCAGCTCGCCGGTGAAACGCGGGGAGCTGCGGTCGAAGTCGATTTCGTGTTCGAATTCGTCCTGGACATCTTCGAAGCTGGCATAGCCGACCCGCAGCTGGGTTTCGCCGAGACCCCATTCCTGATCGAGCTTGCCGATGATCGACCAGCTTTCGGTGGTGATGTCGTTGACGTTGGCATTGTCGCTGATCAGGTTGCCTGCGGGCACGGTGGTGGTGCGCACCGGGCCATTGACCGCGGTCTCGTCGTTGTACTCATACGACCGCTCGTCCTCCACGCGCTCGGTGCGCACGAAGTTGCCGAGGATTTCGAATTCGGTGGTTTCGGTCTCGATCCCCCAGCTGGCATTGAAGGCATAATCGGTGCCGTCGCGGGTATCGGTCTGGTCTTCGCGGTTGACGAAATTATCGGTCGCGAAGTTCGGGTTGTTCTCGGGGCTGTCGTCGTAGCGCAGGCTCAGCTTTTCCTTGGGATTGTAACGGCCCTGCACGTTGGCACCGATCAGCAGGCGACCGCCCGCCAGCGCGCCGCCATAGTAAAAGCCGCCCGAGGGCTTGAATTCGCCGTCATCGAAGATCAGCCCGCCCGCGCGGACATAGCCGCCATCGAGCGTCAGGCCGTCGCGCAGCACGATGTTGAGCGAGCCCGCCACCGCATCACCGGTGCGGCGCGCCGAGGAGGAGCGCACGATCTCGACGCGCTGGATTAGCTCGGCGGGAATGCGGTCGAGGAAGAACGAACGGTCCGACTGGCCGCCGGGCACGCGCTCGCCGTTGATCAGGATCTGGGTGTAGCCCGGATCGAGGCCGCGCAGACGGGCGCCGTCGCTTTCGATCACGTCCGAAAGGAAGGTCACGCCCGGAACACGCTTGAGCGCATCTCCCGCGGTCAGCGGCTCGAAACGGCGGAAATATTCCTCGTCATAGATCAGAATAGGTTCGGCCGCGTCCGAACGGTTGCGAAAGCCGATCGAGCCCTGAACCACGATTTCCTTGGCGGTCTGGATATCGTCGTCTTCGCCGTCCGCGGCCTCGGGGGCCGCATCGCCGGCCTGGGCGGAGATGGCGAGCGCGGCGGGATCGACCTCGGCGGCGAACGCCGGCGCGGTGACGGTTGTGGCGATCGCGGCGACGGCGCCGCCGAGGAGCAACTGGGTGCGGAGCATGGCAAGATTCCCCCATCGGTCACCCGGGGATCGGGACCGTGTTGGAGCGCCGCTTAACGTCCAGCCGTGACACTCGGGCGACCGGATAGTGACATTCCGGTTACAGGGGGCCGCACCGCAACATTCCTAAGATATGTTGCCGAATTGCCTCATTCGACAGGTGGCGCGGGTTTGCGCGATAGCTTAGCAGAGGGGCAAGAACACGAGGGAGAGAGGCACGATGAAACTCGAACCGGGCATGGCGGTGGTGGTCACCGGCGGCGCCAGCGGGCTTGGCAAGGCGAGCGCGCAAGGCTTTGCCGATGCGGGGCTGAAGGTCGCGATCTTCGACATCAACGACGAGGCGGGCGAAGCCCATGCGGCGGCGATCGGCGGCACTTTCCACCATGTCGACATCATGGACGAGGGCTCGGTCGAGGCAGGCTTCGCCGCCGCCCGCGCCGCGCACGGGCAGGAGCGCGTCACGCTCCACTGCGCGATGGCCAGCCGGCGCGGCAAGACACTGGGCTGGGACAAGGAGAGCGGCCAGTACAAGCGCCTCTCGACCGAGGATTATGCTTTCGGGGCTGAGGGCATTCTGGTCGCCAGCTACCGCATCGCCAGCATCTCGGCGCTCGGGATGGCGAACGCCGATCCGGTCAATGATGACGGCGAGCGCGGCTGCATCATCCTCACCGCCAGCGTCGCCGCGCAGGACGGGCAAATCGGGCAGGTGATCTATGGCAGCTGCAAGGCCGGGGTGAACGGGCTGGTGCTGCCGATGGCGCGCGATCTGATGGATATGGGGATCCGCGTGAACTCGGTCATGCCGGGGATCTTCGCCACCCCGCTGATGCTCGGCATGAAGGACCGCAACCCGCCGATGTGGGCGCAATTGAACGCCAGCGTCCCCTTCCCCAAGCGCCTCGGCGAGCCCGAGGAGTTTTCCAGCCTCGTGCTGGAGATTGCGCGCAACAGCTACATCAACGGCCACCAGTTCCGGCTGGATGGAGCGATACGGATGCCGCCTAAGTAAGGAACAGGATCATGGCCACTGCCACCAATGAATACCCGACGAAAGCCTATGGCGCGACCGCGCCGGACTCCGGCGTCGGCCCGATGCAGATCACCCGCCGGGGGCTGCGGCATGACGACGTGCTGATCGAGATCAGCCATTGCGGCATCTGCCATTCGGACCTCCACTCGGCGAGGAACGACTGGGGCTTCACCACCTATCCGATCGTCCCGGGCCACGAGATCGTCGGGACCGTCAGCGCGGTGGGCGAGGGCGTCACCCGCCACAAGATCGGCGACCGGGTGGCGATCGGGTGCATGGTCGATTCCTGCCTCGAATGCGCGCATTGCGCGGCCGATCTCGAGCAATATTGCCTCGATGGCGGCAACACCGGCACCTATAACGGCAAGGACCGGCGCGACGGCTCGCTGACCTTCGGCGGCTATTCCGAACGGATCGTGGCCAGAGAGGAGTTCGTGCTCAAGATCCCCGAGGGCATGCCGATGGCCGAGGCCGCACCGCTGCTGTGCGCCGGGATCACCACCTACAGCCCCTTGCGCACCTGGAAGGTCGGCCCGGGCAGCAAGGTGGCGGTGGCCGGACTTGGCGGGCTGGGACACATGGGGGTGAAGCTGGCGGCCGCTATGGGCGCGGAGGTGACCGTGCTCAGCCGCTCGGAAACCAAGCGCGCCGATGCCGAGAAACTCGGCGCCCATGCTTTCCTCAATACCGAAGACAAGGACGCGATGCGCGCCAAGCGTGGCTATTTCGACATGGTGCTGAACACCATCCCTGTGCGCCATGACGTGGTGCCCTATCTCCACCTGCTCAGGATCGACGGGGTGCAAGTGCTGGTCGGGCTGATCGGGCCGATGCCGGAAATCCACACCGGGGTGCTGCTGGGACGCAAGGTGCTGACCGGCAGCGGCATCGGCGGGCTGGCCGAAACGCAGGAGATGCTCGATTTCTGCGCGCAGCATAACATCCTCCCCGACATCGAGGTGATCGCCATGCAGGACATCCAGACCGCCTATGACCGGATGGAGGCGAGCGACATCAAGTACCGCTTCGTGATCGACATGGAGTCCCTGCGCGCGCCCGCCTGAAACGCGCGTCCGGAGGAAGTGGGGGCGGTGGTCGCTTGACGTATCGACCGCCCCTGCGCGGGGCCGCTAGGACATGGCTGCAAACTGTGGCAGGAAAGCCACGCAACAACCTAATATGAATCGACCCCATCATATAACCTTTGTGCGCAAGTGCAGCATGGAGGATTATGACGACGGCGCGACGGGAACCCGATTCATCGGATAAGAAAGTCCTGCACGCCGCGCAGGTGGAACGATCCAAACCTCTCTATGGAGCGTTCCTTATGTCCATTCGTTTCGCATCGGCCGCCTCGGCTGTCGCACTCGCCGCATGCCTTGCCACCCCCGCTTTCGCTGGCGAGGCAGCTGCTGCAACCACCGGCCCGGCCGCTGACACCGAAACCGAAATCACCGTCTCCGAAACCGCTGCCCTGACCCCCGCGATCGCCCCGATCGCGCTCGCGGACGCCATGGGCCAGGAAGAAGACACCCCGGCCATCACCATCTCGGGCTCGGCGACCCTCGCCTCGGACTACCGCTTCCGCGGCGTCTCGCAGTCGGATGAAGGCATGGCGATTCAGGGCGGCTTCACGATCAGCCACGAAAGCGGCGCCTATATCGGCACCTGGGGTTCGAACCTCGCCGGCTGGGGCACCTTCGGCGGATCGAGCATGGAGCTCGACATCTATGCCGGCTACAAGCTCCCCGTCGGCGAAGGCACGCTCGATCTGGGCGGCACCTGGTTCATGTATCCGAGCGGCGCGGACACCACCGACTTCGTCGAGTTCTACGCCAAGCTCGGCGGTGCGGTCGGCCCGGTTTCGCTGACCGCCACGGTCGCCTATGCACCGCAGCAGGAAGCGCTCGGCAACGCCTTCCCGGTGGGCGCTCCGGCCGATCCGGGCGACAAGGAGGACAACCTCTACCTTGCCGCTGACGCCGCCTATGGCATCGCCGACACGCCGATCACGCTGAAGGCCCACCTCGGCTATTCGGACGGCAACCCCGGCCTTGGCCCCAACGGCACCAGCGTCGCGCCGACCGGCACCTATTTCGACTGGTCGCTGGGCATCGACGTGGTGCCGATCTCGGGCCTGACCCTCTCGGCCGCCTATGTCGACACCGACATCGCCGAAGCCGACGCCGCGCTGATCCGCCCGAACTTCGCGACGCTGGCCGGGGATTCGATCTCCGATGCGACCGTGGTGTTCTCGGTCACCGCTTCGTTCTGATCCGACTCTGACGATCACAGGAGGGCGCCCTGCCGGCAGCGG
>NZ_JAMNXL010000146.1 GCF_023653175.1 Erythrobacter sp. | reverse complement strand
GGTTCTGGGCTTCGCGGCAGCGCAGGATTTCGGCGCGGGATTGGCCGATCTGGCGGCGTGGCTCGCCGGGCAAACCGCAGAGGACCGGGCGACAGCGGCCCGCGAGGAACTCGAAGCACGCGGGCTGGTGGCATGACGGCGGGAGCCGCAAACCTGAGCGAGGGCGCTGTGGTGCTGGTCACCGGCGGCGCGGGCTTCATCGGATCGAACCTCGCCGACCGGCTGCTGGCGCGCGGCTGCCGGGTGCGGATCCTGGATTCGCTCGAGCGGCCGGGGGTCGAGCGCAACCTCGCCTGGCTCAGCGCGCGGCACGGCCCGCTGGTCGAACCGGTCATCGCCGACGTGCGCGATGCGGGAGCGATCGCGCTTGCGGTACGGGGCGTCGATGGCGCGTTCCACCTTGCCGCGCAAGTCGCGGTCACTACCAGCCTTGCCGACCCGGCTGCCGATTTCGCGGTCAATCTCGGCGGCACCTTTGCGCTGCTAGAGGCCTTGCGCCGCGAGCGCCCGGGCGCGCCGCTGATCTTCGCATCGACCAACAAGGTTTACGGCGACCTCGCCGACACCCCCTTCCGCCGCACCGATGCGGGCTATGTCCCGCGCGATCCCGCGCTCGCCCGGCACGGTGTGGCGGAAGACCGCGGGCTTGATTTCCACACGCCCTATGGCTGCTCGAAGGGCGCGGCGGACCAGTATGTGCTCGATTACGCGAGGAGCTTCGGGATGCCCGCCGCGGTCTTGCGGATGAGCTGCATCTATGGCGAGCGCCAGATGGGCACCGAGGACCAGGGCTGGGTCGCGCACTTCCTGCTGCGCGCGCTCGCCGGGGAGCCGATCATGCTCTACGGCGATGGCCATCAGGTGCGCGACATCTGCGACGTTGCCGATACCTGCGCGGCCTATATCGCCGCCTTCGAGCGGATCGAGACCATCACGGGGCGCGCCTTCAACTGGGGCGGGGGGGCGGACAACGCCGTAAGCCTGCTCACCCTTGTGGCCGAGATCAGGCGCATCCTCGGCACCGCGCCGCGGGTCGACTTCGCCGATTGGCGCGCGGGCGACCAGCGCTGGTTCGTCGCCGATACGCGGGCCGCCGATGCGGCGCTGGGCTTGCCTGCGCGCAAGAGCTGGCGCAGCGGGCTGGCCGATCTTGCCGCATGGCTGAGCGCCAACCATTCCGCGCCCGCGCCGCGCGTGCTCGCTCGTGAGAGTGCGGCGTGAGGGGTCTCGCGGAACGGCGCATCCTGATGACCACCGACGCGGTGGGGGGCGTCTGGCAGTATTCCTGCGACCTTGCTGGAGAGCTTGCCGCAGGTCGGTGCGAGGTGACGCTCGCGCTGCTCGGCCCGCAGCCGGATAAGGCGGCACGCGCGAACCTGCCCGCCGGGGTGCGGTTGATCGAGACCGGCCTGCCGCTCGACTGGCTGTGCGACGCGCCGGGTGATGTGCGCGCGGCGGCCGAGGCGCTGGCGCGGCTGGCTGGCGAGCTCGGCGCCGACCTCGTCCATTGCAATTCCCCCGCGCTGGCCGGTGCTGCGCACTTTCCGGTGCCGGTGGTGACGGTCGCGCACGGCTGCATCGCGACCTGGTGGCAGGGCGCGCGCGGCGGCCCACTCGACCCCGCGCTCGGCTGGCACGCCGACCTCGTGCGCCGCGGGCTCACCGTCGCCGCTGCCGCAGTCGCCCCGAGCGCGAGTTTCGCCGCGCTGCTCGCCGCGACCTACCGTCTGCCGCGCGCGCCCGTGGTGGTCCTCAACGGCCGTCCGCTCGCACCCGCTGTCGAGGGCGACGCCCACCGGCTCCACGTCGCGCTCGGCGTGGGGCGGATGTGGGACCCGGCCAAGAACGCCGCGGTGCTCGATGCGGCCGCCGGAAAGTGCGATGTCCGGGTGCTGGCGGCTGGGCCATTGCGCGGCCCGCGCGGCGAGCAGGCGCACTTCGCCCATGCGGTCGCGCTCGGCACGCTGCCCGGCGCAGCCCTTGCCGAGCTCCTGATGCTGCGGCCGGTGTTCGTTTCGGCCGCAAGTTTTGAGCCCTTCGGCCTTGCCGTGCTCGAGGCGGCTGCGGCGGGCTGCGCGCTGGTGCTGTCCGACATCCCGACCTTTCGCGAGCTGTGGGACGGGGCGGCGCTGTTCGTCCCCGCGCATGACGCCGCCGGGTTCGCCGCCGCGATCACGCGGTTGCACCGCGACCCTGACTTGCGCCGGCAAATGGGCGAGGCTGCGCATGGCCGCTCGGTGCGCTTCACCCCTGCCGCGACCGCGCGGGGCATGGCGGCGATCTACACCCCGCTGCTGGGCGCGCGCGCGGTGGCGGCATGAGGATCGCCTATTTCACCCACTCGCTCGCCTCGTGCTGGAACCACGGCAATGCCCATTTCCTGCGCGGCGTGATGGACGAGCTGGTGGCGCGCGGGCACGATGCGGTGGCCTTCGAACCGGCGGACGCGTGGAGCCGCGCGAACCTTGTCGCCGATCACGGCGCGGCGGGCCTGAAGCCTTTCACGGTCGCCTATCCGCGCCTCGCCTCGGTCAGCTACCGCGCGGGTGCCGATCTTGAAGCGCTGGTCGAGGGCGCGGACTGCGTGATCGTCCATGAGTGGAACGATCCGGCGCTGGTCGCCGCGCTCGGCACGCTGCGGAAGCGGGGCGCGCGCTTCCGGTTGCTGTTCCACGATACCCACCACCGCGCGGTCAGCGAGCCCACAGCCATGCGCGCCTATGATCTGTCGGGCTATGACGGGGTGCTGGCCTTCGGCGAGGCGCTCGCTGCGGTCTATCGCGGTTGGGGGTGGGGCGCGCGGGTCCACGTGTGGCACGAGGCCGCCGACATGCGCCGCTTCCACCCCCCTGCCGATGAAGGCCCTCGCGAGGGCCTGGTCTGGATCGGCAACTGGGGCGACGGCGAGAGATCAGCGGAGCTCGAGGAGTTCCTCCTCGCCCCCGCCGCCGCCGCAGGCCTGCCGCTCGATATCTACGGGGTGCGCTACCCCGCCGCCGCGCTCGCCACGCTCGAGCGATACGGTGCACGCTATCGCGGCTGGGCGGCGAACCCGCGCGCGCCGGCCATCTTCGCGCAAGCCCTGGCGACCGTCCACGTCCCCCGCCGCTTCTATGTCGAGGCGCTGCCCGGCATCCCCACCATCCGCGTGTTCGAGGCGCTCGCCTGCGGCATCCCGCTGGTCTGCGCGCCGTGGGACGATGCCGAGGGGCTGTTTGCGCCCGGCAGCGATTACCTCGTCGCCCGCAACGGTGCGGAGATGACCGCGCACCTCGAAGCACTCGCCAATGAACCCGACATGCGTGCGCAACTGGCCGCGCATGGCCTCGCGACGATCCGCCAACGCCACACCTGCGCCCACCGGGCCGACGAATTGCTGGCGCTGCTCGCCCCCCAAAAGGAGACCGCATGAATATCGCCTTCTACGGATCGAGCCTGTTGTCGGCCTACTGGAACGGGGCGGCCACCTATTACCGCGGCATCCTGCGCGCGATGGCGGAGCGCGGCCATAGCATCACCTTCTACGAACCCGACGCCTTCGATCGCCAGCAGCACCGCGACATCGAACCGCCGGTCTGGGCCAGGGTGGTAGTGTGGCCGGCCACGCCCGAGGGCCTCGCAAGCGTCCTTGCCGAAGCGGGTGCGGCCGATGTGGTGATCAAGGCGAGCGGGGTCGGGGTCTATGATCGCGAATTGCTCGAAGGCATTCTGAGCCATGCGCGCGGCGACGCGCTCAAGATATTCTGGGACGTTGACGCCGCCGCGACGCTCGACGAGATGCGCCGCGATGCCGCCCACCCGGTGCGCGCCGCACTGCCCCTGCTCGATATGGTCTTCACCTATGGCGGCGGCCCCCCGGTGGTCGAGGCCTATCGCGGCTTCGGGGCGCGGGACTGCGTGCCGGTTTACAATGCGCTCGATCTCACCACCCATGTGCCGGTTCCGCCCGACCCGCGCTTCGCCTGCGATCTCGCCTTCCTCGCCAACCGTCTGCCCGACCGCGAGGCGCGGGTGGAGGCGTTCTTCCTGCGGGCCGCCGCACTGCTGCCGCACCGCAGCTTCCTGCTCGGCGGCAATGGCTGGGAGGACAAGTCCATGCCGCCGAATGTCCGCGCGATTGGCCACGTCGGCACCGCCGACCACAACGCCTTCAACGCGACGCCGCTCGCGGTGCTGAACGTCGCGCGGGATTCGATGGCAGCGGTCGGTTTCTCGCCCGCCACCCGCGTGTTCGAGGCGGCGGGCGCGGCGGCCTGCCTCATCACCGACGCCTGGGAGGGCATCCCGATGTTCCTCGAACCCGACCGCGAGATCCTGGTCGCGCGCGACGGGCAGGACGTTGCCGAGCACCTCGCCGCGCTCACCCCGGCGCGCGCGCGGGAAATCGGCGCGGCGGCGCTCGAGCGTGTGCGTCACGAGCACACCTACGAACTGCGCGCGGTGATCGTTGACCGCGAGCTGCACCGCCTTGCCGAGACGCGGCGGGAGGTCGCGGCATGAAGCTGGTCGTCCTCGGGCTGAGCCTGTCGTCCTCGTGGGGGAATGGCCATGCGACCACCTTCCGCGCGCTGCTCGCCGCCTTTGCGGCGCGGGGCCACGAGGTGCTGTTTCTCGAACGCGACGTGCCCTGGTACGCCGCCCACCGCGATCTGGCCGAGCCCGGGTTCTGCCGCCTCGCCTATTACGACAGCCTCGCGGGGCTGGAGCAGTGGCGCGGCGAGATCGCGGCGGCGGATGCGGTGATGGTCGGCTCCTACGTGCCCGATGGCGTTGCGGTGGGCGCCTTCGTGCAGGACGCCGCGCGCGGAGTGACGTGCTTCTACGACATCGACACGCCGGTGACGCTCGCCGCGCTCGACCGGGGAGAGTGCGAATACCTCTCCTCCGAGGTGCTGGCGGGGTATGACCTCTATTGCTCCTTCACCGGCGGGCCGACGCTGGCGCGGCTGGAGCGCGACTACGGCGCCCGCGCCGCGCGGGCGCTCTATTGTTCGGTCGACACCGCACTCTACCGCCCGCTCGAGACGGCCAAGCGCTGGGACCTCACCTATCTCGGCACCTACAGCCCCGATCGCCAGCCGACCCTCGATCGCCTGCTGGTCGAGCCCGCCCGCGCGCGCCCCGACCTGCGCTTTGCGGTTGCCGGGCCGAGATACCCCGCCGAGATCGAATGGCCCGCCAATGTCGAGCGGATCGAGCACCTGCCGCCGTCCGAACACGCAGGCTTCTATTCGGCCTCGCGCTTCACGCTCAACGTCACCCGCGCCGATATGATCGCGGCCGGGCATTCGCCCTCGGTCCGGCTGTTCGAGGCGGGGGCCTGCGCGACGGCGATCATCTCGGACCGCTGGGAAGGGATCGAGACGCTGTTCGCCCCCGGCGAGGCGATCATCCTTGCAGACTCCGCCGTCGAGGTCATCGCCGCACTAGGCCGCCCGGCGCGCGCGATCGGCAAGGCCGCGCGCAAGGCGGTGCTGGACGGGCACAGCGCCGCAGCCCGCGCAGGCCAGTTCGAAGCCGATCTCGCAGCGGCCATCGCGGGACGCACCGAGACCAACAACAACGACAAGGCAGGCGCTGCCGACAGGAGAGCAATGGCATGACACACCGCGAAGATGGCTGGACGCTGGTGGCAGGCGGGGCGGGGTTCATCGGCTCGCACCTGTGCAGGAGGCTGCTCGATGCAGGCGAGCGGGTGCTGTGCCTCGACAACCTCCAGACCGCGCGCGTCGCCAATCTCGACACGCTGGCGCGCTACCCCGCGTTCCGCTTCGTGCGCGGCGATATCACCCATGGCCTGCCGCTCGCGGTGCTGCGCGAGGGCGCGGCGATCCGCCGCATCTACAACCTCGCCTGCGCCGCTTCGCCGGTGCTCTATCAGGCCGACCCCGAGCACACGATGCTCACCAATGTGGTCGGCACCGATAGCCTGTTGCGGCTGGCCGAAGAGGCGGGCGCGCGCTTCCTGCTCGCTTCGACCAGCGAGGTGTACGGCGATCCCGACATTCATCCGCAGCCCGAATTCTACCGCGGCAATGTCAGCTGCACCGGCCCGCGCGCCTGCTATGACGAGGGCAAGCGCGCTGCCGAGACGCTGACCTTCGACTTCGCCCGGATGGGCCGCGCCGAGGTGCGCGTGGCGCGGATCTTCAACACCTATGGCCCGCACATGCGGATCGACGACGGGCGGGTAATCTCCAACTTCATCGCCCAGGTGCTCGCCGGCGAGCGGCTGACGATCTACGGTGACGGCAGCCAGACGCGCAGCTTCTGCTATGTCGACGACACGGTCGATGCACTGATGCGGCTGATGGAGGCCGATCTGCCCGCGCTCCAGCCGGTCAATATCGGCAATTGCCAGGAGCTGACCATCACCGAACTGGGCGAGACGCTGGGCGAGGTCGCCGGCGTTCCGGTCAGGGTCGAAACCTGCGCGCTGCCGACCGACGATCCGCAGCGCCGCCGCCCCGACATCAGCACGGCGCGCGAATGGCTGGGCTGGGAGCCGGTCACCCCGCTCAGGCAGGGCCTGCGCCAGACCTATGCATGGTTCGCCGAGGAACACCGCGCGCTGCGGGTTCCGGCAGCCGCGGAATAGAGGACGCCATGCCCGAACAGGACACACGCGCAGCCACCCGCCGCCTGCCCCCGGGCGGCGGCGGGGCAGAGGAATTCATCGCGGTGCGCTGGAACTCGCTGGCGCTGCTAATGCTCTATGCCTGGCTGCTGACTGCGCTGGTGTTGCTGCTGCCCGACCTGTCGCACGCGCGGGTGACCGGCTGGCTCGCCCATCCGCTCAACACGCTGCTGATGGTGCTGCTGATCGCGGAGAGCTTCCGCCACGTCCGCTACGGACTCGACGAGCTGATCGACGATTACCTCCACGCCCCATTGGGCCGCGCGGTGGCGAAGGCGGCCAACAAGTCGGCCTGCATTGTCGGCGGAGTATTCGGCGTGCTGTGCGTGCTGCGGATCGCGTTTGGTGCTGCCTGAGAGCCAATTGCGTCATCCGTTAAGCTCCGCTCCGCTCAAACGCACCGGATGGCGGGCAGGGGGCAGCAGCGAGCTAATGCAGGATAGGAGCACTCCCGCCGGCCCGTGCGACACTGTGTGTCTTCCCCCCGCGCCAACTTTGCGGGTCGAAGCATACGGAAAGGCAGACAATGGCACAGGATCGCATATCCTCGTCCGGACGAATGACGCTGATGACGGCGCAGACCTCCGAGGGACAGGTTGACTACAGCTACGACCAATGGCGCCACGGGCAGATGCGGCAGATGGAGCAAAGCTACGCCCAGATGACCGGCGGAGCTCTGGCCAAGCCCGTCGCGGCCTGATCGCGCGGCACGAAGATGGAGCGTCGACGGCCTCTCGCCGTCGGCGCTTTTTGTTTGCCTGTCAGGCGTCTGCCGAAAAGGCGAAGACGATGCGGTGGCGGTATTCCTCGCCGGCGTCGAGCTGGATGGAGCCGAACGCAGGGCGGTTGGGGGTGTCGGGGAACATCTGCGGCTCCAGCGCGACCCCGTCGCCCATGCGGTAGGCCTGCCTCCTCTTGCCGATCAGACTGCCATCGAGGAAATTGCCCGAATAGAACTGCACCCCCGGTTCGGTCGAAAGCACCTCGAGCACCCGGCCAGATAGCGGGTGGGCGAGGCGGGCGAGGAGGCGCGGCGCGTCCGCGCGCCCGCGGGCGATCACCCAGTTGTGGTCATAGCCATGGCCGATGCGGATCTGGTCGTGGGTGGTGTCGCGCACCCGCGCGCCGATCACGCGGGGCTCGCGGAAGTCGAACGGGGTGCCCGCCACGCTTGCGAAGTCCCCGGTGGGGATCGCGGTCTCGTCGGTGGGGAGGAAGTGTTCTGCCGGAATGGTCAGCACGTGATCCATCGCTCCGCCGGGCGCACCTTCGCCCGCGAGGTTCCAATATGCGTGGTTGGTCATGTTCACGAGTGTCGGCCGGTCGGTGGTGGCCCGGTAGGTGATCACCAGCGCGCCATCATCGCCCAGCGCGTAGTCGGCAGTGATCTGCAATGTGCCCGGAAAGCCCTGGTCGCCATCCGGGCTGGTGTGGGCGAGGCGGACGAAGGGCGCAGGGTCCTCGCCGGTCTCGACGATTGCCCACAGCGCCTTGTCGAAGCCGCCGGGGCCGCCGTGGAGCGCGTTGGGGCCGTTGTTGGCGGGCACGCGGTACTCCTTGCCGTCCAGCACGAAGCGCCCGCCCGCGATGCGGTTCGCGACCCGGCCGACGCTGGAGCCGAAATAGGCGGGGTTGGCGAGATATTCGGCCAGTGTGGCATGGCCGAGCGTGACATCGGCGAGCTTGCCTTCGCGATCGGGCACGATCATCGACTGGAGCGCCGCGCCATAGGCGATCACCGTCGCCTGCATGCCCGCGGCGTTGACCAGCGTCACGGCCTCGACCGCGCGGCCATCGGGCAGGTGGCCGAACAGCCGACGGTGGGCGCCGGGGCGGAGACTCTCAGAGGGGGTTTCCTTCATCGTGCGCTCATTTATATGATAATAAAGCTGGGGCAAGCCATGCCTGCCTGTTCATGATCGAGGAGTGCCGATTGCGCAAACCTGTCCTTGCCGTTCTGGCCGCCCTCACCGCGGCGACGAGCCTCGCCTCGCCCGCCGCAGCGAAGTCGCCCGAGCCCTTCGTCCCGGTCTACCGCGCAAATTTCCCCGATCCCTTCGTGCTGCCCCACGAGGGGCGCTACCTCGCCTATGCGACCAATGCGGAAGCCGATCAGGCCAATGTCCAGATGGCGGTGTCCGAGGATCTGGTGAGTTGGGCGCCCTTGAAGGACGGCGCGCGGCTGCATGATGCGATGCCGGTGCTCCCCGTATGGGCGGAGCGCGGCTGGACCTGGGCGCCCGAGGTGATCGCGCTGGAGGGCCGCTACCTCTTGTTCTTCACCGCGCGCGAGAAGGCGAGCGGCCGCCAATGCACCGGGGTT
>NZ_JAMNXL010000145.1 GCF_023653175.1 Erythrobacter sp. | reverse complement strand
TGATTTCGGCAGAGCAGAAGTCCAATCCCCGCATCATGGCGACGATTGGCAATCTCGACTTGGTTCCAGTCGCCCGGCGCGTCGGTGGCAGCGGGGCCTCTTACCTCATGGCGCCGTTCACCCACGTGAGCACCGACCGGCCTAGCCGCTTTACCGACGGCAGTTACGGTGTTCTCTACGTCGGGGATCGGTTCGAAACTGCGCTGTTCGAGACAATCCACCATCATGCCCGTTTCATGGTGCGAACTCGGGAAGCGCCGGGGTGGACCTCGCAGTTCCGCGAAATCGTCATGTCGGTCGATGCAGAGCTGCATGATCTCCGAGCTCTGGCGGGTGCGCCGAATCCGTCGCTCGATCCGGATAGCTATGTCTTATCCCAAGCGCTCGCGCGGCACCTCAGAGGCGCGGGATCGAACGGGATTGCCTACCCGAGCATCCGGCATCCGGGTGGAGAATGCGTCGCGCTTTTCTACCCAGACTGCGCGTCAAACCCCCTGCAGGGTCGACACCTAGACTACCACTGGGACGGCGCGCGCGTTGATCTCGTGCGTGATGCCGGTTCAGGGGCCGTTTTCCGAGTTGTAAATTTGCCGAGCATTGGCTGAGTGCCGAATACGTGCTGAAGATTGGCATATCTCGACCTAGACACGGTCGTTCAGCACGGCCAATAGGAATGTCCGCTCCTGACACAAGCTGCCGATAGAACGCCCAGACGCTTATAGTCAGCAAAAGGCCGCAATTTGGAACGTTTGACGCAGCCTTTGGCAGGCGTAGTTCCGGATCATCGTTGATTGAAAGAATGGTAGGAGTTGACCAAGTCCTTGTGATATTGGGCAATGATGCACGCCCTTCAGGCTCGGTTCTCTGACGTTGATGATCTCTTGCGAGAGGCAGCGCATGGGAGGTTGCGGGACCACGGTTCGATCGTGATTGAGAACTCGGGCCGCATCGGCCCACTCATTGAGTTGCTGGCAGGTGCTCAGCAATTCCCGAGTGAGTACGAATCTATTTCATTCGCGGGGGCGTTCGCTTCTCAAGTTCGTGAGGCATGGGCGACGGGTCAACCGTTCGGCGGTGGCTTTAGCGATCAGGCAGGAGCCTTCCCACTTCCTCTTAAAAACCCTGTAGAGACCGGCGATCCGGTCTGGCAGCAATGGCTGCTCCATGCGGAGAATGCGGCGAAGAACCGGGGTTTTCCCGCCGGGCTCGTTGCGTCGCTCATCGGAGCGATGGGTGAGATGCAGGACAATGTCTACGAGCATAGCGGCGCGGCTCATACGGGACTGGTCGCCTATGCCGTCACGGATCGCTCCTTCGAGTTTGTAGTGGCGGATCGCGGCATGGGTGTGCTGGAAACGCTACGGCAAAATCCTGACTACGCGCATCTGCCGGATGCAGGGGCGGCACTGACCGAGGCGATCAAAACCGGTGTGTCGCGCTTCCCTTCGGCAAGTGGCCGTGGGCAGGGATTCGTACAGCTTTGCCGGTCCATGGTGACTGACCGAGCGGAGCTTCGCTTCCGCTCTGGCGATCACGCGCTCATGCTTTGCCCGACGCATGATCCCCTCAATGGCGATCAGCGACTAAGTCATACGTCAGCCCTCGAGGGCCTGACGATCAGCGCGATTTGGCGCGCGGAAGCCCTCTGACGCAGCGCCACGCCGTTTTTCGGCATGCGTGCGCGCCAGAATGATATGGTGACTGTGGAGCGCCGCGACGTTCTGCTGCAACAACGCATCAATCGGCGCGCCAGGCGGGGTCGGATGCTTGCGCCACACCAACTTTCCATCGTGCCGGAATTGCGCCTCCTGGCGGCAGCGGGTCTTGGTGAAGGCGTCGGTATCGATCATTGTCACCGCCGCAAAGGCTGCCCGCAGCGGTTCGAGCGCGCGCATGCCACCACGAACCACCAAACCCAGTGGTTGCGGCACGCGCGCGGCAAGGGCGATTAGCTGCGCCACATGCCAATCCAGTCGTTCGCCACGGCCAGCGCCGGTCGCAAACTCGAACGCGAGGTATTGGATCTCCGGGCGCTCAGCGATCAGCTCGCCCCAGCGCTCATAATCCCGTTCCGTGCGCGCATTGGGATGCAAAGCGGTCGGCAGCCCCGCCTGCATCATCTCCACCGTCGCCATGAGGATGCGCTTCATGGCATGCAGGTTATCAGTGCGGGGCACATCGGTCAGCACGCTGAAATTGGGAGGCGTGATCAGCGCGATGTCGAGGGCAGCCAACTGTTCAAGCATGACAGGCCTGTCATTTGAAGCCCAGTAACGCTCGATCTTCCTGTCCCGAGCCACCCCGGAAACCACCAGCCGGGCATTCGGGTCGATGCCGAATTTCTGGCTTAGCGCTGCGCGGTCGGGATAGCGTAGCGTGCCCGCGTCGATGTTTAAAAGGGCATAGAGCGGCAGCGCCACAATCGGGGAGTTGAGCGTGCCGACACGCGCGGTGGCATGATCGATCAACGGGACCATCGGCGGCAGTACCTCGATGGGCACGACTTGAGCGCGGGGTACGTTGGCGAACTCCAGCCCACCGACTTCCCTCAAGCGTTCCACAAACTGCTTCGGCTTGCCTCGGCAGACGAGGTCACAGGTCGCCTTGTCCTTGCAGCGGCAGTAATCGCCGCAGTCGAAAAAGCTGGCACCATTATGGACTCCACCGCAGATGGGGCGGTCAATACAGGCCACACAGCCCAGCGAAGAAGGCATGGTCGCGGCATCGTCCCACAGACTCTGCGCATTGCGCACGAGGCGGGGCAGCGAATGTTTGTTGGCATTCTTCATTGCAAACGAAGCTCCGCGCTGTTGCCGAACCGACTGACCCGTTCGACGATTCCGAGGGCGACACCGCCGCATTCAGTAATGGATGCGTGCATGTCGGATGGCAGGCCATTCACCGCGCCAATGCGGCTTTGCCCACGGCACACCATGGCGTTGCCAGACCCGCATTGCACCACCAGCTCGTCGCCAGGCTGCACGCTCAACCCGGGATCGATGTCCGCCGTAATGGTGCGCTGCTGCGCTCCAAACTGAACATCAAACAGCCCCGGTTCCTTGAGCCGGTCCACGCCCTTATTCCAGCGCTTGCGCCAGGGCTGACCGGACTGTTCGCGGATAAAATCGGCACCCATCAGATCGCCTCCATTACAGGGCTAAACAGCTTGGTTTTGCCGAGGCGCACTTCCTTCAGCATGCCCTTGGCGGAAAGCGTCGCCAGCCGGTTGTTCCATGCGGTCGTGCCGATCTTGTCATCGGGGCGGAGCTTGGCCAGGTCCGGCGCGGAAATCGGATGATGCGCGGCGATAAGTTGGATGGTGCTCATCTGCCCGCCGTCCAGCTCGCCGAGGATGTGCGGGTCGGTGGTTGTACCGTCCGTGTCGAGGGTGCATGCCCAAATGGCATCGTTGCGACCACGAAGGTAGGTCGCAAGCTCTTCCTCGATGGTCGCATTGGCATTGGCGACCACGGGGTAGATCATGCCCGCCGCGTTGCGGCAGAAGTCGCGGAAGCCCATGACGGCCTCACGAAGAAACGACCCCGTCGCGATGTCCACCTCCGCGAAATCGAGGAAGGCAAGGGTGGGCTCGGCCACCGGCGTCGTTTTCTCGATTAGATGGGCAAGCATCTGCCGTCCCATGGCGCTACCAGCCAGCGTTGTGCTTCCAGCGGGGTGGGCCAGCATCAGGTGTCGAATCATTTCATAATCCTCACTCATAAAAGTGAGATAGGTGAGGGACGGCCATCCGTCAAGGGTTTCTCCGAGACCTCGCGTGTGCTGTGGGCGGGTCGGGCCAGCCACTGAGCCACCGTCCAAGCCCTTGGGGCGGCCATGCGACCGCCCAAATGATCGCTTTTTCGGTGAATACGAGCATCACGACGTCGTCTTGCAAAGAGATCTCCCGAAGCAAGGGGAATGAGAGCTGGGACCATAAGTGTTACAAATTAGAAGGTCCGGCTGCTCCTCAGCGCGCCCACAAGCGGATAGTCAGCAATCGGCCCAGGTGCTGTCGGAATGCCGTTAGGGTTGGATAAACGCTCGTTGTCGGCTCTTGGCGAATCCCGCCGTTCGGCAGCTTGCCGTTTGCTGGCAGCAAAGTACCAGCAATCGTCATCCCTCGCTGCCGACCGGGCTGTGAAACTCTCAGCAATCGGCCAAGAGAGGAGGGGGCTTTGCCCTGATTGAGCTATTAGGGCGTCGATAGTCGGCGTGCCGGGCTCACAATCAGGAGTGTGTCCCATGATCAAGTCGATCCCTCTGAACAAGCTCGTTCAGTCGCCCCGCAATGTCCGCCGCCACGGTGATCCGGCAGCAGATGCTGAGCTCAAGGCCAGCATCGGAGCCCACGGTCTGCTGCAGAACCTCATCGTCAGACCTGCTGCCAAAGGCAAGTTCGAGGTCGAGGCCGGGGAGCGTCGTCGCCGCGCGATGCTCGCGCTGGCTGAAGAAAAGCTGCTCGCCCGCAATTATGAAGTCACGTGCCTCGTTCTCGAGGACAGCGCTGAAGCGGCCGTGGAGACCAGCCTCGCGGAGAACTTCCACCGCCTCGCTATGAACCCCGCTGACGAAGCCCAGGCCTTTGCCGCGCTCATGGCAGGCGGCGCGACTGTCGAAGATGTTGCGCGCCGCTTCGGTGTGACAGTCCGCTTCGTGGAGGGGCGGCTGCGTCTCGCAACGCTTGCGCCTGTCGTGTTCAAGGCGCTCGCCGCCGGAGAGATCACCCTCGATATTGCCAAGGCCTTTGGCGCCACCTCGGATCAGGACATCCAGACCCGCGTGTTCGAGCAGGTGTCCTCGGGCTATTATGCGCCCAACCCCGATAGTGTCCGGCGCATGGTCCTGTCGGGGACCGTCCGGGGCAGCGATCCGCGTGCTCGCCTCGTTGGCCGCGATGCTTACATCGCAGCCGGCGGCCGGATTGAGCGTGAGCTGTTCGATAACGACGACAGCGAATCCTGGGTCGATGTCGCGCTGCTCGAAAGCCTCGCGGCGGCAAAGATGGAAGAGCAGGCCAAAGCCCTCGCCGCCGAGCAGGGTCTTGCCTGGGTCAAGCCGACGCTCGATCCCTATGCCAGCCACGACCTGGTCGAAGGGCTGGTCAGGCTTCCCGCCGAACCGGCGCCATTGACCGAAGCCGAAGCGGCAAGGCTCGACGAACTCGATGCCTCCTATGACGAGCACGCGGCGATCCTTGAAGACGAGGACAGTGCCGAGGAGGCCGTGGCTGCGGCCGAAGCGGCTATTGAGGCCATCGAGCGCGAATGCCAGGACATTCGTGCCCGCCCGCCCGTCATCGCGCCGGAACTGAAAGCCGAAGCGGGCATGGTTTTGGTGCTCTCGCGCGATGGTACGCCGGTTCTCCAGCCGGTGTTCTACAGCGAGCGTCAGGCTGATCCTGCCGAGGCCGACGATGGGATCGAAGTCGTCGCTGGCGAAGAAGGTTCGGACAGGCGCCGGACCACCTTGTCGAAGCGTCTGGTCGACGAACTCGCGATGCAGCGCCGCGATGTTCTGGCACTTCACGTTGCATCCGATCCCGGGCTGGCGCTCGACATCATGGTCTTTACCCTCGCCGATGCCGATACCCATGACTGGCGGGCGCGCTCTTCGACCACGCTGCGCGCGCCCGTCCCTGCAGGCCCGATCATCGGCTTCGAAGCCAAGGATGCGCCGGCAACCAGCGCGCTTGCCGAGCTCAGGTCCGGTCTCGATGAAAGCTGGCGCGCCGGTGACGATGCAATGTCCCGCTTCGACCTGTTTCGGGCGCTGCCCGATGACAGCCGCGCCGCCTGGCTGGGTTACGTCGTGGCCCGGTCGCTCGAGGCAAGCCTCAACATGGCCGGTGAGCGCCAGCTTCCGTTCCACGATCATCTCGGCAGCCTGATCGGTATCGACATGGCGCAGTGGTGGCGGCCGACCGCGGCCAACTACTTTGACCGGGTGTCGAAGCAGGTGATCCTCAATGCGCTGACCGATGTCGGCGGTCTCGAGCTCTCCTCGCGCTTTGCCGCGGTCAAGAAGGGCGACCTCGCGATGAGCGCCGAGCGCGTCTTTGCGGGCACCTACATCACCGAGGTCGAGGTTCGCGAGAAGGCGCTCGCCTGGGTGCCTGAGGTCATGCGCTTCGCAGGCCCTGCGCCGGAGGCTGACGAAGCTGAGATCGACTCCGCTGGAGCGGGGCAGGTCGGTGATAACGAACATCAGTCTCCCCGCGAGCTGGCCGCCTGACCTCCTCCTGACAGGCACAGCCACTCGCACCTCGTGAAGCGGTCCTTCGGCTTATGCCGGAGGGCCGCTTCTCTTTTGGAAGCAGAGCAGAGGGGGCTCGGGACCCTGTGGCACTGACCGGCGAACCCGTCGCCGACTGTCCGGATGCCGCAATCAGGAGAACAATCATGGCCTATCGCAAGGGGCAGGGCGGCGGCTTGTCGCCCGCCACCCGCATCACCCAGGAAATCATCGCCCGTCTGGAAGCAGGCACGAAGCCGTGGATCAAGCCGTGGCGCGGTGTCCCGGTCTCCCGGCCCTTGCGGGCATGCGGGATTCCGTACCGGGGTATGAACGTGTTCTGGCTCTGGATGGTCGCCGACATGTGCGGCTACGCATCGCCATTCTGGATGACCTACAATCAGGCAAAATCGCTCGGCGCCCAGGTCCGCAAGGGCGAGAAATCGACCATTGCGATTTTCTACAAGAGCTACACCAAGGAGGTGGAAGCCCCCGATACCGGCGAAAAGACCGACGAGGCCCGACGGGTGCTGAAAGCCTATCCGGTCTTCAATGCCGATCAGGTGGAAGGTCTGCCGGACCGCTTTCATCCGGCCGCAACGCTGGAACTGGTCGAGCCGGAAGGCCGAGAGGCCGACCTCGACGACTTCTTCGCGGCAATCCCCGTCAATGTGCGCCACCTGGGCTGCGAGGCCTATTACGAACCAACTGCAGATCGCGTCACGATGCCGCCTGCCAGCCTGTTCAACGGCTTCGATCACTACTACGCCACGCTCGCCCACGAGCTGTCGCACTGGACAGGCCATGCCAGCCGTCTGGCACGCGATCTCAAGAACCGCTTCGGCACTGCGGCCTACGCCGCCGAGGAACTCGTCGCCGAACTCTCCAGCGCCATGCTGGGTGCTGAGCTGGGGCTGCCCGTGACCCATCTCGACAACCACGCGAGCTACATCGAGCACTGGCTCAAGCTTCTGAAAGACGACGACCGCGCCATTCTGACCGCTGCGGCCAAGGCCGAGCAAGCTTCGAGCCTGCTGCTGAGGCTCGGCGGGAGGATTACCCCTGACCAGTTTGACGACGCGTCAGACGACGCTGCGCTCGCGGCCTGAGGGAGGATATCATGGGCCGATCGGTCAGCTTTCCCAGCGGCGCAATCGTCGCATTCACGGTTCTCGAGGTCGAAGACGATGACGACTGGGAATTCGAGTACGAATGGCTGCGCGAGGATTTGCGCGAGCGGGCCGCCAACGCCTTCCCTTCACTGATCCCGCATGACGGATGGCGTGACCGGGAAGACCGGATCCTCATGCGCAATGCCTATGCGGATTTCGGCGTATCGGTCTACGGAGGGCTGGTGGCTGTCTGGATCGCCGAACGCGATGACGGGGCCTATTGGGACGCCGATTGGCGCACGGCCCGGTCGCCGCGGGCACGGCGCTGGCTGTCCCAGATCGCATCCCGCTTCGATGCCCTTTTCGGCGACTACGATTGCCTCGGGCACATGTCGAATGGCGAGGGGGTCTACACCAAGCGCGCAGCTTGAGGTCTGCGAGTTGGCCAGAAGCAGCGCTTTGGGTTGCCATCCCTGACTGAGCTTTGCCGGCCGCTCATGGTCTGGCGCCATGCGAGAGAGGCCCTGGGCCAGCCGCCAGCTTTGCGCAACCCGGCTTGGGCGGACCCGTGTTGGCCTTGGCCCTTCAGGCTCAAGGCCTGCCCGCGCCAGCCCGCCAAGCCGGGTTTCCCCTGGCGGGTGCGCAATCCTGCCTGAAGCTGGCCCTGACGGGCTCTCGCTGGCGCAGCCATGAACGGGTGCGTCGGCCTCACGCCAGTCAGGAGGACTTTCTCATGCACACATCATTCGCCGACCAACTCGCCGGGCTCGATCTTGCCGGCTTTTCCGTCGGTCCTGCCCCCATATCGACAAGCGATTTCCCGGTTCGCGACGCGGTCGTCCAAACCCTCGAAGCGGTCTGGTCCGATCTCTTCGCCATGGTGTCCGGGACCGCTCTTGAAGCCGATGCAGAGGATCTCGGCTGGGCCTTCGTCAACATCTTCCACCGTTCTGCGACCCGCAAATCGACGGCCCTTGACCGGGCGACCGACGAGGTCCGCGCGCTGATTGCGACGGCCGATGGGTCCGAGGTTCATACCCATGATCTTGAGACCCAGGTCGAGCGGGCGCAATGCGCCGAAAGCGCGATGCTGGCGCTCGAAGAGATGCGCGAAGTTGCAGCAGCCCTCTACCTCAACGAGTTCGGTTCCTCCTGGAAGCCGGTCTCCAGTTCACGCTTCAATCACAGCGCGATGATGACGTCCGCGCTCGTCGAAGGTCGCGATTTCCTGCGTGCCCGTACCGAGGCCAAACGCCGTGCGGCCGTGCCCGAGGGAACGCCCGTCGTATTCGCTGGCGGGCGCACCCGGCATGCCACCGAAGCCGATGCACTGACCTTCGGCAACAGTGTCTGGGCCACGCTTGACAAGGTCCGCGACCGTGTTCCCGACATGGTGCTCATCCATGGCGGCGACACCAAGGGCGTGGACCGTCTGGCATCGAGCTGGGCTGAACGTCGAGGTATCCCGCAGGTCACGTTCTCGCTCGACATGCGGCTGGGCGCCCGTGCTGGCTTCAAGCGCAACGAGCGTATGCTTTCCCTCGATCCGCGCTACGTCGTCGCCTTTCCGGGCAATGGCGTGCTCGAACGTCTGGTCATCGAGGCCAAGGCTCGGCGGATCACCGTGGTCGA
>NZ_JAMNXL010000144.1 GCF_023653175.1 Erythrobacter sp. | reverse complement strand
TTTCGGAGCTGCCTTGGCAGATGCCGAGACCGAACAGGCGTTCAGGATCGACGCCGGGCTGAGTGCGCAGGAAGGCTGTGGCACTTACGATATCGGCGACCTTGTGGAACGGGTTTTCATAAGCCCTCGGTTCACCGCCGCTTTCGCCCCGGTAGCGGGTGTCGAAAGCAAGTGCGGTATGGCCGAGCGCCGCCAGCCGCCGTGCATATTCGGTGGGTGCCTGCTCCTTTTGAAACGTCATCGGTCCGATGATGACAAAGGCCGCGCTGTTCGGCGCTGCAACGTCAGGCGTGTAGAGATCGCCGACCAATTGGGCGTCGGGGTCTGCGCTGTCGAAGCGGACTTTGGTGGGGGTGATGTTTGTCATGATGAGTTCCTTAATCTGTTTGTAGAGTGGTTGGAATTTTGTCTGCAAAGGGGTGGTTGGTTAGGATGCCATCAATGTATCGCGGCCCACGGCCTCCCATCGCGCAATATCGGCCAGCATTTGTTCGGAATGGGCGCGAATGGTATCGATAGCATCGCCGCCCAATTGCAAACGCAGCGGTGTGACATCGGCCCTGATTGCGAGATCAATTGCGCGGGCTGCCTTATATGGATCGCCAAATTGAGTTCCATTCATGCCATCGGCAAAGTCGCGGATCGGGCCGACGCTATCGGCATAATCAGGCATCTCGGGCATTCGGCGCATGTCATTGCCCACCAGATTGGTGCGAAATTGCCCAGGTTCGACGATCGTGACCTTGATCCCCAGATGGGCAACCTCGGCGGCCAACGCTTCTGACATGCCTTCCAGCGCGAATTTGGATGCAGAATAAGCGCCAAAGCCTGCGAAGCTCAATTGGCCGCCGTTGCTGGAGATGTTTGCAATAGCGCCCGCGCCTTGCGCTCGCATGACGGGCAAGACCGCCCGTATGACATGGATGGCACCAAAGAAGTTGGTTTCCATTTGCGCCCGCCACTCGGCATCCGGCGTTTCTTCCAGTGCACCGATAACAGCGTAGCCCGCATTATTGATAAGGACATCAATGCTGCCAAACCGTGCAATGGCAGCGGCGACTGCGGCCTCTGCATCATCAGCAACCGTAACATCCAGCCGTAGCGCGAGAACGCGATCAGGTGCGATTTCAGCTAAGGCCTCCAGCTTGGCCATCGAACGCGCTGTGGCGACAACATTATAACCCTCATCAACGGCATAGCGGGCAAAAGCCTCACCAAGCCCGGAGGATGCGCCGGTGATGAACCATGTTTTGTGCGTGTCTGTCATTTTCAACTCCTTCATCGGTGCTGTGCGATGAGGAGCTTTTGCCAACTTGGCCGCTGGACTGATTGCACAGCACTGCGCGATTTGTGAAGATTCCTGCTATTGAGCCTCGCGATAAGCCTTAGGCGTCTCGCCCGTCAATTTCCGGAAAATGCGCGAAAAGTGGGGTTGGTCGGCGAAGCCGCAGCGCAGCGCGATGTCGCTTATGGCCTGTGTGCGATCACCGAGCCTCACCTTCGCCTGTTCGATCCGGTAGTTCATGAGAAACTGATAGGGACTATCGCCCAGAACTTCTTTGAACAGGCGCGAGAAGTGGGCCGTGCTCAGAGCGGCAATGCGGCCCATATCCTCAACCGTGATTGGGTCACCATAATGATCGGTTACATAGTCCAGCACGCGCTTGTAGTGGCTGGCGGTAAAGCCTTGACTGAACTGCAAGGCTTCTGTGCGCATGTCGCCGTATCGCTGGATCAGCTTTACAAGGAAAATGCGAGCCAGCGACTCATACATGACTTCCGAGCCGGTGCTGCGGGAACGCAATGCATCCAGTAGCATCATCGCCGATTGGCACAAATCCGGATCGAGCTGTTGCGGGGTGTCAAGAAGTTGGCGATCAGAGAGCAAAACTCCGAGTTCGGTGGTCGCGAATTTGGCCATCCGCTCTGGCATGATCGTAATTACGATCACCTGAGATTGTTCGTGCCAATGCCAGCCGCTCTTTACACCTGCCGGGGTCAGGATGATTTCGTTGGGGCGAAAGGTGAAGTCGCGATGCGCTTTGCCGCGCCAGTTTTCCACGCGCATAGAGGCAGCGCGAAGGTTGCACAACAAATGGTGTTGCTCGAAAACAGCGGCAGGCATCGAGGCAGGCGCAGCCTCGAAAAACTCGAGGCTGAGCAGCTCGGCTGCGCGCGGACGGGCGACATCAGAGCTGCGGAGTAGTGCTTCGGAGGGATATACATCTTGGTAGCGCATTTCGCCAAGTTATTGACGCTGCTTTGATTCTCAAAGCACAATCACGAAAAGCTGCGACGGTGAGTCCTCTTTGAACGAAGGACCGCAATTATTCACATTTTTCAAAGCCTAAACGACTAGAAAGTCGTCGGCAGGGGTCATTCGATCGCCCATACCGAAATCCCCATCTTGCGCGCCTTGTCGACGAGGTTGGCGCTGATGCCATTGCCCGGGCAAGCGACCACGGCCTTTGGGATCGCTTCCAGCATCTGGTCGTTGCGACGGAATGGTGCCGCCTTCTTGAACCGATTCCAGTCTGGCCGAAACGCGACATGGGTGATCTTGCGATTGCGCGCCCAGAGCGACGCGATGTGTTCGCCGCCGGTGGGATTGCCGCCGTGGAACAGGACCATGTCTGGATACTTGGCGAGCACCTTGTCCAGCACGGCCCATATCCGGTTGTGGTTCTGATACTCAGGTCCGGATGTGAACGCGATGCGCGTGCCCACCGGAAGCAGCGGTTCGGTTTCTGAGCGACGCTTCGCAGCGAGGAAGTCGCGGCTATCGATCATGGCGGCGGTCATAGTGCGATGATTGACGAGTGACCCGGTACGCGGGGTCCAGGCCTTGCGGAAATGCGTCTCGAACTGTTCTCCGGCAGCATCGCGCATAAATTCCATGGCGTTGCGGCGTTCGATCAAGCCGGTGCCTTCGCGAAGCAGGCGTTCGAGTTCGACCGACATGACCTCGGAGCCATCCTGCGCGCGCTGGCTGCGCTTCTGAGCATCTTCGTTGTCGTCGAGCTCACGCTGGATCCGGCCTTCGGCGCGGTGGAACAGGTTGGCAAGCGACCAGCACAGGTCTTCCAGATCGGGTTCCATCCTGGTGTCGATCATGGTGGCGATGAGGGCATCGAACATGTCGGCGACGGCGCCAGCGGCAATGCGTTCTTCGGGGAGCGGTCGCGGATCGGCTTCGTCGGAGAAGGGGCGATAGCCGTAGAGTGCAATTTCATCGAGGAGATGGGCGGTGGCTGAGTTTTCGTGTTCGGGTTCTGAACCGGGCGTGATGGTCATCGCATCGGTCCTTGGGGCTTTGGGACCGGGCACCTTGCCCGGCCTTCATGGGCGTCCCTCTGACCGGCTGCCGCGAGGCTGCATCCGCATGGACCGAAGCGCAGCGGAGGATGGCGGACGGGCGGCTATTTTGGTTCGCGATGGAAAGGCGCGGATGCGCCGCCGGAAAATAGCCGCATGACCGCCATTGCGGCCTCGCGGCAGCCGGTCTCTCGGACGCCACTCGAAGGAGGCCGGGCTGGGCCAGGTCTTGGCTCAAGTCCTATGCACGCCGCCATCGTCCCGTCCTCCAACCCCGTATCGGCTCAACCAATGTCGACGGAAAAGCGTGTCTGATCCTGCTCTCGGAGATGATGGCGGACGCGTTCCGCCAGTGCACCAGCGCCATGCTGGCGGAGGTCGTCGTTGAAGTCGGCTAGGTCAGGCATGAGTGACAGGAGTTCGATCCCGGCTGCCTGTATGCGGTCCGTCAGAACGGCAAACGCTGCGTCGCCTGCAGCATCGCGGTCGCGCGCGACATAGAGTCGCCGGATTGTCGGCGGGAACAAGATCGCTGCGAGGTGGGCTGACGATGTTGCGGCTGCCATCGGCATCGTTGGCAGAACTTCGCGCAACGACAGCATGGTTTCGATGCCTTCGCCTGCGATCATGACATCATCCGCAGTTCCGAACCTTACAGCGTTGCCGAGGATGTTGCCCAACGCCCTGCGCGGGGATGCGACTTTGGCCTTCGCGCAGCCGGATGGATCGAGCCAGGTGCGATGCGTGCCGGTCTGCAAGCCGTCGCTGTCGGTTACTGCTGCGATCAGCGCCGGGAAAGCGCCCGCAGTTACTGGATCATCGTTCTGGTTTGGTCTGTAGTAGCATCGCGGATGAAAGCGCAGGGCTGGCAGGTCGGATACGCGTGTGATGCCACGTGATCGCAGGTAGGCGCTCGCGATTGATCCAGTCAGTGGTTTCGAGGCGGCAAACAGGCGTATGGCAGCGGTCGTGGATCCTGCGCGCGCGGGCGTGGCGAATGACGCGGCACTGCGCTGATCGTCCGAAGCCGATGGCGGAAGGCTGAGGAAGCGTTCGGCTTCCTCAATAGTTTCGGAGAGACGCCCATGCCGCTGGTTGAGCCGGATGAGGTCGACGAGATCGCCATGCTCACCGGTTGCGGCATCGACCCAGTTGCCGATCGCGCCGCGCTCGGTTTCGAAAAGACGGACGTAGAGACTGCGCCCGGGCGTTCCGGCGACATCGCCAACCATCCAGTAACGGCCTTCACGCCTGCCTGCGGGCAGATAGTGGCGGCAAACGGCCTGTACGTTCTGTGCTAGCCGCTCCGACAATTCTGCGGCGCGCGTGGAGAGCTTGGCCATGTCAGGCTGCCTTCCGGTCGGCGATGCGCGTCAAAGGGTGCCGTTCGAACAGTCGCTCGAGCGCAGCCGACCCTGTCACGATGTCGTCGGGGACGAACAGACGCAGTTTCCAGCTGATGATCTCGGAGAACAGCCCCATGGCTTTGAGCCGGTCGACCGCCGTCGATCCGAACCCGGTGAGTTCAATCCGGTTCACCTGCATCAGCCGAGACCGGCGCAGTTGCAGCCCATCGGCAAGGTCGAGCACCGCGTGCCCTTCACGCAGCAATCCGATTGCCTGTGGTGGCGAAAGCACGGGCGCGTCTGGCTTGGCCGTCGCACTCGCTGCCCATGCTGCGGACACCCTGCGCCCGATAATGCGCGTGCCATCGTCGGTCTGAAGCCGGTAGACGCGGGTCGATTCTTCCGGAAGCTGTTTCCAGATGGGGAGCAGCAGGCCGGTGACGATGTGCAATTCGCTTATCGTGAATTCATCGACTTGCGCCACCTCGTCTTGCCAGACTACCCCGAATGTCCGCTCGTCCATCTCCTCCCAGTGGGTCTCGGCAAGGTGGGTCAGGGCGAAGTTCAGCCGCTCCATCGGCCGGATCAGCCGGATGCGGCGCTCAACCTCGCCATCGTCGAGCATAAGGCTGCGGGCGGGCAGCTGGACAGCAGCGCGCCGCGAGCGGGCATTGACCAATAGCCTCGCGCCGGGTTCACGCCGCAGTTCGAGCGCCCGCTCGAGCGAGACCGGCTGGTTGCGCTCCTTCATTGAAATCGTCAGCAACCGGGTCTCTGCGCCCGTGGCCGGATGGACGTAGATCGGCTCGCTGCCCGTGACGGTGAAGCTGTCTGCGGTGAGCGTTTCCAGCCCGAGATCGTAACTGCCCGCCGCGATTGCGCTTTCGACCTTGGCGCTGAGCAACTTCTCGAACACCGTGAACAGCACATTCTGCATGTCGATGGTGAGTGCCAGCAGCCGGTTCAAGAAGGTTGTGATCGGCGGCAGGTCGTCCTTGAGGCACCCGCTGCCGTCGGTCAGCGACAGGCCGGTCATGCTCTCGAAGGTGGCGAGTGAGCATCGCTCGACCTTGCCCGCATAGAGCAGCACATAGAGTTGGCGCAGGGCATCGCGGGCATAGGGACTTTCGAGATTGTCTTCGGGGCGGAACAGCCCCTGACCACCGGTCTGCCGCTGTCCGCGCGTGATTGCGCCCAGCGTGTCGAGCCGCCGCGCGATGGTTGAGAGGAAGCGTTTCTCGGCCTGGACATTGGTGGCCACCGGCCGGAACAGCGGCGGCTGCACCTGATTGGTGCGGTTGGTGCGGCCCAGGCCCTGGATCGCGGCATCGGCCTTCCAGCCTGCTTCCAGCAGATAGTGATGGCGGAGCCGCTGGTTCCTCGCGCCCAGATCGGCATGATAGCTGCGTCCGGTGCCCCCAGCATCGGAGAAGACCAGTATCTGCTTCCGGTCCTCCATAAAGGCCTGCGCTTCAGCGAGGTTGGCATGGGCAGGCCGGTTTTCGACGGCGAGCCGGTCGCCATCTGCATCGACCTTGCGGACGATCCGGCGCGAACGGCCGGTCACCTCGGCCACCATATCTGTCCCGAACCGCTGCACGATCTGGTCGAGTGCGCCTTGTACCGGTTCCATCGATGCCAATTGCTCGATCAGCCGGTCACGTCGTTCGAGCGCCTCGCGGCACTGCACGACATTGCCATCCTCGTCATAGGCTGGCCTGGACGCGAGATTGCCGTCGCCGTCGGTGAAGCTCTCATGAAGCTGGGTCGGGAAGCTGTGGAGGAGGTAATCCAGAACATATTCGCGTGGCGTGATATCGACCTGAATGTCGTTCCACTCGCCCGGATCGATGTCGGCGAGGCGGCGCGACAGCAGCGCTTCCCCCGTCGAGACGATCTGCACCACAGCGGCGTGGCCATCGGCGAGGCCCTGCTCGATCGCGGCGATTAGCGTTGGCGTCTTCATCGCCGTGATGAGGTGATTGAAGAAGCGCTGCTTGGCGGATTCGAATGCCGAGCGGGCTGCCGACTTCGCCTGTGCGTTGAGCGTGCCCTCGCTGCTTGTGACGTTGGCAGCCTCCAGCGCCGCGTCCAGGTTGTTGTGGATGACCTGAAACGCCCCTGCATAGGCATCGTAGATGCGAACCTGGTCAGCGGTGAGCTGGTGCTCGAGCAGCTCATATTCGACGCCTTCGTAGGACAGCGAACGGGCGGCGTAGAGACCGAGGGCTTTCAGGTCGCGGGCAAGCACCTCCATCGCTGCGACCCCGCCTGCTTCAATGGCTGCGACGAAATCGGTGCGCTTGTCGAAGGAAAAGTCTGCGCCGCCCCACAGGCCGAGCCGCTGAGCATAGGCAAGGTTCTCGACCGTGGTGGCGCCGGTTGCAGAGACATAGACGACCCGGGCATCGGGGAGCGCATGCTGCAGGCGCAGTCCGGCACGTCCCTGCTGCGAGGGGGTGCAATCGCCCCGTTCGGATTTGCCGCCACCGGCATTCTGCATGGCATGGCTCTCGTCGAAGACAATGACCCCGTCGAAGTCGGTCCCCAGCCAATCGACGATCTGCTGGACCCGGGAAACCCGGTTTTCGCGCGCGTCTGAGCGTAGCGTGGCATAGGTCGTAAAAAGGATGCCCTGCTCGAGCCGGATCGGCGTACCCTGACGGAAGCGGGCGAGGGGCGTGACCAGCAAGGGCTCTTGCCCCAGAGCCTTCCAGTCGCGCTGCGCATCTTCGAGCAGCTTGTCGGATTTCGAAACCCAGACTGCGCGCCTTCGGCCCTTGAGCCAATTGTCGAGCACAATCCCTGCCACCTGACGCCCTTTGCCTGCTCCGGTGCCATCGCCGAGGAACCAGCCTTTGCGGAACCGGACGGCCGTGTCGCAGTCATCGGGTGCGGCTTCGACCTTGTCCCAGGTCGCATCGACTGCCCAACTGCCGGCGAGATGGTCGGCATGGGCTTCGCCCGCATAAATCACCGATTCGAGCTGGGCATCGGACAGCAGCCCCTGTTCGACGAGGCCAGCGGGCAGATGCGGGCGATAGCTCGGCTTGGGCGGCGCGACCGAGGACATCGCGGCTGACTGCACCAGTCGTGTCGGATGTGGCTGAGCGCCAGCGATACGGACCGATTGGAGGGTGTAAGGCTCATAGAGCGTTTCGGAGAGCTTGCCGTCGTTCGGAGGACACCAGTCGATCACATCATAGCCGAGCGGCTCGCCGGATGTCCCAGCGATCGCCGCTGCAGCCAGTCTCGGCTGTGAGCTGCCTTTGATCGCTTGTGAATGACGCGCAGCGACCAGTGGCTGAAGAGCTGACGCGGCGATGGGCTGCCGTGGTGGGAGGCTGTCGGCCACCCAGCGCAGCAAGGTCGCAAGATCGGGAGCCATGCCCGGCGATGTGGGAAATTGCGCTGGATCGTCAGCGGGAGCCTTGTCGATCACGGTCAACCGAGTTTCGACAGTAGTGCCGTGCGGTGCGAACACGCTGCCCGCAATGGCCGCGCTGAACACGACCCGGGCCTTGTCCTGTATCCGGATGAAACCATCTCGCCATGCGTTGTGATATGGCGCGCAGTTGGCCCCTGTGATCGCGACGAGCCGACCGCCGTCTGAAAGCCGTGCCACTGCTGATGACAGATGCCGAAAGCCTGCGTCGGCCACACGGGCTTCAACATTCAGCGCTGCCGAGAATGGCGGGTTCATGATGATGCAACTCGGCACCACAGCTGTATCGAGCCGGTCGTGGATCTGTCCGGCGTCATGCATCGACACGGCCGAGCCTGCGAACAGGCTGCCAAGCAGGGCTGCACGCATGTCGGCGACCTCGTTCACGGCCAGCCTGCATCCGGCGAGCTCAGCCTGTACCGCCAGCAATCCCGTGCCCGCTGATGGCTCGAGCACCAGTTCGCCCGGCCGGAAGCTTGCAGCAAACCCGGTCACCCATGCCAGCCCCAGCGGCGTCGAGAATTGCTGGTAGGCCTGCATTTCCTCGCTCCGCCGGGTTTGCGTGGGGGCGAGCCGGGCAATCCGCTCAACCAGTTTCAGCCGTTGGACCGGATCGGCGGTCCTCGTATGGATCGCCGGGCCGTAGCGGCGCATGAACAGCAATTGCGCGACCTCGACGGCTTCGTAGGCGGTCTTCCAGTCCCAAGCTCCGGTCGCATCGCTTGCGCCAAAGGCAGACTGCATGGCGGTGCGAATGGCAGGCGTATCGATCCGGCGCCCGGCGGCAAGATGGCCGAGCAGGTCATGGGCTGCGGCGATGATCGCGGTTGCGGTCTGCTGCGGACATGCACTAGCGAGCGGGCGCATATAGGCACCCGCCAAAAGCGAGTTTGTCATATCGAAATTCC
>NZ_JAMNXL010000283.1 GCF_023653175.1 Erythrobacter sp. | reverse complement strand
TGGAGACGACCTTTTCGGCTCGCGCCTTCCGGCGGTTTGGCTCTGCGCTCGAAGAGCCCGGCGCGCTACCGCGCGACTTGGGCAATGCCACACGCCTTGCTGGTCCCTTTTCGAGCGGGACCATTCTTGCGTTTTGCGATCTGCCGTTTTCGCCGCTGTTCCTGATCGTGCTGGTGATGATCCACCCATTGCTCGGTGTGCTAGGATTGGCTGGCGGTGGAATCGTGTTTGCGCTCGCCGTGATGGCAGAAATTGCGACCCGCGACCCCAGCGAGAAAAGCAGCGCAGTCCAGGCACAGGCCTCGCGTCTGGCCGAAGGATTGGCGCGGCAGCGTTCCGCGCTGGTGGCGATGGGACTGGTCGAGCGCGCCCGCGACCTGTGGGCGGCGCTGCGCCAATCCGACGCGGCCACCGCAACCGAGGCGTCGCGCAAGGAAGCGCTGTTCACCGCGACGTCGCGCGCGGCGCGTCAGATATTGCAGATCATGATGCTGTGCGCCGGGGCGTGGCTGGCGCTGGAGCAACAGATCTCTCCTGGCGGGATCGTCGCCTCATCAATCGTGCTCTCACGCGCGCTGGCACCGGTTGACCTGATTGTGGGGAGCTGGCGGTCGCTGGTACAGGCTCGCAGCGCCTGGCGCGACAGCACCGAGCGGCTGGGCGATCTCGCGCCCGAGGCGCCGTTCCTCCCGCTCCCGCGTCCCGCAGCGCTGCTGTCGCTTGATCGCGTCTCTGCCCGCCTGCCGGGGAGCGAGGTGGATCTGATCCGGCCCTTCTCTGCAGAGATTGCGGGAGGCAGCCTGATCGCGCTAACCGGCACCAACGGGTCGGGCAAGACCACGCTGTTGCAAACCCTTGCCGGGGCATGGCCGATTGCCGGGGGCGTTGCGATGCTCGGCGGACGCTCGATCCATGCCTGGCCCGCTATCGACCGCGGACAATATGTCGGCTATCTGCCGCAGGACGTCGAACTGCTACCGGCAACCATCGCGCAGAACATTGCCCGGCTGAGCGAGGCGCCGGGTGATGCGATCATCGCCGCAGCCGAAGCTGCCGGGGCGCACCAGCTGATCCTGGGTCTGCCCGATGGCTACCAGACGCTGATCGGCCCGGGCGGAGCGCATCTTTCGGCGGGGCAGAAACAGGCTATCGGGCTGGCGCGGGTGCTGTTCGGCGATCCGGTGCTGATGCTGCTCGATGAACCCAGCGCGCATCTTGACGAGGTGGCGGCGGCGAGCGCCATTGCGGCGATCAACGAACGTGTGAGACGTGGCGCGATCGCGCTGGTGGCGACCCACGATCCGCGCCTGCTGACCCACGCCACGCAAATCTACGCCATCGCCCAAGGCACCATCACCGCACGCGCGCCGCTGCGCCGCGACATCCCCATCACGCTGCGCCGCAAGGAGGCTGAAGCATGACATTGATCCCCGGAATCTCCGAAACAACCATCCTGTCAGACCGAGTGGTCAAGGGCGCACTGCTGACCTGCGCGATCGGTCTTGGCGGGTTTGGAATGTGGGCTGGATTTGCCCCGCTTGAGGAAGGTCTGGCCGCGCGCGGCACCATCGTGGTCGAAAATGATCGGCAGGTGATCCAGCATCTCGAAGGCGGGATTGTCGAGAAAACGCATGTCCGCGAAGGCCAGCGGGTCAAGGCAGGTGACGTGCTGATCACCCTGCGTGAGACCGCCTCGCTCGCCAGCCGTGATCAGCTGCGCACTCAGATCGCCGCGCTGGCTGCGCGCGAGGCCCGGATCGAGGCCGAACTCGACAATCGCGCGGAACCCGACTTTGCCGCGCTATACGCACTCAAGCTCAAGTCCGGCAGCATCGACGCGCTGATCGCCGAGGAGGTGAACCTGTTCGAGGCCGAGCGCAGCGCGCTAAGCACCCAGACCCGGCTGCTCACCGAACGGGCCGTCGCTGCACGGCAGACCGCGTTCCAGAAAGAGGACGAAATCGCCAGCACCCGCCGCGCGCTGGAGATTGCACGCAAGGAACTGGGGCGGTTCGAACAATTGCTCGCCCGCCAGATGGTGCGCCGCGACCGGGTGACCGAGTACGAGCGTGAGACCGCACGCCTCTCGGGCGAGATGGCGCGCTTGGGGGCGGAGCGCGATACGGCCCGCGCCAATGCCGCCGATGCCGAGCGTCAGGCCCAGCAATTGCGCGCCGAGCGGCGGCAGCAGGCCTCGATCGAACTGCGCGATGCGCGCGCGGAACGGCTTGCGGCGCTCGAATCGCTCAACAATGCGCAAGATGTTCTGGAGCGCGCCGTGATTGTCGCCCCGGCCGATGGCGAAGTGCTCAACCTTGAATTCAACACGCCCGGCGCGGTGATCCCCTCGGGTCAGACGATCATGGAGATCGTGCCCGGCAATGACGGGATCGTCGCGGCTGTCCGCATCCGCCCGAGCGACCGGGCGAGCCTGTTCGAGGGGCAGAAGGTGCGCACGCAGCTCGCCGCCTACAAGGGTTGGGAAGCCCCGCGCCTCGCCGGGATCGTCCGGGCGGTCAGCGCCGATCTCAAGACCGATACGGCGACGGGAGAGGACTATTACGAGGCGCGGATCGCGCTCACCATGGGCGAAGGCGCCAAGGCCGCCGGGGTTGAAGCGATCCCCGGCATGCCGGTGGATGCCTTCATCTTTTCCGGCCGCAGTCGCACGCTGCTCGATTACCTCTTCACCCCGATTGT
>NZ_JAMNXL010000143.1 GCF_023653175.1 Erythrobacter sp. | reverse complement strand
GGATGGCGCGGGCGACGGTGGTCACGGGCTTAAAGAGCTTTGGCCGCTGCCAGCACGTCCTCGGCGTGACCGGCGACCTTCACCTTGTCCCAGATGCGCGCGATTGTGCCGTCGGCGCCCACCAGATAGGTTGCGCGCACCATGCCCATGTAGGTCTTCCCGTACATCTGCTTTTCCGCCCACACGCCGAGCGCGTCGCTGAGACCGCCTTCTTCGGCGTCGGTCGCGAGCGGGGCGGTGAGGCCGTGCTTGGCGATGAACTTGGCGTGCTTCTTGGCCGGATCCTTGCTCACACCCAGCAGCTTCGTCCCCGCCGCTTCGAACTGGTCCTTGAGCGCGGAGAAATCCTTGTTCTCGGTGGTGCAGCCCGGGGTGTCGTCCTTGGGATAGAAGAAGATCACGAGCTTCGATCCGGCAAAGTCGGAGGGCTTCACTTGCGCTCCTTCCGGGGTTTCCATGGCGATGTCGGGGATGGCGTCGCCGACGCCGGGGAAGTTGCTCATTGGGGGTTCTCCTGTTCGCTTTCGAGAATGTCTGTCCGCAAGATTTGTTTCCACACTTCGGCCACCCTGAGGCGCGCGGCGGCGAAGGCCTCCTCGAGTGCCTGATACGAATCGAACCCGCAGGCCCGCGCCAGCGCGCGCGCACCGCTCGACGGCGGCTCGCGGCCATCGGGGGCGAGCAGGCGTCCGGCGACCAGCATCCGGCTCATCAGCGCGTGCGGCTCGGCGAGGTCAGCCGGTACCAGTCCCGCCGCCACAAGGCCCTCCAGCGCCGCCGCAAGGTCGGGAGACAGCGCCTGCGCCGCGGCGTCGGCGAGCGGGCGTCCGTCCGCGGTCTCGCCCTTCAGCTGGAGGTAGTGCACCAGAAACTCGATATCGACGAGCCCCCCGCGCGACAGCTTGGCGTCGACCGGGCCGCCGGGCTGCTTGTGCTTCGCCATCTCGGCGCGCATCGCCAGCACCGCCTCGCGCAGCGCCGCCTTGTCGCGGGGCGCGCCCAGCACCTCGGCGAGCACGCCCTCGAGCCCGTCGCGCGCCTGCGCCGAGCCATAGAGCACCCGCGCGCGGGCGAGCGCCATGTGCTCCCACGTCCATGCCGCCTCGCGCTGATATTTGCCGAAAGCCTCGCAGCTCACCGCCATAGGCCCCTGGTTGCCCTGTGGTCGCAGCCGCGTATCGACCTCGTAGAGGGCTCCTTGCGCGGTCGGCACCGAGAGCGCGGCGCTGACCCGGCTGGCGAGGCGGTTGTAGTAGATCGTCGCGCCCAAGGGCCGCGCGCCGTCCGATTGCGCGGAAAAATCGCCTGTAAAGAGATAGACGATGTCGAGATCGCTGGCATGGGTCAGCGCCCCGCCGCCCAATCGCCCGAGGCCGAGGATCAGCAATTCGCTCCCCGCAATGCGCCCATGCTTGGCGGCGAATTCTGCCGCCGTCGCCTCCGCCGCCAGCTGCAAGGCGGCCTCCGCGGTGCGCGACAGGGCGCGGGCGATGGCGAGCGGATCGGCCAGCCCCTCGATCAGCTGGATGCCGAGCGCGAAGCGGATCTCGCCGGTGACGATGCGGATCGCGTCGAGCAGCGCCTCGTAATCATCGCGGATCGCAGCGCCGCGCATCCGCGCCATGATCGCCTGCATGTCGCCGGGCAGGTCGAGCGCGTCGCGATCGATCAGCGTGTCGAGCAGCTCGGGCTTGCGCGCGAGCTCGTCCGACAGCACCGGGGCGAGGGTCAAGGCAGCCACTAGCCGCTCGATCAGGTCGGGGCGCGCGTCGAGCAGGCGGAAGGTGGTTATGGCGGATGGCACGCTCTCGATGATCCGCTCCCAACGGGTGATCGCGCGCATCGGATCGTCGCTCCGGGCGATTGACTGGAGCAGCGCGGGCGCGAGCCGGTCCCATGCCTCAAGCGCCTGGGGGCTGCGGATCGCCGCAAAGCGCCCGTCGCGCCATGCCTCGATACGCTCGGCAAGGGTGCGCGGATCGGGGAAGCCCCACTGCGCAAGGCTGGTCGCCAGCGCGCTCACCGGCATGGCGACCGGTGCAGGCGCGGGCTCGGCGCGGCCTATCAGCTCTTCGTAGATGCGCGCGGTGGCGCCGGTCAGTTCGGTGAGCTCGGCGACCAGCGTCGCGCCGTCCTTGAGCCCGTCGAGCCGTGCGACATTGTCCAGCGCCTCGCCTTCGGGCAGCGCATGGGTCTGGCGGTCATGGACCATCTGCAAGCGGTGCTCGACCGCGCGCAACCGGTCATAGGCCGCGCCGAGAATCGCAGCGTTCTCGGGCGCGATCCACCCTGCCGCCGCCAGCGCATCGAGGCCCGCGCGCGTGCCCCGCACCCTGAGCGAGGCATCGCGCCCGCCGTGGATCAGCTGGTGGGTCTGGGCGTAGAACTCGATCTCGCGGATCCCGCCGCGCCCGCGCTTGACGTCGAAGCCGGGGCCGGGGGCGGGCGGGCCCTTGCCGCTGTCGCGGATCCGCAGGGTGAGCGCGCGGATTTCCTCGATGGCGCCGAAATCGAGCTGGCCGCGCCACACGAAGGGGCGGATTTCGTCAAGGAAGCCCTCGCCCGCCGCGACGTCTCCTGCCGCCGCGCGCGCGCGGGTGAAGGCGGCGCGCTCCCACGCCAGCGCTGCGCCCTGATAATGGGTCAGCGCCGCGCCGACCGACACGCAGAGCGGGCTGACCTCGCTCGCGGGCCTGAGGCGCAGGTCGACCCTGAGCGCGTAGCCCTCGGCGGTGTTGGCGGCGAGCAGCGCCACCACGCGCCGCGCGTAACGCTGCGCCGCATCGCCCGGATCGTCCGCCGCGCGGCGCGGCAGGCGGTCGCGGTCGAACAGCAGGATCGGGTCGATGTCGGAGGAATAGTTGAGCTCGCCCGCCCCCTGCTTGCCGAGCGCCAGCGCGATGAAGCCCGCCGCGCTGTCCTGATCGGTGCGTTCGTAAATCGCTGTGCGGATCGCGCGGTCGAGCGCGCGGTCGGCGAATGCGGTGAGTTCGCCGACCACGGCTGTGAGCGGGAAGGCTCCCGCAAGGTCGCCCACCGCCAGCGCGGCGGCGAGCGCAAGGCGTTCGCGGCGCAGCGCCACCTCGGTGTCCGGATGCGCGCCCTGCGCCCGCGCCCATGCCAGCGCGGCGGCGCCGTCACCGCGTTCCAGCAGCGCGGCGAGTTCCGGCTGGCGATCGAGCGCCCGCGTCAGAAACGGCGCGTGGGTTCGGGCGCGGGTGAGCGCGCCATGCCAATCGGGGGTTGGTTGCTCTCCCATCGCCCGCTCCTCTGGCCCCACCGCGCTCCGCTCGCAAGGGAGGAGTCTTTGTTGCCCTACCGCTCCGCTGCTTGAGGGCGGGCTGCTTGCACGCACTGCGCCGCTCTGCAAAGGAAAGTGCGCCTTTCGGGAGACGTTGCCATGACCATCCGCCTGTCCGCCTTCGGAGCCCTCGCCGCAGGAGCGCTTGTGCTCTCGGCCTGCGAGGGGATGCCTGCCCCCGGCGGTGCCAGCGCCGCGCTCGACATTGCCGAGGTTGAACCCGGCCAGATCGCCGAGGCGACCATGAAGGACGTCACCCGCACCCTTGCCAGCGACGCCTTCGAGGGCCGCGCGCCGGGCTCGGCGGGCGAGGAGAAGACCATCGCCTTCCTCACCGAGCGTTTCAAGGCGGCCGGCTTGCAGCCGGGCAACGGGGATTCGTGGGTGCAGGAAGTCCCGCTGGTCGAGATCACCGGCAAGGACTTCGCGCCGCTCGCCATCACCGGGAAAGGCGCGCCGCTCAGCTTCCAGTATGGCAAGGATTGGGTCGGCGCGACCTATCGCGAGGAGGCCGAGACAAAGATCGACGCCAGCGAGCTGGTGTTCGTCGGCTACGGCATCAACGCCCCCGAAAAGGGCTGGAACGACTACGCGGGCCTCGACGTGAAGGGCAAGACGGTGGTGATCCTCGTCAATGACCCGGATTGGCAGACCGCGGGGCTCGAAGGCCCCTTCAACGGCAAGGCGATGACCTATTACGGCCGCTGGACCTACAAGTACGAAGAAGCCGCCCGTCAGGGTGCGGCGGGCGCGCTGATCGTCCACCAGACCGCGCCTGCCGCCTATGGCTGGAACGTCGTCGAAAGCTCGTGGAGCGGTCCGCAGGCCTATGCTCAGCGTGGGCCGGATGCAGGCCCGCTGACTCAGATGAACGGCTGGGTGACCGAGGACGCCGCGCGCAAGGTGCTGAAGGCGGCGGGGCAGGACCTCGATGCGCTGACCAAGGCGGCGCAGGCCAAGGGCTTCAAGGCTGTGCCGCTTGGGCTGAGCCTCTCGACCGGCTTCAGGAACGACGTTCGCAGCTTCATGTCGCACAATGTGATCGGCATTCTTCCGGGCACCGAGGCGCCTGAGGAATACGTCCTCCACACCGCGCACTGGGACCACCTCGGGCGCTGCACCCCCGCGCCCGATGGCGACAACATCTGCAACGGCGCGGTCGACAATGCCACGGGCACCGCCGCGCTGGTCGCGCTCGCCGAGGCGCATGCCAAGGCCGGCGCGCCGCGCCGCAGCCTCGTGTTCCTTGCGGTGACGGCGGAGGAATCCGGCCTGCTCGGCGCGACCTATTACGCGCAGAACCCGGTCTTCCCGCTCGCGCAGACGGTCGGCGGGGTCAACATGGACGCGCTCTCGGTTGCCGGGCCTGCAAAGGACGTGACCGTGATCGGCGGCGGCAAGTCGCAGCTCGATGCCTTCCTCGACACCGCGCTGAAGGCGGCCGGGCGCACCGCGACCCCCGATGCCAAGCCGGAAGCCGGCTATTACTACCGCTCCGACCACTTCGCCTTCGCCAAGCTTGGCGTGCCGATGATCTATGTCGAAGGCGGCGAAGATCTGGTGAACGGCGGGCGCGAGGCCGGGGCTGCGGCGGCAGCCGACTACACCGAGAACCGCTATCACGGCCCGAAGGACGAGTTCAACGAGGGTTGGGACTGGTCGGGCGTGATGGAGGACTTGCAGCTCTACTACCGCCTCGGCCGGATGATGGCAGCGAGCACCAGCTGGCCCACCTGGAACGACGGCGACGAATTCCGCGGCATTCGCGATGAAAGCTGCAAGGCTTCCGAGAAGGGCTGCTGACCGCGATGACCGCACTGATGCCCCCCGAATGGGCCGCGCAGGAGTGGCTGTGGATCGGCTTCCCGCATCTCGCCGAGGAATGGCCCGGCTGGCTTGAACCGGCGCAGGAGCAGATGGCGGACTTTGCCTCTGCCGTGGCGGAAAGCGGGCAAGCGGTGCGCCTGCTGGTGCGCGACGAGGCCAACGAAGCGCGGGCGCGGTCGCTGGTCAGCGATAAAGTGACCCTCGAGCGCCGCGTATATGGTGACGTCTGGCTGCGCGACACCGGCCCGCTGGTGGTGCGCGAGGGCGATGGCACCCGCACCGCGCGGCGCTTCGGCTTCAACGGCTGGGGCGGCAAGTATCTCATGCCGGGCGATATGGAGATCGGCGCGGAGCTGGCGCGCGACGCCGGGCTGGCGATCACTGCCTCGCCGATGATCCTCGAGGGCGGGGCGGTCGATGGCGACGGCACCGGGCTGGTCGCGACCACCGAGCAGTGCCTTTTGAACCCCAACCGCAACCCGCAGATGGGCCGCGACGCAATCGAGGCTGAACTTGCCGCCCACCTCGGCTTCACCCGGGTGCTGTGGCTCGGCGAGGGGCTGATCAACGACCACACCGACGGGCATGTCGACAACCTCGCGCGGTTTGTCGGGCCGAACCGCCTCGTGGTGCCCGAGCCGACCGGCACCGATGATCCCAACGCCGCGATCTATGCCGATGCCGCCGCGCGGGCGTCGGCAGCTGGTGTCGAGGTGGTACGCATCCCGTCACCGGGCCGTATCGAGCGCGACGGGCGCATCGAACCGGCGAGCTACGTCAATTTCGCGATCACCTCGCACCTCGTGGTGGTGCCAACTTTCGGCAGCCCCCATGATGCGGACGGGGTCGCCGCCATCGCCGCATTGTTCCCGGACCGCGACACGATCGGGCTTCCGGGCGACGCGGTGCTGGCCGGCGGCGGCGGCTTCCACTGCGCCAGCCAGCAGATGCCGGCGTGAGGCGCCCGAATTAACGCTTCATTAGGGATTTGCGGCCAGTGTGCGGGTGATGAACCGCGCTCTCGCCTTGCCGCTTGCCGCTGCCAACCGCCTCGACGCGGTGGAGTTCGCGCGCCAGCTGATCGTGCTCGGCTGCGCGCTGTCGCTGATTCTGGCCGGACGCGCGCTCCCCTTTTGAGCCCTTTTGCGGCGGGCGCGTAACCGGACGCCGGTAGAACGCGAAAGCATCCCCGACACTCTTGTGCGAGGATGAACCCATGACGATCAGCCGCCCCCTTCTTGCAGCCTTCGGCGTTGTTGCCGTGCTCGGCGCCGCCAGCTTCGGCCTGTCACAGGGTGCGCCTTCGGCCGCGCCCAAGTCGGGCTCTGCTCCCGCCGTCGCCGTTGCCGGCGAGCCGGTGCTGCTCGAGCTGTTCACCAGCCAGGGCTGTTCCTCCTGCCCCCCTGCCGACGCATTGGCCGAAAAGCTCAGCGCCAACCCCGATCTCGTCGTCATCGCCCGGCCCGTCACCTATTGGGACCGGCTCGGGTGGAAGGACACGCTCGCGCAGGAGAGCAACACCGCGCTCCAGCAGGATTACGCGCGCCGCGGGCTTGCGGGGCGCAACGGGGTCTATACCCCGCAGCTGGTGGTCAATGGCAGCTATGGCCTTGTCGGCTCGTACGCCTCCCAGGTCGCGCCGAGCGTCAAGCAATATGGCGGCAAGAGCGACGCCGCGATTCGTGTCGCCCCGGCGGCTGGCGGCGGCTATTCCGTGAACCTTTCGGGCACCGGTCAGGGCAAGGCCGAACTGCTGCTCGTCGCGGTCACCCGCAAGGTCGAGGTCGGGATCGGCAGCGGGGAGAATGGCGGGCGACGCGTGACCTATTCCAACGTGCTGCGTTCCGAGCGCCGGTTAAGCGACTGGGCCGGCGGCAAGGCGAGCGTGACGCTCGCGGCGAGCCAGCTCAAGGTGCCGGGCGCGGACCGCTATGCGCTGGTGCTACGCCAGCCGAACGGCGGCACGGTGCTCGCCGCGCGGTGGGTTTCCTAGGGGCATCGCGCGAAAAAGTGGGAACCGGTTTTTCGCCTGAGGCGATGTGACCGAAAATCACAGCAGGCGGGCGAGGGCGGCCACCGCTGCCCCGCCCAGCACCACGCCGACGACGGAGCGCCACACCGGATCGCCGATCCTCCCCGACACCCGCGCCCCAAGCCGGTTGCCGAGGATGATCACCGGCAGGATCAGCACCGCAAACAGCAGCAGTTCCAGCCGCAGGATGCCGAGCCCGGTCGCGCTCAGCAGTCCGGTGGTGGCGGCGATGGTGAAGATCAGCTGCATCGAGGCCTTGGCGGTCGCTCGCGGCAGTTCGCGCCCGGCATAATAGGGCACCACCGGCGGCCCGGGCATGCCCGCATAGCCGGTCATCAGCCCGCTCAGTACCCCGACAAAACCCGTCACGCCGCGCCCCGGAACCGCGTTCCCGCGCCGGGGGAGCAGGATCGCGACAAAGGCGCTCAAGGCGATCAGCGCGATGACGAGGCGCGCGACGTCGCGCCCCGTCAGCGACAGGGCGTAGAGGCCGAGCGGCGTCGTCGCCACCACCAGCGCCCCGATCACCCAGGCGCTTTTCTCGGCATCGCGCACGAGGCTGCGGATCTCGGTCGCGCCGATCATCAGCGATAGCGCATTGGTCAGCAGCACCGCCTCGACCGGGGGGAGTGCCAGTGCGAGCACCGGCACCAGCAGGATCGCCATGCCGAACCCCGTGAGCCCGCGCACGAAGGCCGAGCCGAGCGCCGCGCCGAAAGCGACGGCGAGTTGCAGCGCGGTGAAGCCGCCAAGGATTTCCACGCCCGTCCCTTACTTCGCTTCGCGCGCCTTCAGCCAGGATTCCATCTCGGCGATCTCGCCCTTCTGCGCGGCAATGATCCGGGTGGCCAGATCGCGTGCCTTTTCGTCCTTGGCGTATTTCAGCGCCACTTCCGACATGGCGACCGCGCCCTTGTGGTGGGCGAGCATGCCTTGCATGAAAGCGACATCGGGATCGGCGGGGATATCGGCCATCCCGGCGTGCATCGCGTCATTCGCCGCCTTGTAGGCCGCCTGCGCCTCGGTCAGCGCTGCGGGCGTGCCTTCGCCCATGTCGTGGCCCGAATGGTCCATCGCGGAATGGTCGGCGGTGTCGGCATCCTTGGCCTGTTCAGCCTCAGTGCCGCATCCTGCGAGCAACAGCGCAGCGGCGGCGGCGATCGGAAAAGTGCGGGTCATGGGCGAATCTCTCTCCAAATGGTCGCAATTGCAAGGGGATGTAAGGCGGCGATGGCAAGGTTGCTCAAAACACGCGCCCGCCGAGCCACGCCTCGTACCACTCCAGAAACCCGCAACCCAGCGGGATGAAGGGGCCGCCGCTATCGGTCGCGTCGATCCACACCGTACCCCGCGCCGGGCCGGAAACGACGAGCACCCAATAGCGCGCGCACCCCTCATGCGCCAAGCCGATCAGGCCGCGATAATGGCGGAAGATAGCGAGATACATTTCCTCCTCGCTAGCCGGCCCGTCAGCGGCGGCCTGCCAATCGGTTTCCATGTCGTCCTTCGGATTGTGGACGGCGGTGTGCGGGAAGGGGCGGCGCAGGTGATCGAGCGGGACAGGTGCGCCCCAAAGCTTGTTGTCGTAGTCGAGCGCCTTGTCGAGAGGCAGAAGCCCGTAGCCCGGCCCCGGCCCGCCATTGCCGACTTGCGCCAGAAAGCGGCGATAGTCCTCCGGCAAGGCGACCCCATGATCGGCCTCGAAACCGGCGAGCGCGCTTTCGCTCAGAACGGGGTCCATCCTCGGAAACACGAAGAACCGCAAGGCGTGGTCGCGCAACCGGGCGAAGGGATTCATGGCGGTGCCGGAGGCTACCCGCGCAGATCCGGCGGGGTGCCTTCGCTGCGCAGCATCGCGATCGCCTCGGTGAGCGGCATGACCTTCTGGTGCTCCGCCCCGAGCGTACGCACCGCGACGGTGCCTTCCTCGGCCTCG
>NZ_JAMNXL010000142.1 GCF_023653175.1 Erythrobacter sp. | reverse complement strand
GGCATGCCGTATTTGATGCCCCAGTGAAGATTGGCCGCCCCCGCCCAGGCCGCGGTCGGCGTGGTGGCGAGCAGCATCACGTACATCACGGTCGTCTGCGTCTCGACCCGCCGCGCGCGCAGCAGAGTGAACTGGTCGCGGATAGCTTCCGGGATCGGCGGCATCACCTTCAGGCGCAAATTGTCGAGCATTCCCCGCATGGTGCTTGTCTAGGGGGGGACCCGTAAAGGCCGCGTTAACGATACGGCTAACAGGTTAGACGGTGCCCGCCTTACTGATCCGGTAATCCGCAAGGCTCAGCCAATAGGCGACGCGCCAGCGCAGACGGTTGAGGAAGGTGCTGTGGCGGGCGTACCAGGCCGGGGTGATGGGCTCGCTCGCCTCGGCCATGTGGTCGATCAGATTGCGCATTGCGGCAGCCACCGCGGCATCCTCGATCCGCACCATCAGCTCGACATTGATGCGGAAGCTCCGCTTGTCGAGATTGGCGCTGCCGACAAAGGCGACATCGTCCACCACGATGAGCTTCATGTGGAGCTTGCAGATCGCAAACTCGAAGATCTTCACCCGCGCGCGCAGGAGCTTGCCGTAGAGCAGCCGCGCCATGTCGATCGCGGCGGCGATGTCGGACTTGCCGGCCATGATCATGCGCGCTTGCCCGCGGCGGCCGATGCGGGCGAACAGGCGGCGGAAGCTGCGAGGCGGGGAGAAATAGGCCGACACCGTATCAAGCCGGGTGGCGCCGACCAGATCCTTCCTCAGCACCCAGGCCCAGTGCCCCTGCCTTACCAGCGGCCCGCCGACCAGCAGGCGCACCGGGCCATCCCCGCCGTCCCAATCCTTCACGATATCGCGCAAGGCACGCAGCTTTCGGGTGCGGCCCTGTACCTCGTTCGCGACCCAGCTCTGGAGCAGGCCGAACCAGCGGGTGAACTGTGCGGCGACCGGGCCCTCGATCAGCACCGAGAGATCGCACCAGCCGTTCTCGGCGGGGATCGCGAAGTAGTGGTCGGAGACATTGGCGCCCCCGGTCATCACCCGCGCCTCGTCGGCGATGGTGAACTTCTGGTGGTTGCGCACCAGATAGCGCTTGCCCCACTTCGGCGAGAAGATTGCGAAACTGCCGCCGGCCTCGACCAACGGATCGAAGAACTCTGCGCCCGCATCATTGCCGAAATCGTCGACGATCAGATCGACCTTCACCCCCCGCCGCGCCGCCGCGACCAGCGCGTCGCGGACCATGGTGCCCGAAGTGTCACTGTCGAACAGGTAGTAGAACACCGCAAGGCTGGTCTGCGCGCTCTCGATCAGCGCGACGAGCGCCTTCAACCGGTCCTGCCCGTGGGGATAGAAGGTGAAATCGTGCCCCGCTGCGGTCAGGCTGAAGGGATCGAGATCGCAGTAATCGGGCGCGCGCTCCGGCGATTCGGCAGCGGCGGGAGCGGGAGCGGAAGCCATGGCGGCTGCTCTAGCGCAGGGATGGGACAAAATGACAGCCTCGCGCGGTGAAAGGGGGCAGGCTTGCGGGGGTGCACGCCGGCCCCGCACGGTCTTGACCGGAATCCTTACCCGGGGGATAGACAATCGCCCATGCTGTCGCAGAAGACCCGCTACGCGATCCGCGCGATGCAGCACCTTGCCGACCACTATGGCGAGGGGCCGGTGCAGCTTGCCGCGATCGCCGAGGCGCAGAAGATCCCGGCCAAGTTCCTGACCGTGATCCTCTCCGAGATGACCCGTTCGGGCCTGGTCGAATCGCTGCGCGGGCGCGAGGGCGGCTACTGGCTCGCCATCCCGCCGCTCGACATCACCTATGGCGACCTGATGCGTCACATGCGCGGCAGCCTCGCGCTGGTACCCTGCGCGAGCCGTTACGCTCACGAGAAGTGCAAGAACTGCCTCGAGGAAGGCGAGTGCCGCACCCGCGCGCTGATGCTCAATGTGCGCGACCGGACCGCGCAGATCCTTGACGGCATTCGCCTTTCCGATCCGATCGCGCCAGTCCCGCCATTCGACGGCGATACGGTCTGAACCGGGCAGCCATCGGTCCTTTGCCGCACCCAGCCTCCCCTTTGCCGCAGTGCAAAATTTTGTGCGCGAGGTATATTGTCAAGCCAATCGCTTGAGTTTAATTCCTGCGCTGCGGGCACCGTCCGCGCAACGAAAGGCCCATCCATGGACCACAGCGAGAAAGGCTCTGCCTCGGGGGGGCATTCTGCCCGAAGCTCTGGCGCTGGTCGGCGAGGCGCTTTTGCGCCTGCGCTACAGCGCGATCCAGCCGACCGTGCATGACGGCAAGGTCATGCAGATCGACGTTACCGAAGGGAAGCGCCTGACCGACTGACCGGCCAGACGAGATCCTCTCCACTCACAACCGAACAGGGAACCGCAGACCGGACCACCGGATGCATGCCCGCTTGCAAAGGCGAGACCATGTATCCGATTTGCCCCCGCAGCCGCCTGCTGCACTCCGGCCTGCTGTCCGCCGCCGCTGTGGCTGCGACGCTGGCCGCACCGCTCAGCGCGCAGGACGCAAGCCCTGCCGATCCCGCCAAAACCGCCGCCACCGAGGAGCCGGACAGCAATGACATCATCGTCACCGTCCGCCGCCGCTCCGAAAGTGCGCAGGACATTCCGCTCGCCGTGTCGGTGCCCGGCGCCAAGCAGCTCGACGAGACGGGGGCCTTCAACGTGAACCGCCTCCAGCAGCTTGCGCCCACCTTGCAGTTCTATTCCTCCGACCCGCGTAACGCCGCGGTCAACATCCGCGGGCTTGGCGTGCCCTTCGGCCTCACCTGCGACGGGTTCGAGCAGCGCTTCGTTGGCCCGGGCAAGACCGGGCTGATCGCGGGGTTTCCCGGCGACCGGCGCACCCGCGGCGCGACCGCCGCCGTCACTTTCTAAGCCATCCGACCTTTTCCACCCTCGCAGAGAGGACCGCCTCATGCCGGACTTGACCCAGTTCCTTCTCGAGCTCCTGCCCTTCATCGCCATCGGCTTCACCGCACAGATGATCGACGGAGCGCTGGGCATGGCCTTCGGGGTCACCACCCAGACGCTGCTGGTCAGCGCGATGGGCGTGCCCCCGGCGAGCGCCTCGGCGAGCGTGCACCTCGTCGAGATGTTCACCACCGGCGCCTCGGGCCTCAGCCACATGTGGCAGCGGAATGTCGACTGGGGGCTGTTCCGGCGGCTGGTGCCTTTCGGGGTGCTGGGCGGAGTAACGGGGGCCTATGTGCTGTCGAACATCGACGCGAGCGCGGCGCGGCCCTTCGTGATGCTCTATCTGACCGGGATCGGCTTCTACCTGTTGTGGCGAGCGATCCGCCTGTCGCAGCCCAAATTCGCCGACCCCAAATACACTAGCCCGCTGGCACTGGCGGGCGGTTTTCTCGATGCCGCCGGCGGGGGCGGCTGGGGGCCGGTGGTGACGAGCAACCTGCTGATCCAGGGCGGCGACCCGAGGAAGGTCATCGGCACGGTCAACACCGCCGAATTCCTGCTGACGCTGTCGATCTCGGTCACCTTCCTGCTCACCCTTGGCGTGGCCGCCTTCACCAAGATCACCGCCGGGCTGATCCTCGGCGGGGTGGTCGCGGCGCCGTTCGGGGCGGTGCTGGCAAGCCGGGTGCAGCCGCGCACGCTGCTGCTGATGGTGTCGCTGGTGCTGATCGTGACCAGCGCCTACAGCATCTATAAGGCGTGGCCGATCATCTGAACGCGGCGCGAGACGGGACTCAAAGCCTGCTTCTAGGCGGCTAGCCCGAGCAAGAGACCGCCGCCCGCGCACACCGCCAGCAGCCGCAGCACGCCCCACTTCGCCCCGAAGGCGAGCGCGACGGCGAGCAGCGCTAGCGCGCCTGCGCGCCAATCGAAGCTGGCAAGCTCGGGCCATGACAGGGTGAACGGTCCCGCCGTCACCTCGCCGACGCGGGCGAACAGCACGTGCAAGCCGAACCATAGGGTGAGGTTGGCGATCACCCCCACCACCGCCGCGGTTACCGCCGCAAGCCCGCCCTTGAGCCACACCGCCTGCCCCAGCCGATCGATCCACGGCGCGAAGGCAAAGATCCACAGGAAGCACGGGGCGAAGGTCACCCAGGTCGTCAGCCCCGCACCCAGCAGCCCTGCGACCAGCGGCGTGAACGGTTCTGGCGCGCGGAAGGCGGCGAGGTAGCCGACGAATTGCGTCACCAGGATCAGCGGGCCCGGCGTGGTCTCGGCCAGACCCAGCCCGTCGGCCATCTCGCCGGGTTGCAGCCAGCCGAACCCCTGCACCGCCTCCTGCGCCATATAGGCAAGCACGGCGTAAGCGCCCCCGAAAGTCACGATAGCGAGCTGCGAGAAGAACGCGCCGATCTGCCACAGCACATGCCCCTGCCCCAGCGTCGCGGCGATCAGCGCCATCGGCGCGGCCCAGATCGCGCCCCACACCAGCACCGCGAGGATGGTGGTGCGCCACGGCCGCGCGGGCAGCACCGCGCCCGGTTTGCCCGGCTTCAGCGCCAGAAGGCCGGGCCGCGCCCTGGCGACGATCATGCCGATCACCCCCGATCCGAGCACGATCAGCGGGAAGGGAAGGCCGAGCAGGAACAGCCCGGCGAACGCCGCCCCCGCCAGCCCCCGCTTCACGCCGGTATCGAGCGCGCGCCCCGCGATCCGCAGCAAGGCCTGCACCACGATCGCCAGCACCGCCGCCTTCACCCCCGTGAACAGCGCCGCCACCCAGCCGAGGTTCGCCGCCAGCGCATAGAGCACCGACAGCGCAAGGATGATGCAGGCTCCCGGGATCACGAACAGCAGCCCCGCCGCGAGCCCTCCGCGCGCGCCAGCCAAGCGCCAGCCGATCCACGTCGCCAGCTGCTGCGCCTCGGGCCCGGGGAGCAGGTGACAGAAATTGAGCGCGTGGAGGAAGTCGTCCTCGGCCAACCAGCCACGCTCCTCCACCAGCTCGCGGTGCATCAGCGCGATCTGCCCGGCCGGGCCGCCGAAGCTCAGGAAGCCGATGCGGGTGAAGGCGGAGACGAGTTCCGTGAAGGTGGGGGCAGAAGCGCCCCGAGTGCCAAGCGATAGGTCCGTGTCGGCCATGCCTACCTCGAAAATGGCCCTCCAGCGGATAGGCGCCAAGGGGAGATGACGAGGCAACGCTTGGGCCGTTCTCGGCCTCGATGGGAGGTTGCTGGGCCCCGGTCACGCAGGATTAGCGGGCCGCCCACGGGGGTGCAAGCCTGCCCGCCCCTCGAATGCAGGGCAGCCGCTAACGCACGTTAAAGCGCGCCGCTTCCTCAGATTTCATACTTGGATTTGCATTAACGCATGGGGGATTTCATGAAGTACCGCAGTTTTCGCGATCTCTCGGACCTCGTCACGAAGAGCCTGCACCGCATTCCCAAAGACGTCGATCTGATCGTCGGCATTCCGCGCAGCGGCATTCTTCCCGCGATCACGATCTCGCTGATGCTGAATCTTCGCTACGCGGAACTCGACAGGTTCCTTGACAGGCGGCTTGCAGGCACCGGTCAGACCAAGCAGCACAAGGGCCTGATCGGCGATTTCAGCGAGGCGCGGCACGTGCTGGTCATCGATGACAGCCTCAACCGCGGTCATGCGATGCGCGAGGCGAAAGCGCGGCTGCAACATCTGGCGGGCGACATCAGGTTCACTTTCGCTGCCGTCTATGTTGTGCCGGATGGCAAGGACGAGGTCGATCTCGCCTTCGAGATCCTGCCGCTGCCGCGCATCTTCGAATGGAACTTCATCCACCATGTCTATCTCCAGCACGCCTGCGTCGACATCGACGGCGTGCTGTGCCTTGATCCTTGCGCGGCCGAGAACGACGATGGCCCGGCCTATGTGGAATTCCTTCTGGGCGCATCGCCGCTGTATCGGCCCACGCAGCGGATCGGCTGTCTCGTCACCAGCCGGCTCGAGAAATACCGGCCCCAGACCGAGGCATGGCTGGAACGGCACGGCGTGCACTACGACAGGCTGGTAATGCTCGACCTGCCCTCGGCGGCAGAGCGCCGACGGCTCGGCGTGCATGGCAAGTACAAGGGCGAGGTCTACCGCGACAGCAAGGCGATGCTGTTCATCGAGAGCGAGCAGGCGCAGGCAATCACCATCGCGCGAATCTCGGGCAAGCCGGTCCTGTCGATCGAGGGCCAGCAGATCGTCGGGCCGGGCGACTGGTCGGCGATCGCTCCGATCCAGAAGCTGCGCAACTTCGGCGTCCATGCGCAGATGTCGGATTCGCCGCTGGTGAGCCGCGAGGCGTTGAAGCGCCGCCTGCGCAGGGTTCTGCCGGGGCCGGTCTACGCGGCGGCGCATAGCGTGGGGGCTAGGCTGCTGGCAGCCACGCGCGGCGCGGGCTAGCCGGCGCTGCCACCGCGCGGCGACATCCCCCTTTTCCTTGACTTGGCGCGCTCCCGCGCTTAGCTGGCGCGCTTCCCCGCACCTGCGATTCTTGTATAAGGCCCGCCCATGGCACGCGTTACCGTTGAAGATTGCGTCGACAAGATTCCCAACCGCTTCGATCTGGTGCTGCTCGCTGCACAGCGCGCGCGCGAGATTTCGGGCGGGAGCGAACTGACCATCGACCGCGATCGCGACAAGAACCCGGTCGTGGCGCTGCGCGAGATCGCCGAGCAGACCGTGACGCCTGCCGGCCTGCATGAATCGCTGGTCGTCGGCCTCCAGAAGATCCTTCCCGATGACGAGGACGAGGCCGACGAGATCGGCTCGCTCAGCCAGTCGGCCGAAGCACTGCGGATCACCGCCTCGGCGCCCGCGCGCACCTCGTCGCTGGGCGGCGATTACGACGGCTGATTGGCGCGGCGGGGGCGCATGCCTCCCGCGACGCGGCAACGCAAAAAGGGGTCGGCGATGCCGGCCCCTTTTTGCGTTGCCGGATCTGTCCGTCCTGCGCGCGCCTCGCTTGACCGCAGTTTGACTGATGCAGTGCAGGCCTTGCCATTGGCGGCGGCGGCGCTATGCCTTGTCATTGTAATCAAAGTGTAACACGGACGGGGCGCATGGCATCTATCGCGGTCTACAGCGTCAAGGGTGGGGTCGGGAAGACGACGCTCTCGGTCAATCTGGCGTGGTGCGCGAGCGCCATTTCGCGCCGCAAGACCCTGCTGTGGGACCTTGATGCCTCGAACGGATCGGGGTTCCTGCTGGGGATCGACCCCAAGAAAAAGCGCAGCGCCGACAGCATGTTCGACGAGGACAGCGATCCCGAGAAGCTGATCCAGGCAACGGCTTTCGGTGGCCTCGATCTGCTGCCGGCGGACGAGAGCATCCGTTCGCTGGACCGCCAGCTCGACAAGCTCGGCAAGAAGAAGCGGCTCGCCAAGCTCACCGAGACGCTGGGCAAGAGCTACGACCGGATCATCTTCGATTGTCCCCCGGTGCTCAACGAATTGAGTGCGCAGGTGATGCGCGCGGCCGATCTCGTCATCGTCCCGCTGCCGCCCTCGCCGCTCTCGGCCCGCGCCTTCGAGGTGGTGGTCGAGGAGGTGCGCGGGATCGGCAAGGGGCACCCGCCGATCCTGCCGGTGCTCTCGATGCTCGATCTCAGGCGCTCGCTCCACAAGGCCGCGCGCGAGGCGAACCCGACCTGGCCGGCGATCCCGCTGGCGAGCGCGGTGGAGCAATGCGCGACGATGCGCCAGCCGGTCGGCGCCTTCGCCCCGCGCTCGCCCGCGGCGCGCGCGATCGCGCAGCTGTGGACCGCGATTGAGCGCAAGCTCGCCAGCAAGTAGCGCGCGCAGGCTCGCCAGCAGGTGCCAAGGGGCAAATAGCCGCTTTCTCGCCCCACGGCTTTACGCCTATAAGCGCCCGAAGACAGGGGCGCAGGCGATGAGCGATTTCGGTGAGGGCATCGGTACGGCAATCGAGGGCGGGCTGCTCGGCCGCACCCTCGATCGCCCGCAGGCCGATGCGGCGGGGGAGGCCCACGCAGGGCCGTCCACCTGCGCCAATTGCCAGACCGTGTTCACGGGCAATTTCTGCCCGGAATGCGGCCAGAAGGCCCATATCCACCGCAGCCTTTCCGCGATCGGGCATGACATCATGCACGGGGTGCTGCACCTCGACGGCAAGCTGTGGGAGACTCTCCCGCTGCTCGCGTTCAAGCCGGGTGAGCTTACCCGCCGCTATATCGCGGGCGAGCGGGCCAGGTTCGTCAGCCCGATGGCGATGTTCCTGTTCACCGTCTTTGCGATGTTCGCGGTGTTCCAGATGGTCGGGATCTCGGCGCCGTCCGACATCACCGAGGGCTTCATGGATGGCGCCAGCGGCAACTCGGTGGTCAAGTCCGAGGTGCAGAAGCAGATCACCGACCTCCAGAAGGAACGCGACGGCTTGCCCAAGGGCGATCCGCGGCGCGGCGAGATCGACAACGAGCTGGTCGGGCTGAACCGGGTCCTCGAAGCCCAGCCCAGGAGCGCGGTCGAAATCGACACCAGCGACATCAATGTCACCGGCACGGGGATCAAGTTCCTCGACGAGGGCATCATCAAGAAGTGGCAGAAGAACCCCAGCCTGATGCTCTACAAGCTGCAATCGAACGGCTACAAGTTCAGCTGGCTGCTGATCCCGCTGTCGCTGCCGTTCCTGTGGCTGATGTTCGCGTGGCGGCGGCAGTACAAGGCCTATGACCACGCGATCTTCATCACCTATTCGCTGAGCTTCATGTCCCTGCTGTTCATCGTCATGTCGATCCTCAGCACGATTCCCGACGGCAGCGACTGGGCAGCGCTGCTCTTCCTGATCGCAGCCCCGTTGCACCTCTACAAACAGCTGCGCCACGCTTACGGCCTCAGCCGCTTTTCGGCCTTCTGGCGTTTCTGCGTGCTGCTCTTCTGCACCCAGATCGTGCTGGCCCTGTTCCTTCAGGTGCTGCTGCTGCTGGGCGCCTTCTGATCGCGGCCGAGCAAGCTTCGCCCCTCGTCTTGTCCCACGGCGGGAACGCCTTGCCGATCCCCTTGCCGGTCAGCCGAGCAAGGCGCAGGAACAGACACGCAGGAGTGCGTGATGGCGGTGATTGCAGTCTACAGCGCGAAGGGCGGCGTCGGCAAGACGACGATTGCCACCAACCTCGCTTGGTGCAGCGCGCAGAACCCTGTGCGCCGGACGCTCTTGTGGGACCTCGATCCCGCCGACGGCGCGGGGTTCATGTTCGC
>NZ_JAMNXL010000141.1 GCF_023653175.1 Erythrobacter sp. | reverse complement strand
GGCGGGGAGTTCGGGCCGCAGTGGCACCAGACCGCGATCCGCGAGAACAAGCAGCGCACCTGGGATGATTTCATCGCGGTCGCCGATGATCTGGTGAAGCGCGGCTTCACCAAGCCGGAGCATCTCGGCATTCAAGGCGGCTCGCAAGGGGGCCTGCTGGTCGGCACCGCCTTCACCCAGCGGCCCGACCTGTTCGGCGCGGCGATCGTGCAGATCCCGCTGTTCGACATGCTGCGCTATCACGTGATCGGGCGCGGGGCCTCGTGGATCGGCGAATATGGCGATCCGCGCATCCCCGAACAGCGCGCCTGGATCGAGGGCTATTCGCCCTATCAGAAGATCGTCGCGGGCGTCGAATACCCCGAGCCCTTCTTGTGGGCCTCGACCGCCGATGACCGCACCCACCCTGCGCACGCGCGGAAAGGTGCGGCCAAATTGAAGGCGCTCGGCCAGCCCTATTACTACTTCGAGGACACCACCGGCGGTCACTCGGGCGGGGTCGACAATGACCAGCGCGCCAAGCTCCAGGCGCTGCAATTCGTCTACCTGATGAAGCGTCTGATGGACGAGAAGCCCGCCAAGTAGGCACGCCTTCGCGGCCACGAAAAGGGGCGGCTCCACGCAGGTGGAGTCGCCCCTTTCTCGTTAACGCCGACAGGCAACGTGGCTGCCTGTAAAGGGGCCCGACACTTGGCATTCCGTTCGTCGCGCACACAGCACGGAGCGTTTCATCAACGCCTCGCTAACCATCTCCGGCAAGGTCTGGTTAGGGCCGCGCGTCAACAGTCAGGCCATCGGGTGCGATGACACAGACTCTAACGACAGGAGCATCACCGATGGCCTATGACCGGAACATCTCGATTGCCGATGCGATCAAGAGCTACAACGCCCTGCCCAAGCACCACCGTGTCCACTGGTCCAAGGCCAGGAAGGACGAGGTCGTGCGCGCGGTGCGCGAGGGAACGATCAGCTTTCACGAGGCGCGCGAGCGCTATCTGCTGAGCCGCACCGAGTTCGAACAGTGGCAGGCGGATTACCTTGCCACCGCGGGCGAAGTGGAACGCACCCAGGACGCTTGAGCGTTTACGGCGCAGCGACCGGGATCAGCACCTCGTTGCGGCGCAGCGGGCCAGGGATCATCGGCGCATCATAGAAGGCAAATTCGGCCTCACCCGCGGGCATCAGCCGTGCCTCGCGCATCCAGTCGCGCAGCCGCGCCTCCATCAGCGCCAGATCGGAGCCCGAACCGTTCCCTGAAAAGCGCACCGCCGCCATTCGCCGCGCCGGGGTCTGGGCAAGCGTGATGTCGTCGGGCGCAGGCGGCAGGGTGTCGAGGGTGTATTGCGATGGCATGACGAAGCGCATGCGCCACTGCCCGGGGCGGGTCTCGTCTTGCAGCACCGGCGCGGTCATGGCGATCTTCTCGCCGCCCTCGGGGCGATCCTGGGCGAAGATATAGGCGGCGAGCCTGCGGAAACTCGCCCCGCTGGCGCTTTCGCGGGTACCGACATTGCTGACCTCGGCGACCACCAGTGCGGGGTAATCGCGCAGTTCGAAATCCCCGTCGGCGCGCACCATGGCGAAATCGGGCTGCTCGGTCTGGCGATACTGGGCGTAAGCGGCCGCGGCACCGACTGCGGCAATCCCTGCTCCGGCGGCGATCCAGCGGGCGGTTTTCATGGGCAGTCTCCTTCGCAAGTGTTCTTGCCCTATCTACGTTACAAGGCGGCCCGCCGTTCCGGCGTTCGTCGGCTTGCCGCGTCGCCCTATCGGGTGGGTGCGTCGAAATCGGCGGGCTTGTTCGCGATCCAGGCGATGAACTTGGCGATTGCGGGGTTGTCGCGAATCTTCTCCGCGTCCTCACCGATGCGCGCCAACTCGTTGTTGGTGAAGTTCGCGTGGATGGTCTTGTGGCAGATCGGGTGGATCGGCACCTTGACCTTGCCCTTCTTCGCCTTGGGCACCGGGTGATGCCACTGGACGATATCGCCGAGCGGGCGGCCGCAGAGCCAGCAGGTGAGGGTTTCGGGATCGTCACTCATTACCCGGAGAGTCCGCTCTGATGGTTTCGTCGGTGAAAAGATTGCCCTCGTTTTCCCAGATGGCGTTAGCAGCCTCGTTCCGGATTGGGAGCATATCGGGGTCTTCGCACAGCTTCATATCGAGGAACTTGCCCCCGCGCTCGATCACGATCCCATCGCTGAATGCGGGGCGGTTGCCGTTCTTGTCGAACCCGGTGCGGACCATACGGCTGAAAACGATGTAGCGCGTGTCACCGTTGACGAAGGCGATCTGGCCCTCCCCGCCGCCGGAATACATCGTATAGGCGTAGCTGCCCCCGTTCAGTTCGAGCTCGGACGTTGCGCCGCCGAAGCGGTAGCGCCCGTACCACTCGCTCACGCCGCACACGGCGACGCGCTTGCCGTCTTTGAACTTGCAGGCAAAGATCGGGCTTTCGTCCGCCGGGCAGACGGCGGCGGCGTTTCGCTTTTGCTCCGCCGAACGCGCGGCAAAGAGCGGATCAACGCTGGCAGAAGCGAGAGAAACGGCGGCTTCGGGGGCTGCGGCCTTCTCCGCCACCTGCCCCCCGCACCCCGCCAGCAGCGCAAAACCCGCAAGACCGAGCGCCCGCGCTCTCACCCCTTTTTCTCCGCCGCCTTCTTCTTCTTCATCGCGTCATGGAAACGGTCGGCCCAGCCGTCCTTGACCAGCTGTTCGGCGCGCACCATGCGCAGTTCGCCCGGAGCCACATCGCGGCTGACCGCCGAGCCGGCCGCGACGATCGCATCCGCGCCGATGGTGACGGGCGCGATCAGCGACGAGTTCGAGCCGATGAAGGCCCCCGGGCCGATGACCGTCTTGTACTTGAAGTAGCCGTCATAATTGCAGGTGATCGTGCCCGCGCCGATATTCGCGCCCGCGCCGATGGTTGCATCGCCCAGATAGGTGAGGTGGCTGGCCTTGGCACCCTGCCCCAGCACCGCGTTCTTCACCTCGACGAAATTGCCGACGAAGCTGTCCTCTTCCAGCACCGCGCCGGGGCGCAGGCGGGCAAAGGGGCCGACCTTGACGCCGCTGGCCAGCGAAGCGCCCTCGATGTGGCTGTTCGCGCGGATCAGCACCTTGTCGGCGACGTGCACGCCGGGGCCGAAGAAGACATTGGGCTCGATCGTGACATCGCGGCCCAGCTGCGTGTCATGGGCGAAGAACACCGTCTCGGGCGCGATCAGGGTTGCGCCCTCGTCCATCGCTCTCAGCCGCCGCGCCGCCTGCCAGCGCGCCTCGGCCGCGGCGAGTTCAGCGCGGGAGTTGATCCCGGCGACCTCGTCGGCATCTGTTTCGATCACCACCACCCGGTCGCCTCGCGCAATGGCGTTGGTGGCGACGTCGGGGAGGTAATACTCGCCCTGCGCGTTATCATTGCCGACCGCTTCGAGCAGCGGCCACATGTCGTCCGAATGGGCCACGATCAGCCCCGAATTGCACAGATCGGTGGCGCGTTCCTCAGGGGAAGCGTCCTTGTATTCGACCATCTTGCGCACCATGCCATCGGCATCGGCGATGATCCGGCCATAGGCCAGCGGATCGGCGGGACGGAAGCCCAGCACCGCGACCTTGGCCCCGCCCTCGAGCGCGGCGAACAGACGGCGCACGGTATCGGCCTTCACCATCGGGCAATCGCCGAAGCACACCAGCACCAGCCCCGTGAAATCGGCGAGCGCGCTCTTGGCCTGAAGCGCGGCGTGCGCCGTGCCCAGCTGCGGCTCCTGCAGGGCGACAGCGACATCGCGGCCCACAAGCGCCTTGGCCAGCTGCTCATGCCGGTCGCCCGCGACCACCACGGTGCGCGCAAGCTCTGCCTCGGCGAGGCTGTCGAGCAGGTGCAGGAGCATCGGCTTGCCCGCGATTGCGTGCAGCACCTTGTGCGTGTCGCTCTTCATCCGGGTGCCCTTGCCCGCAGCAAGGATGATGGCGGCAAAGGGGGTGGTCGTGGTGGTCATGCGCATGTCCTTAGGGAAAGGCGCGCTTGCCAGCAAATGCTTGCAGATTGAAGTAGGTTGCGCCACCCGCGCGCTCACTTCTGGAGAGACCATGACGGACATCCCTTTCGGCGCCATCGGCTTCGACCTTGACGGCACGCTGCTCGACACCTTCCGCGATCTTGGCGCGGCGGTGAACCATGCGCTGGTGCTGGGAGGCTTTGCCGCGGTCTCGGTCGAGACCTCCAAGGATCTGATCGGCGGCGGCGCAAAGATCATGCTCGCCCGCGCGATCGAGGCGCAGGGCGGCGTGGCCGAGGACGAGTTCAAGCGGCTCTACAAGGCGATGCTTGCGTTTTACGAGGCGCACAACGCGGTCCACACCGTGCCCTATCCCGGCGTGCGCGAGGGGCTGGCGGAGCTGGAGGCACGCGGCGTGCGCATGGCGGTGGTCACCAACAAGTTCGAGGCCTTTGCACGCAGCGTGCTCACCCAGCTCGACCTCATCGACCAGTTCGAAACCGTGATCGGCGGCGACACCATGGGCAAGGGGCCAGACGGCCAGTTCCTCGCCAAGCCGCACCCTGCCCCTGTGTTAAGGGCGCGCGAGGTGCTGGGGGGCGGCAGCTTCGTGTTCCTAGGCGATTCGACCTATGACGTGCGCAGCGCCAAGGCGGCGGGCGTGCCGGTGATCGCGGCGGTCTATGGCTATTGCGACCGCCCCCCTCACGAGCTTGGCGCGGACGCCGTGATCGATTCGTTCGAAGGCCTGATTCCGGCCCTCGAGGGCCTCGCCCGCACTGCCTGACCCTACGGCACAGCCCCCTGCCCTTTCCGCTGTTGCAAGGCGGCTACGAAAGTGCCACGCAGCGCGCCGCAGATCGGTTTACGCAGGCGTAAAGCGCGCCGCACTTTTGGACAGGAGAACACCCATGACCATCAGCTTCAAGGACAAGGTTGCCATCGTCACCGGTGCAGGCGGCGGGCTCGGCAAGGCTTACGCGCTCGAACTCGCCCGCCGCGGCGCGAAGGTCGTCGTCAACGACCTCGGCGGATCGCGCGATGGCACCGGCACCTCGGACGCCGCGGCGCAGGTCGTCGCCGAGATCGAGGCGATGGGCGGCGAAGCGGTCGCCAATGGCGGATCGGTGACTGAGTTCGAACAGATGGAAAAGATGGTCGCCGACGCCAAGCAGAAGTGGGGCGGCGTCCATGTGCTGATCAACAACGCGGGCGTGCTGCGCGACAAGACCTTCGCCAAGATGGAGCCGGCCGACTTCGAATTCGTCGTCAAGGTCCACCTCACCGGCTCGGCCTTCGCCACCAAGGCGGCGTGGGAGACCATGCGCGAGCAGGGCTATGGCCGCATCCTGATGACCGCGTCCTCGACCGGTCTGTTCGGCAATTTCGGCCAGGCCAATTACGGCGCGGCGAAGCTCGGCCTTGCGGGGCTCACCAAGACGCTGGCGCTCGAAGGCGCGAAGTACAACGTGCGCTGCAACACCCTCTCGCCGGTCGCGGGCACCCGCATGACCGAAGACCTGTTCCCCGAGGAAGCCTTCAAGCTCTTCGCGCCCGAGAACGTGGTCCCGGCCGCGCTGTTCCTCGTGTCTGAGGACGCGCCGACCAACGCCATCGTCGGCGCAGGGGCTGGTGGCTACCACTCCTCGTGGACGGTGATGAACGACGCCGTGTGGCTGCCGGAAGAAGACCGCACCCTCGAAGGCTTCGCCGCGCGCTGGGAGGAGATCAACTCCTTCACCAACCTCATCGCCCCGCAATCGGGCAGCGAGCAGTCGGGCAACATCCTGCGCGCGATGCAGAAGGTCACCGGCACCGGTCCGACCTCGGCGCGCGGCTAAGAGCCCGCAGGCCTCTCAAAAGTCTTGAAAATCTGGCGCCTCCGTGCAGAAATGCACGGGGGCGTTTCGCATGGGTCGCGGCGCCCGCATGGGGGGCAATCGGATGCAGACCGGAAACCTGCGCACCTTCGCGCTGCTGGCGACAATCGGGGCGTGGATGGTTTTCGCGCTCTCGCTCTTGTGCGTAGTGATGACTGGACTGTCGGTCGCTTACCGCGATCCTGGCAACGAACTCGCCCCGCTGCCCGCAGCAGTGGCGCTGATAGCCATCGCTCTCAATCTCACTTTCCTCGCATCGGTGGTTCCTGTGCTGCTGTGGACCTACACCGCCCACGCCAACCTGCGCGCGGCGGGGATCAAGGGCCTGCGCCACTCCCCCGGCTGGGCGACCCTCAGCTTCTTCGTGCCGGTCGCCAATCTCTTCGTGCCCTTCGTGGCAATGCGCGAACTAGCCAACCGCAGCGCCGGCGAGCCCGAGGAATTCGCAGGCTCCTCGGTCGACGATGTGTCGAGCTGGTGGAGCTGCTGGGTGGTCTCGGCGATCGTGATGACGATCGTGATGCTGACGCTCTTTGTCGACGCGCTGCCGGGTATCTGGGTGACCACGCCGCTATGGGCCGTGCTGGGCCTGACGCTGTTCGGCCAGCTGCTGTTCGCCGGCGCGGCGTGGTTCCTCATCAAGGTGCTGCGTCAAGTGACCGACAATCAGGTGAACGGTGCGGTCGACCTCGGCGTGTTCGAGTAGCGCGCGCGGGCAACTGACCGCAAATCGCACACTGGGCCATCACCCGCCATGCCATCTAGTGTATTGACACAGTAACACACTTAATGTAGCTCTCCAATCATCAGATGATGCATTGGGAGGCACGGCCAATGGATACGCTTACCGCCCTGCCGAAAAATTCACCACATCCGATCCAGCGCCTGATCATCATTGCGCTGGCGAGCCTGTTCATTTTCTACCACGTCACGATGTTGTCCGACTTCGTGCGTTGGCATGATCAGACCAGCAACGCGCTCTATAACTGGGTGCAGGCAGCCCTGCGCGTGGGAATCATCGCCAGCCTCACCCTTGTGGTTCTGGGGAAACGCTTTGCGCTTTGGACGATGTGGTTCAGCATCGGCAGCCTGATCGTGACCCATTATTGGGCGCATTTCGGCATGGTGGAGGCAGACTTCACCATCGGTCGCCATCCGCTTTCCTATCTCAAGGGCCTGATCATGCCCTCGATCGTCACCATGGCATTCTTGTACCGAGGGCGCTGAAGCGGAATTTGCCGCCTACTCGTCCACCGCCTTCAGCAACCGCCGCTCCATCGGCGCGAGGACATTCGCGAGGTCATGCCCGCGCTTGAGCACCTGCCCGTGCTCGCCGAACAGCGTCCACATCCCCTGCTTGCCGCGCAGCGCGGGGCGCTTCTCCACCCGCGCCTGCGGGCGTTCGGCAGCGCGGCGGAAGGCGGCGAAGGTGGCGGCGTGGCGGGTGAAGTCCATCGCGTAGTCGCGCCATTCTCCGGCGGCGACCATCCGGCCATAGAGGTCGAGAATGCGCATCAGCTCGGGCCGTTCGAAGCCGACCTGATCGGCACCGCCGCGGCCGGGGAAGGGAACCACCTGTCCGGGGCTTCCCCCCGGCGATTGTGGTGCAGCCATCCTCGCCCTCAGTCCTTGGTGCCGCTCTTGCGCAGCCGCGCCGGGACCGGCTGTGCAGGCGCCTCGCGCTCGGCGAGCATCGCCTTCATCAGCGCCATTTCCTCGCGCATTGCTGCCATCTCGGCCTCGAGCTTCTCGACGCAGTCGCCGCGCGGGCGGCCCTTGTCGTCGCAGGGCGGATCGTCGCAGGGCGTGCCATAGGGGATGAACTCGCGCAGCCATTCCTCGGCCGGCACCAGCGTGGAACGGGCCTTGAGGCCTATCATCGTCGCGCCCGCCGGCACATCGTCGGTCACCACCGCATTGGCCCCGACGCGGGCGCGCTCGCCGACGACGATGGGCCCGATGATCTGCGCGCCCGAACCAATGATGACATTGTCCTGAAGCGTCGGGTGGCGCTTGCCGCCCTTGCCGTTGGTGGGATTGGTGCCGCCCAGCGTGACGCATTGATAGATCGTCACATTGTCACCGATCTCGGCGGTCTCGCCGATCACGACAAAGCCGTGGTCGATGAAGAAGTTCTTCCCGATGCTTGCGCCCGGGTGGATGTCGATCGCGGTCAAGAGGCGCGAAAAATGGTTCACGAAACGCGCGAGGAAATACATCCGCGCCTCGAACAGCCAGTGCGCGATACGGTGGAAGCCGAGCGCCCAGACCCCGGGATAGAGCAGGATCTCCCAGCGCGAGCGCGGCGCGGGGTCGCGGGCACGGATCGAGTCCAGATAGCTGATCAGCCGGTCAAACATCGCCTCGCTTTTCCCACCAAAGCGCGTCCGATGCAATCGGGAGCGCGCGACCGCTAGAACAGCCGCCGCTGCTCGGGCCCGTGCAGGGCCTCGAGCGCGGCGCGCCACACAGACATGGTGGCGGGCGTCTGACGTTCAAGGGAGATGCGGTCGATTGTCGCCACCAGCGCCTCGATCGCGGCAAAGCTGCGCTCCGTGCGCGGGACGAGGTAATCGGCCGCACCCTCGGGCAGGCTGAGCCCGCGCGCCTCGGCCTGAGCGAGGATCAGCTCGCCCGCCATCACATCCCCGGGCGCGCCGATTTCGAGTGCAAGCGATCCGCCGATGCGCGAGGCAAGGTCGGGAAGCGCGATCCGCCATACGCCCTCGCGGCCCGCATCGGCGACCAGCAGCAGCGCGCCGCCCTCTCGCGTGCCGCCCTGCTGAACGGCGTTCCAGGCGTGGAACAGCGCGGTCTCATCCACGCCTTGCGCATCGTCGATCACCTCGAGGGCATCGCCATGCAGCCCTTGCGCCCAACGCGCGAGCAGGCTCTTGCCCGAACGCGGCGGGCCGGTGAGGACGGCAACGTGGAACGGCCAGCGATCGGGATGCTGGAGCGCCTCGATGACCTGCGCGTTGGCTTCACCCACCACGATCCGCCGCGCGGCTCCACTGGCGGACAGGGGCAGGGCTATCTGGGACGGCTCGCCCATCGCGGGACGCAAGGCCCTAGCGGCTGATGGCGAGCGCGTTCGCCCCGCGCCGCACGCTGAACCCGCGCGCTTCGAGCGCGGCGGCAAGCTCTTCGAGCGATCCGGCATAGGCGACGCTCATCACCGACGTGCCGCCGATCGCGGTACTGGTGACGCCCACGCCGCGCACGCCGCCGGTGGAGCGCACCGCGCCGAGCGCCGCGTCGAAGGCACCGGCATCGGGGCTCGCGAACTGGACTGTGATGTTGCGCACTGCGACCTCGCCGGGCTCGATCCCGGTGACGGGCAGCGCCTCGATACGCGGCGCCTCGCCGGCGGCCGCTGCTGCCGCGGCCGACTC
>NZ_JAMNXL010000282.1 GCF_023653175.1 Erythrobacter sp. | reverse complement strand
GCGGGTTGGCTGACGGTCGCGGCAACGGGCACCACGCGCGCCTGCCGTTCAGGGCGCGGGCGCGACACGGAGCGGCGGGGCGCGGCCACCAGCCGCCAAGCATTGGGGCCGACCCGCACTGCCTCCATCCCGCCCGCCCGCGCGAGCTTTCTCACCGCCGCCTCCGCGCCCATCCGGCCCCTGATGGCACCGATCCGGGTGCGTCCCAGGGCAGGGTCGGCGATGACGATGCTCGCCCCCGTCGCCCGCGCCAGCGCGATCGCGACCTCGGAGACCGTGCCTGCCGGGATCGCCAGCTCAAGGCTGCGCGCCGCCAGCGGCGATGCCGCGGCGAGGGCTGCAACTGCAACAAGAGGGACAATCGGTCTCATGGCGCGAGAGCTCTAGCCGCTACCTTGCGGCAATGATCCAGCCATCGCCTGCGCGGGTGACCCGCACGGCCAGCAGCGGCGCCAAGGCCTGCGGATCGGCGCGCACCGCATCCAATGCAATGCTGCCAGACAGGCGCGTCGCGGTGTCGGTGCTGGTAAATCGCGTGCCGGTTGCGCGGGTGAGTTCGGCGGCAATCTCGGCAAGGCTCGCGCTATCGAAGCTGATCCGCCCGCGGCGCCATTCGCCCACCGCCGCGGTGTCGACTTCGGCGAGGCGGAAGCGCCCTGCCTCGCGCACAACCCGCTCGCCCGGGTCGAGGCGGATCGCCTGCCCTTGCGGGTCGACGATCACCGCGCCTTCTGCGACCGTGACGTCGAGCGTCTCGCCCGCCAGCCGCACGTCGAACACCGTGCCAGCATCGACCAGCCGTTCGCCGCCTGCGGTAAGGACGAAAGGATCGGCCGCGTCGTGGCGGATGGTGAACAGCGCCTGGCCCTGCTCCAGCCGCGCGGCGCGGGCGCCTGCGAGCGCGAGGGTGCTGCCACCGGCGAGTTCGACCGTGCTGCCGTCTGCAAGCGCGATCAGCCGGGTCTCGCCCGGCGCGGTGCGGTAGAGTGTCTCACCGCCCGGCCCGAACCAGAGGATCGAAGTCAGCGCGACCACCAGCGAGGCGGCAATCGCCCCGCCAAGCCACCCGCGCCGCGCGGTCAGCCATCCGGGCGGATTGTCGTTGGCAGGTTCGGGCGCGGGCTCTGGCTCTGGGTGCCGCTGCGGCTGCGGCTCGGGAAGCGCGGCCAGCACCGCGTCCGCCTCCTCCAGCGCAGATTGCACCGCGTCATAGGCAGCGGCGTGGGCCGGATCCGCCTCGAGCCAGACGGTAAATCCGTCCCAGTCCGCGAAATCGGGCGCACGCGTCGCGATCCCCCAGGCGAGGGCAGCATCGCGGATCGGCTGGTCAGTGGTCATCGGACAGGTTCTCCTGCCTGCAAGACGGAGTCGAGCGGCTGATGCCTCATGGCCCGTCCTCCCGGATCGCGAGGATCTTCGCATAGGCACGCCGCAGATCGCTTTCGACGGTGCTGAGGCTGACGCCGAATTCGGCGGCGATCTCGCGCTGGGTGAGCCCGTCGATGCGATGGCGGCGCAGGATCGCGGCCGCGCGCGGGCCGAGCTCGGCGAGCGCCTGCTCGATGCGTGCCACCTCCTGCCTCGCGGCAAGGTCACGCTCCGGACCGGGGGCGGGCGCCACGCCTTCTGCCATGCCCGGCTGCGCCTCGGCCCAGGCCTTGTCGCGCAAAGTCGCCTGGCGTTGCGAGCGGTAGCGGTCGATCATCAAGCGGTCGGCAGCGCGCATCATGTAGCCGATGCCGGACGCCGCAGCGGGATCGGGCGCGGCGGCAAGGCGTAGCCACAGCTCCTGCACCAGATCCTCCGCCGCCTCCCCCGCCCCGCGCGCGCGCAGGAAACGCAGCAGACGCTCGCGATGCGCGAGGTAAGCCTCTTCGAGCGGGACGGTGGGGGCCATGGGCGGGTCGGTCGGTGTTTCGGGGCAGGCGGGGGGCGGATGCTTGTCGGCCCCTAGCATGAACCCGGGCCGAACGGGAATGCCCCGGTGCCTCGCCGGGCTGGCGCGGATCAGAGCGCGAAGTAGGCGCGGAAGGCGCTCGGCGACATGCCGCGCGCGCGGGCGAAGGCGGCGCTGAAATTGGCATGGCGCGGGAAGCCGCAGGCCAGCGCGATATCCTGCACAGGAAGTTCGGGCGACATCAGCAGGCGCTGGGCGCGCAGCAGCCGCCGTTCGCTGACGTAGCGGTAAGGGCTCGTGCCCGTCGCCTGGCGGAACACCCGCGCGAAGTGGAACACAGAAAGCCCCGCGACATGCGCGAGGAGGTCGAGCGTCAGCGGCTGCGCGAGATTGGCCTCGAGAAAATCGATCACCCGCTTCAGTCGCACCGGCGGCAGGCTGATCCGCTCGCCTTCGGCGATGAAGCCGTTGGGGTCGATCCCCGACAGGATCAGCGCTATCGATCGCATCGCCTGCTCGGCGACGAGATCGGTCGCAAGGCCAGGGCGGAACAGTTCGAGCTCGATCAGGCTGATGAGGCCGATCAGCGCGGTGTTGTCGCTGAACAGCAGCGGCGCTGAAGCCCGCCCGCCGCGATCCTCGACGAGGCTGTGCAGAAAGCCCTTGGGGAATACCAGATTGACGCTCTTGGCCGAGGAGCCGAATTCGATCTGCGAATCCGCCCCGCTCGGCACGAAACTGGCGCGCAGTTCGCGGTTGGCGGCGATGGTGTAGCGGTGGCCGGCCATGCAGCCCTGGGCCGGGCGGCCCGATCCGCGGGTGAGCAGCAGCAGATCGTTGTCGTCAGCCGGCCGGTCGGCGCTG
>NZ_JAMNXL010000140.1 GCF_023653175.1 Erythrobacter sp. | reverse complement strand
GCTTCGACTTCCCCCCGCCGGTCACCGTCAACCACACGAACGACGCCTGGGCGCTGTTCGGGCAGGTGTCCTACCAGCTGACCGAGACCTTGCGTGCGACCGGCGGCATCCGCTACACCGACGACCAGAAGGACTTCGTCGTGGTCTCGGGCGCCGCGCCGCAGCCGCGCAGCGTGGGCGACCAGAACTTCGACTGGGACATCAGCCTGTTCGCTGACGTGAGCGAGGACGCGAGCCTCTATGCCAAGGTCGCCAACTCGTTCCGCGGGCCGACCATCCAGGGCCGCGACGTCGCCTTCTTCAGCGCGCCCTCGGTCGCGCAGTCGGAGAACATCACCTCCTATGAAGCCGGCTTCAAGAGCGAGTTTGCCGATCGCCGCGTGCGGTTGAACGGTGCGGTCTATTACTACACCGTCTCCGATCCGCAGTTCACTGCGGTGGGCGGCGCGGGCAACCTCGTGCAGCTGATCAACGCGAACAAGGGCGAGGGCTACGGTTTCGAGCTCGATAGCGCGTTCCAGATCACCCCGCGCTTCCTCGTCACGGTGGGCGTTGCCTACAACAGCACCGAGATCCAGGACCCGAACCTGGCGGTCGGCATCTGCGCGCAGTGCACCGTCACCGATCCGACCCGGGTGATCTCGGGCAACCGCCGCGCCTTCATCGACGGCAACCCCTTCCCCAACGCGCCCGAGTGGAGCGGCGATCTGACCGCCCGCTACGGCATCCCGGTGGGCAATTCGGGTGAGTTCTACATCTTCACCGACTGGGTCTATCTCGGCGAGACCAACTTCCTCCTCTACGAAAGCGCCGAGTTCAACGCCGGCAGCCGCTTCGAGGGCGGTCTGAAGATCGGCTATGCGGGCAACAATGGCCAGTGGGAAGTCGCCGCCTTCGCGCGCAACATCACCGACGAGGACAATGTCCTCGGCGTGGTCGACTTCAACAACAACACTGCCTTCGTGAACGAGCCGCGCGTCATCGGCGCGATGGTGAGCTTCAAGTACTGAGGGAGGGCCTTCCTACGAGGAAGGTGAACCAAAGGGGAAAGCCGGCAGGGGGCGACCTGCCGGCTTTTTCTTGGCCTATTGTGCGACGGAGCCTCCGTCGGCCTTGGCGCCTGCGGCTTCGGGAACGACCGTGAAGCGCACCGCCGCCTCGGGCGCGAGATAGCGCAGCGCGGCCTGGTGGATGTCTGCAGGCGTGATCGCGCGGATCACATCGGGCGCGGCGAGGAAGCGCTCGAGCCGTTCAGGCTCGCTCTGGGCGCGCGCGGCGAGGCCCAGCCAGCCGCCGAGGTCCTTGAGGTAGTTGTTGTACTCCTCAAGATAAGGTTTTCGGGCCCGTTCGATCACGTCGGCATCGAGCGGGGCAGCGCGCAGGTCGGCGATCAGCGCGTCGACCGCCTCGCGGGTGGCGGCGGTCTTGTCGGCGGCCACCGAGGCGCTCACCGCGAAAGTGCCGTAGCCGGGGTAGTGGTGGCTGGTGTTCGACCCGGCCGAGGGGGAATAGGCCTGCCCCAGCTTCTCGCGCAGCCGGTCGGTGAGTTCCAGCCGCACGATCCGCCCGAGCAGTTCGAGCCGCTGGTCCTCGGCCGGATCGCTGTCGTCGGTGGTCGGCCAGACCCATTGCAGCAGCGCCTGATCGGGCTCGCCCTTGTGGGTGAGGCGGTGGTCGCCGCGCGTGGGCGTGAAGCTGCGGGTGCGGTTGTCGTCGCGGGGAATGAAGGCAGCCTCGCGCGGCGGAAGCGCGCCGAGCGTGGCGGCCACCGCGGCGATGGCGGCCTCTTCATCGAGGTCGCCGACCAGTGCGATCTCGATCGCGCCGCGCGCGAGCCGGTCTGCCATCGCGGCCCTGAGCTGCGCGTAATCGAGCGCGAAAAAGGCGTCCTTGGGTTGCAGGCTGAAGCGCGGGTCGCTGTCCGACAGGATCCGGCCGCTCGCCGCACCCAGCGCGCGCGAGGGGGTCGAATCCAGCGTGTTGAAGAAGTTGTCGATGTTCTTGCGGAACCGCTCGACCCCCTCGGGCCGGTAGCCGGGATCGGTCAGCGTCGCGGCCAGCACCTGCATCTGCAACGCCAGATCGCGCGGGGTGGTGGTCGCCGAGGTGGTGAAGGCATCGGTGTCGCTATTGAGCCCGAAGCTGACGCTGCGCCCGGCGAGCACGCTGGCGAGCTCGTCCTGGCTGTGCTTGCCGAGCCCGCCTGCGGAGAGCGATGAGGCGAGGTAGACCGCGAGCGGCGCCTCGCGGGTGTTCATCAGATCGCCCCCGTCGACCGCCAGCGAAAAGGCGATGCGGTCCTTGCGCACGTCGGTCTTCTTGAGCGTCAGCCGCACCCCGTTGGCGAAGCGGATTTCCCTGAAGCCGAGGCGCGGTTCGGTGGTGTCGGAGACCACGGCGCCGGCCGGGCCAAAATCGGAGTAGCCGAAGGCGAGCGGGCCGTTGTCGACCGGCGCGGCGATAGCTAGCGCGAGGCCTTCGTCGAAGGCGGCGCGCAAACCCGCCTCGCCGCCTTCCGGCGCGGCGCGGCCCTCGAAGCGGATCAGCGGTTCGGCGAGCGGCGCGGCGTCCTCGCGCATCGCCTGCCACACCGCTTCGGGGGTGATGGCGGGCGCGATCTCCTCGAACAGCGCGAGTGCCCATTCGGGCGTGGTCGGCACGCGCTCGTCGCTCACCAGCGCCAGCGCCGCGCCCGCGAAGACGGCATTGCTGCGGGTCTCGGCGGCCTTGACCCCGTTCTCGAGGCTCGTGCGGATATTGGCGAGCTGTTCGTCCAGTTCGGCGCGGGTGAAGCCGTAGGTGAGCGCTTGATTCACTTCGCGGGTGGCGGCAGCCACGCCCTTCTTCCATTCGCCATCGGCGCTGCTGACGGTGAGGCTGGTGATCCGCGCGGCCTCGAAGATGTCGCCGGTGCCATAGCTCGCCCCCCGGAACGGTGCGTCAGCCCCGCGCGCGAGGCGGGCGAGGCGGCGGTTGACAATGGCATAGCCGATGGAGCGCAGCGCATCCTGCCGGCGGGTGGCAAGCGTGTCCGGTTCGTCGCGCCACGCGGCGAGGCGGCTGATGGCGACGCTTTCGGGAAGCGCTGGGTCGAGGTGGATGTCGGTTCTGCCCTTGAGTTCCACGTCGATCGGCCCGGCATCGGGCGCGGCGGGAGCGGGGCCGGCGGGCGTCCAGTCGGCAAAGCGGGCGCGGATTGCGGCTTCGACCACGCTGACAGGGTAGTCGCCGACCACAACCAGCACGGTATTGGCGGGCCGGTAGGTGCGCTCGTAGAGCGCGCGGATCTGCGCGGCGGTGGCGTTCTCGAGCACCTCGGCCGTGCCGATCGGCAGGCGGCGGCCGTAGCGCGCTTGCGGCGCGAGGAAGGCGACGTTGTCCTCGAAATTGCGCAGCTGGAAGCCCGACCGGTCGCGGCGTTCGGCGAGGATCACCCCGCGCTCGCGCGCCACGGCGTCCTCGGCGATGGTGAGCTCGCTTGCGGTCTCGCGCATCAGCATCAGCGCTGTGCCGAGCAGCGCCTCGTCATTGCGGGGCAGGTTGAGCATGTAGGTGATGTTTTCAAAGCCGGTCGAGGCATTGGTGTCCGCGCCGAAGGCCAGCCCCTCGCGCTCGAGCAGCTTGATCATCTCGCCCTCGGGGATGCCTTTCGATCCGTTGAAGGCCATGTGTTCGAGGAAATGCGAGAGGCCGCGTTCGCCATCGGTTTCCTCGAGCGCGCCCGAGGCGATGCGCATCCGCACCAGCGCGGTGCCCGCCGGGGTGGCGTTCTGACGGATGATGTAGCGCATCCCGTTGCCCAGCCGGCCGAAGACGTAGCCGGGATCGACGGGCAGGTCGCTCGCCTCGAAGGGCCAGACGGGGGCTGGTGCGGGTGCCTCGGCCGCTGGCGCGGTCTCGGCGGCGGCGGGCGGGGCTGCGTCCTGTGCGGCAAGCGCGGTGGTGAAGGCAAGCGGCGAGAAGGCCAGCAGCAGGCTGGCGGCAAGGGGAAAATTCCGCATGGATTTCAGGTATCTCTCGCTTCGGTTGTGAGACCTGCGAGACTAGCGGCTGAAACCCGCCTGTCAGCCTATTTTTTCAGCGCGATCACTTCTTGAGCGGCGGCGGGCCGCGCAGGCGCGAGCGGGCGTGGGAGAGGTCGAACACCTCGCCCGGGCCATTGTCTTCCGCGCCCAGCAGGCCGAGGCGGCGGGCGACTTCGCGATAGGCCTCCTCCTCGCCGCCAAGTTCGCGGCGGAAGCGGTCCTTGTCGAGCTTTTCGCCGGTCGCCATGTCCCACAGCCGGCAGCCATCGGGGCTGATCTCGTCGGCGAGGATCACGCGGCTGTAATCGCCATCATAGAGGCGCCCGAATTCGAGCTTGAAGTCGACCAGCCGAATGTCGATCGCGGCGAACATTCCGCACAGGAAATCGTTGATGCGGATCGCCATCGAGGAGATGTCGTGCATCTCGTCGTTGGTGGCCCAATTGAAGCAGGCGATGTGCTCTTCGGCGACCAGCGGATCGCCGAGCGCATCGTCCTTGTAGTAATATTCGATGAGGGTGTGCGGCAGCGGCTCGCCTTCCTCGATCCCGAGGCGCTTCGAGATCGAGCCGGCCGCGACATTGCGCACCACCACTTCCAGCGGGATGATGTCGACCTGCCGGATCAGCTGCTCGCGCATGTTGAGGCGGCGGATGAAGTGGGTCGGGATGCCGATATGGGCGAGGCGGGTGAAGACGTGTTCGCTGATGCGGTTGTTGATCACGCCCTTGCCGTTGATCGTGCCCTTCTTCTCGGCGTTGAAGGCGGTGGCATCATCCTTGAAGTACTGGATGAGCGTGCCCGGCTCGGGGCCCTCGTAGAGGATCTTGGCCTTGCCTTCATAGAGCTTGGTGCGGCGGGACATCGTCTGTTTCCCTTTCCAGCGAATGGTGCCCGGGGGCGGATTTGAACCACCGACACGCGGATTTTCAATACGCTGCTCTACCCCTGAGCTACCCGGGCATTCGCTGCGAGCGACGGGGAGATGCCATTCGGCTGCCCCGGCGAGCAAATGAGAGCGGCCCTATGGCGAAGGCGGCAGGGGTTGGCAAGGGGCTTTTGTCCACAAATCTGCCCCCGAAGCCGCAGGATTGTCTTGCGCGTCTCAATCCTGCTCGCGCCAGCTTTCCTGCGCCACTTCTTCCGGGTCGGCGGGAGGGCCGGGTACAGCGTAGGAATCCGAGAACCACCGCGCCAGATCGCGGTCGCGGCAGCGCGTGGAGCAGAAGGGGTGATGATCCGGGTGCCGGGGCTTGCGGCAGATCGGGCAGGGTTTCGAGGCGAGTGTCATGCGTCCAGAAGCTGGGCATTGGGCGCTTCGATGGCAAGGGCGGGATCGGTCGCAATCCGCACCTCGCGCCCGGTGCGGCGGGCAAGCTCCTCCAGCCACGGCTGCTTGAGCTTGGCCTTGAGGGCGGGGTGGACCGTCAGCAGCAGCGTCCGCCCTGTCGCGCCGCTTTCAGCCGCCACTTCGCCGCGCCGCAGCGCTATCCGCGCAGCCGCCCCGAGTCTGGCAGTGGCGAATCGGTGGAGCAGCGAGGGCCCCTCGAGCCGGGCGACAAGCTGCACGAAGCCGAAGCCGTTCATCGCGGTGCGCTCGTGCGGCCAGCCTGTAAGTGCCGCCTCCAGCGCCTCGTCGACCGCGCGGCGATCATCCTTGGTCTGGAGCGTGGGAAAGTCGATCCCGATATTGCCGCCGAGGTCGAACCAGGCCAGCGCCTGCGCAATCGCAGGGACAGCTGCGAGCGCCACTTCGCGCGGGGAGCCGATCCCGTCGATGTCGATGACAGTCATGGCCGGGGTGACGCTGACGAGAACCTCGCCGCCGGGAAAGTCGAGGCTGGCGGCAGAGGCGGCGTGCCAGACTTCTTCCCAGAGGCCGACGGGCAAGCGCCGGACGATCCGGCCTTCGGGGATGCCTGCGCCCGGCGAAGGCGCGTCCGACCCCGCAGCGCGTGCCTGCGCCCGCTTAAGCCGCCCGCGCTCGGCGATCGGGGCGCGGGTGATGACGACGTCGAGGCTCTGGCCCTCGGTGATGTGCGGGGGGAGGTGATCGACCAGCGCCTCGGTGCCATTGCCCAGCAGCGCGACCCCGCGGCGGGTGCCCTTGAGCTTGGCGATGAGCTTGCCGGTGGTGCGCGTGCCTGCCGCAACTTCGCCGGGCCAGAACACCTTTGCGGTGCGCACCTGCTCGCCATCGACGAGCAGCGCGCGGGTTTCGGCGATGCCTTCCTCGATCAGCCACTCAGCCAATGGCAAACCCCGCCGCCTTGAGCAGCGCGCGGGTGTGGTAGAGCGGCAGGCCCATCACCCCCGAATGGCTACCCCTGATCCACGCGATCAGCCCCTCGGCCGCGCCCTGGATGGCATAGCCGCCCGCCTTGCCCTGCCATTCGCCGCCTGCGAGATAGGCGGCGATTTCCTCGGCGGAGAGGCGCTTGAAGCACACCACGGTTTCGTCGAGCCGTTCACGCAAGGTGCCGTCGGGCGCGCGCAGCACCACGCTCGAGAGCACCTGATGGCGCCGCCCGCTCATCAGTTCGAGGCAGGCGCGCGCCTCATTTTCCGTTTCGGTCTTGGGGAGGATGCGGCGGCCCACCGCCACCACCGTGTCGCCCGCCAGCACGAAGCCGGGGGCCGCCACGGCACAAGCCTTCTCGCGCCCCATGCGCAAGGCATAGGCGCGCGGGAGTTCGATCTTGCCGGGGGTCTCGTCGATGTCGGCGGGGACCACGGCGTCGGGCACCACCCCGAGCCGCGCGAGCAACTCGCGCCGCCGGGGGGAGGCAGATGCCAGTGTCAGATGGGGAGAGCCCATGCCGCGGGCCCCCTGGCCTTACTGCGGGCCGGGGCCGCCGCGACCCGGCATGAAGCGGTAGGTGATGCGCGCCTTGGTGAGATCGTAGGGCGTGAGTTCGCACAGCACTTCATCGCCCACCAGCACGCGGATGCGGTTCTTGCGCATCTTGCCTGCCGTGTGGCCGAGCACTTCATGGCCGTTTTCAAGCTCAACCCGGAACATCGCATTGGGCAGCAATTCAACCACGCGCCCGCGCATTTCGAGGAGTTCTTCCTTGGCCATGTATTCCCTTTGGTTTTCGTTGCGGCGCACAATACGCCCGTCGATGCGAGGCAGCGCTTTAGCGATGCGGGAACCAAAAGGGAAGGCTCGTGCGTTAGTGCGACAATGGCGGACCCAAAGCACTGGTCCGGTCCGGGGAGGACACGCATCTCCGGGCCGGTTTTGTGCGTAACCGCTCCGCCTCCCGGGAGCGGTAACGGCCGCCCCGATACCCCCGCGAAGTAACCTGCCGTAACCGAAGGGACTCCATGAACCTCTCCCCGCTCACCCGCGCCGGCCTGCGCGCCGGTACCTGCGTGCTTGGGCTTGCGCTTGCCCTGCCGCTGGCTGCCGCCGATGCCGGAACCGCCGTTCAGCCCCAGCCCGAGCCGGCCGCGCAGCCCGAGCCCGAGGAACCCGAGAGCGCCAGCGACACCGGCGCGGGCGTGAACGAGATCGTGGTGCGGTCCGGCCGGGTGCGCGGGCAGCTGTTCGTCGATCAGGCCCCTCTGCTCCAGCTCGACGAGACCGCGATTGCAGCCGAAGGCGTGACCTCGATCACCGATCTCATCGCCCAGATCAGCGCGCGCACCGGCTCGGCGCGCGGGCGCGGCGGCGGGCAGCCGGTGATCCTCGTCAACGGGATCCGCATCGGCAGCTTCCGCGAATTCGCCAACTACCCGCCCGAGGCGCTGGCCAAGGTCGAGGTGTTCCCCGAAGAAGTCGCCCAGCGCTTCGGCTTTCCGCCCGATCGCCGGGTGATCAACCTGATCCTCAAGGACAATTATTCGAACCGTCAGGCCGATCTCGAGTTCGAGGCGCCCTCGCGCGGAGGCTACAGCCGCAACGAGCAGCAGCTTGGCATCCTCAAGATCGCCAATGGAGGTCGCATCAACGCCAGCGTCCGGGCCGATGACACCAGCCTGCTGACCGAGGCCGAGCGCAACGTGCCGCAGACCGAAGGCTCGCAATCCGGGGTCGCGGGCGATCCCGACCAGGCTGATTTCCGCAGCCTGCTGGCCGACACCTTCGGGCTCGATGCCAATGTCTCGTGGGCCAAGGCGATCGTCGAGAGCGGGACATCGCTCAGCGCCAACCTCAACTATGCGCGCAATGAAAGCCGCAGCCTCGACGGGCTCAACACCGTGACGCTGACCGACGATCCAGCCGTGGAGGGCATCGTGCGCACCTTCGGCGCGGACACCCCGCTCGCCCGGCGCACCTCGAGTGACTCGGTCTCGGCCGCAGGTTCGATCAATCAGCCGCTCAATGCCTTCCGCCTCACCACCACCTTCGACGGCTCCTTCAGCGAGACCGAGACCGAGATCGACCGGCGTCTGCGGCCCGATCAGCTCGATGTCTTCCGCAACGCTGCGCTGGCCGGCACGCTGGCGCTCAACGGCCCGCTGCCGACCGACACCGCCAACGGTTTCGACATTGCGCGCCGCCGGACGATCACCACCGAAACCCAGGCGACGCTCGAAGGCCCGCTCGCCGAGCTGCCCGCTGGCGAGGTGCTGGCGACCTTCGACCTCGGGCTCGACTGGCGCAGGATCGAAAGCAGCGACACGCGCTCGGCGACGGGCGCCGAGCTTACCCGCCGCCGCCTGTCGACCGGCGCCAATCTGGTGGTGCCGCTGACCAGCGGGCGCGAGGAATTCCTCGACGGGCTGGGCGACTTCACCCTGAACCTTCAGGCCGGCATCGAGGATCTCAGCGACTTCGGCCTGCTGGGCGATTGGAACGCCGGGGTGACGTGGAAGCCCACTGACGGGCTTGACCTGTCAGCGACCTATATCTGGCGCGAGGTCGCGCCCTCGCTTTCGGCACTGGGCGATCCGCAGGTGAACAATTTCAACGTCCCCGTGTTCGATTTCGTGCGCGGCGAGACGGTGCTGGCCGAGGTGCTCACCGGAGGCAATCCGACCCTTCCGCCCGAAACCCAGCGCGACTGGAAGTTCTCGGCCAACTGGGAGCTGCCCTTCTGGGAGGGGTCGCGCCTGACGGTCGACTACATCATGAACCGGTCGGATGACGTGGTCAGCGCCTTCCCGCAGATCACCGCCGAGACCGAAGCGGCCTTCCCCGGCCGGGTGACACGCGATGCTGATGGCCGCGTCGTGCGGGTCGACCGCCGCTCGGTGAGCTTTGCCGAGACCAAGGCGGACCGCATCCAGTTCACCTTCTCGACCAATGGCAGCATCGGCGCAGGCGAGGGCG
>NZ_JAMNXL010000139.1 GCF_023653175.1 Erythrobacter sp. | reverse complement strand
GTGCCCGAACCCGCGCCGCCGGTGGTCAGCGACTGGAGTTCGTTGTTCGGGGCGAGTTCGAAGCCCGAGAAGCGGATCTGGTTGAAGCGGAACGAGCCCGAGCTGTCCGTCGGAGCGGCGCCGCCGAACGGGGTTGCAACCGCGGCACCTTCGAGGCGGCCTTCGCAGGTCGGGTTGTTGGTCGGCGCGGCGGCGGTGTTGAACACGCCGTTCGAGCAATCCGACACCGGCGCGCGGCCGAGCAGCACGACGCCGCCCCACTGCTGCTGGCTGTTGTCGTTGGCAAGGCCAAGGATGTTGTCGCGGCTGGTCCACACGATCGGACGATCGGCGGTGCCGTTCGACTGGATCGCGTTGCCGCGGTTGACGACGAGGTAGGAGTCCTGCTGGCCGAAAAGGATCACGCCCGGTTCGATCGTCAGGGTCACGGTGGTGCCGGTGCTTGCGAAACCGCGATCGGCGCCGACTTCGACGCGGCCGGCGATCTGGTAGACCAGGCCGCGGATGTAGGGCAGCAGGTCGGTCGAGGTGAAGCGCGCGGGAAGCTGGCAGACGCGATAGGTGCCGGTCGTGCCCGCGATCGTGCCGTTATCGACGAGGCCGCCGGAGGTGGCGATGGTCGGGCAGCCCGCAGCCGGGGTCACCAGCGACTGGGTCGGGGTCGGGGTCGGGGTCGGCGTCGGGGTCGGCGCCGGGTTGTTGATGATGATGTCGCCGCCGGTGCCGGGCGAGACGATTTCATCGGCGCCGCAACCCGCCAGAGCGACCAGGCTGCAACCCAGAATCAGAGTGCGTTGGATGTTTTTCACGAGCGTGGGTCCCCTCTAGAGCCGAGAATCGATTTAGGCGCTTGGATTGTTGCGCTGAGTGGTCGCTAGGAGCCGTTCGTGACAGAATTCTTGCAGCATGACAGTGGCATTGCATTTGCCGTAATATGACCGAAGAAAGACAAATATGACAAACAAAGCTCCCCACCGAAGCCTGTGCGACGAGTTGAGTGTCACGGAAATTTCACTCTAGGTCAGGGGATTGGATCAATAAATTACAAATAAAAGACAATGTTACAGTTATATTGCATTTACTCCTCGCGCCATGCATTATGTGTGCCTGTAGAAGAGGAGCCATGCCCATGTCCGTTGCCTTTCTTGTTCTGGCGCTCGCCGCCGCAAGCCCGCTTGCAGGCGCCCCCGCGGCCCCCGTCAGCGCCTTCCTTGCGCCGCCCGAGGCTGCGCCCGAACTCGCTGCGGGCTCGCTTGCCGCTGGCCGCGCCGAGCAGGCCATCGCTGCGCTCGAAAAGGCCAGCGCCGCCGATCCGCGCGATGCTGCGGTGCTGATCAATCTCGGCATCGCTTATGCCCAGACCGGCGACGAGGAGCGCGCGCGCGATGCCTTCCGCCAGGCGTTGGCGTGCGAGGAGGTGGTCGAACTCGAGACCGCCGACGGCGTCGCCACCGATTCGCGGCGGTTGGCGCGCAAAGCGCTGAAGATGCTGGAACGCGGCGAATTCCGTACCCCGGCAGCCACCGCCGGACAGCTGACCTACCGCGACCGTTGATCCTTTGATGTGGAGCCCGGGACACAGTTGCGCGATATTGTGCAAGTGGAGGCCCGGGTAACCCGCCGGTAATCATGCCGGGGCTTTCCTCGTACTGTCACCTGCCTGTCATTTAGGATAGACAAAGGGGGACACTCTGGAGGGCCGAGACATGATTCTCGCCGCGGCTTGCCGCGTCATCATAATTTCTGCCGCCGCCGGGCTTGCATTCAGTCTGGCGGGCGAGGCGCGCGCCGATGTGCTGGAACTGGACGCGCATGGCGCGCGCTGGGTGACAGGCCCGCTCGTCGGCCAGAATGCCGCGCCCGCGCCTGCCGCGAGCGCCGAGCCGGCCATGCCCGGCGAGGCGCCCTCCGTACCGGCATTCGCGATCGCCGATCCCGCGCTGTCCGCGCGCGGCATTCCGCCGCGCTATGCCGCCAAGATCGCCGAGCTCGCCGCGCGCTTCGACCTTTCGCCCAGCCTGCTCGAGGCGCTGGTGTGGCAGGAAAGCCGCTGGAACGAGAACGCGGTCTCGCCGGTCGGCGCGCAAGGGCTGGCCCAGTTGATGCCGGGCACCGCACGCTATCTCGGCGTCGATCCGCGCGATCCCTTTGCCAATCTCGAGGGCGGGGCGCGCTACCTGCGCGAACAGCTCGACCGGTTCGGCGGCGATATCGAAAAGGCGCTCGCCGCCTATAATGCCGGCCCCGGACGTGTCGAGCGTTCCGGCGGTGTTCCCAATATCCGCGAGACAAAGCAATATGTTGCCGCCATCATGGGGCGGCTGTCCAACCACGCGCGCGCGCCCGGCCGGTAACCGGCCGCGCCGTGCGCGCGAACGCCTGATCTGAGAAACCGAGAAAGACATGATGCCGCAGTTTCGTATTTTCGCCCGTATCGCCGCCGCCCTGACACTGGTCTCGGCGCACACGGCCGCCTTTGCACAAGGCGCCGATCCGGCCGGCTCCGGCCCGATCAACAATGCGCTGCTGTGGCTTCAGGGCACGCTGCTGGGCACGGTGGCGACCACCATTGCAGTGATGGCCGTCGCCGCGATCGGCTTCATGATGCTCACCGGCCGGATGAACTGGCGCTTCGGTGCGACCGTGATCATCGGGGTCTTCATCCTGTTCGGCGCAACCACCATCGTCGCCGGCATTCAGGCAGCGGCCGGCTGATGAGCGAACTCGTCCGCAACCCCGTCCACCGCGCGCTCACCCGCCCGCAGATGTTCGCGGGCGTGACGATGAACTTCTTCATCATCAACATGATGGTGACGACGATCGCCTTCCTGATCTTGCGCAACCTGCTGATCACCAACGGGCTGTTTCTGGTCGGCTTCCTGCTGGTGCCCGTGATCATGCACGGGGTCGGCTACTTCGCTTCGCTGCGCGAACCGCGCGTCTTCGACCTGTGGATCACCAAGGTTTCGAGGTGCCCGCGCGTGCCCAATTTCAAGCGCTGGGGGTGCAACTCCTATGCGCCTTAAGGACAAAGCCTCATGGTGAAGTGGATCGGCCCCGCCGCCTGGAGCGCCAAGGAAGCCCGCGTCGGCGACCGCCTGCCCTATGCGCGCCTCGTCGACGAGAACACCGTGCTGCTGCGCGATGGCTCGGTCATGAGCGCGATTCAGGTGCCCGGCCTGTTGTTCGAGACCGAGGATTCGGACGCGCTCAACGCCCATGCCGCCACCCGCGAGGTGATGCTGCGGAGCACGCTCGATGCGCGCTTCGTGATGTATCACCACGTCATCCGCCGCCGCGTGGAGGTGGAGCTTGACGCCGAGTTCCCCGACGCCCTGTCGCGTCATATCGACGCGCGCTGGAAGCAGCGGCTGGCGGGCGGATCGCTGTTTATCAATGACCAGTTCGTCACGCTGATCCGCCGCCCCGCGCGCGGCAAGACTGGCCTGCCAGAGCGTCTGTCGAAGATGTTCAGCCGTGCCGGCGCCGACGAGCTCGAAGCCGATCCCAAGGACATCCGCAGCCTCAAGGCCGCGATTACCGGCCTTGTCGCCAGCTTGCAGAACTACGGCGCGGCGGTGCTGGGGGACTATCAGGCGCCCGACAGCACCAATGGCGGCACCAATTCCGAAATGCTCGAGCTGCTCTCGGCGCTCTACAATGGCGAGATGCGCCCGGTGCGACGCCCGAGCCCCGAGACCGATATCGGCCACATGCTCCCTTATCGCCGGGCCTCCTTCGGGCTTGATGCGATGGAGCTGCGCGGGAGCGCCGCGCCCGATTTTGCCGCGATTCTCGGCCTCAAGGACTATCCCGAGGCGACCTCGCCGGGGCTGCTCGACAACCTGCTGCGGCTGCCGTTCGAGATGGTCGTCACCGAAAGCTATGCGCCCAACGAACGCACCACGGCCAAGGAACGCATCGACCTCGCGCTGCGCCGCTCGCGCTCGGTCGATGAGGAAGCTGCGGCCGAGCGTGCCGACATGCTCGCCGCGCGCGATCTGCTCGGCAACGGGGCGGTGGGCTTCGGCGACCATCACTTGACCGTGCTGGTGCGCGAGACCAACCTGCCGCGGCTCGACGACGCGATGGCCGCCTGCGCCGCCGCGCTCGCCGACACCGGCGCGATCGCGGTGCGCGAGGATACCAATCTCGAGCCCGCCTTCTGGGCACAATTCCCGGGGAACGAGGAATATATCGTGCGCCGCGCGCTGATCTCCTCGGCCAACATGGCGGGCTTCGGGTCGTTCCACGGCTTTGCCTTGGGGCAGGCGAGCGGCAATCACTGGGGCGATGCGGTGACCCTGCTGGAGACGACCAGCGCCACCCCGTTCTTCTTCAACTTCCACCACGGCGACCTCGGCAATTTCTCGGTCATCGGGCCGAGCGGCTCGGGCAAGACCGTGGTGATGAATTTCCTCGCGAGCCAAGCGCAGAAGTTCAAGCCGCGCACCATCCTGTTCGACAAGGATCGCGGGGCGGAGCTGTTCATCCGCGGGATCGGCGGGCGCTATGACCGCATCGCGCCGGGGATGCCGACCGGCTTCAACCCGCTCGCGCTGCCCGACTCGCCCGCCAACCGCGCCTTTCTGCGCGATTGGCTCGCGGTGCTGCTCAAGGCCGACGGGCCCGAGGAATTCGCGACATTGAGCGCGGCGGTCGATGCGACCTACGCCAATGACCCGAGCTTGCGGCGCTTGCGCCACTTCAAGGAGCTGCTTGCGGGTGCCCGCCGTCCCTCGCCGGGCGATCTTGCCGATCGTCTGGGCGCGTGGATCGGGGAGGGCGAGCACAGCTGGCTGTTCGACAACGCCGCCGACCGGCTCGATCTCGAAACCCGCGTGATGGGCTTCGACATGACCGCGCTGCTCGAGAACCCGCGCCTGCGCACGCCGACCATGATGTACCTCTTCCACCGCATTGACGAGCGGCTGGACGGGCAGCCGACCATGATCCTGATCGACGAGGGCTGGAAGGCGCTCGACGACGAGGTCTTCGCCGCGCGCATCCGCGATTGGCTCAAGACGCTGCGCAAGCGCAATGCGCTGGTCGGGTTTGCCACACAGTCCGCCCGCGATGCGCTCGACAGCCGCATTTCGACCGCATTGGTCGAGCAGACTGCGACCATGGTGTTCATGCCCAACTCGCGCGCTCGGCCCGAGGATTACTGCGACGGCTTCGGTCTCACCAGCCACGAGTTCGCGCTGATCCGTTCGTTGCCGGCGCATTCGCGCTGCTTCCTCGTGCGCCAGCCCGATGCGAGCGTGGTGGTCCGCCTCGACCTGTCGGGCGCGCCCGAGGTGCTGACGATCCTGTCGGGCCGCGAGAGCGCGGTGCGCCGTCTCGATCTGCTGCGCGAAGCGGTCGGCGATGCGCCCGCGGCCTGGTATCCGCCGCTCACCGGCCGGGCCTGGCCCGATGGCCCCGGCGACCCCGAGGACGATTCGATGTGGCAGGCAGCCGAATGAACGCGACCTGCGACCAGGCCGCCCAGGCGATGGGCACCGGCGTCTCGGCGGCATTGACTGCGGTCGACTGCATCGCCAGCGGCGTGTCCGAACAGGCCTTCAACCGCCTGTTCGGCGACGATGGCCAGTTGGCTTTTGCGCTCACCGTCGTGCTGGGGCTCGATGTCGGCTTCTTCGGCATCTCGCTGATGCTCGGTCGCTCGAATATTTCGGTGCGCGCGCTCGTCCCGAAAATGATGACCCTGGGGCTGGTGCTGACCTTTGCCACCAGCTTCGTCGCCTTCTCGAGCGTGTTCTACAACATCTTCATCGGCGGGCCCGACCAGATCGCCGGGATCCTCACCGGCACCCGCGGCGAGAGCGCCACTTCGGTGTTCGCGCAGAAACTCGACGTGGTGTTCCTTGCGATCCAGCAGGCGAGCGGGGACACCTCCAACATCAGCGCCTTTTCACCGCCCGGGATGATGTGGCTGGGAGCGATGCTGCTGCTGCTCGGCACGGTCGGCATGCTGGTGACCGCGCGCATCGCGCTGGCGCTGCTGCTCGCGGTCGGCCCGATCTTCGTGGTGCTGGCGCTGTTCGACGGCACGCGCGGACTGTTCACCGGCTGGCTCAAGGGGCTGACGATGATGGCGCTGGCGCCGCTCTTCGCCGTGCTGGGCGGATCGATCATGCTCGAGATGTCGGTGCCGGTGCTCGCCGCGCTGGTCGCAGTGCCGGGCAAGATCGACCAGCAGGCGGCGATGGCCTTCTTCCTGATCGGCGCCGTGCACGTCGCGCTGATGCTACTGGCGCTCAAGGTCTCCTCGACGATGGTCGCCGGCTGGCAGGTGTTCGGGCTCGTGCCTTCCAAGGAGCGCGAGCGGCCGGCCGAGGCCCTGCGTCCCGTCCCCGTGCCGCAGGCCTCGGGCACCGCTCCGCGCAACACCAATGTCGCCCCCGTGACCCCCGCCGCCACCGCGCGCCGCACCGATGTCGCGCCGCCGCCACAGGTGGTGGTCGCCAATGACACCGGCGCTGAAGGCGGCGCGGTGCAGGGCGCCCGCGTGATTGCGGTCGCGAGCGGCGGCGGCCAGATTGTGCCTCTCGGCGCCGCGCCCGCGCGCACCCGCGGGATCGGCAACCGCTTCCGATCAACACCATCCTCGGGCCCGTCCGCGCCCGCACCCAAGCCGACGACGACGCCCCCCTCGGAGACGTACCAATGACCCGCGCCGTGCTCTTCGCGAGCCTCGCCCTTGCCTTTGCCGCCCCGCTCGCCGCGCAGGACAGCCGGCTCCAGACCCTCGTCTACGATGCCGATGCGGTGGTGCGCATCGATGGCAAGGTGAAGGTCCAGACCACCATCAAGTTCGCCCCCGACGAGATCATCGAGAACGTCGCGATCGGGGATTCGGCGGCGTGGCAGGTGCAGCCCAACAAGGCGCAGACGATCATCTTCGTGAAGCCGCTGGAGCCCACCGCGCGCACCAACATGACCGTGGTGACCGACAAGCGCACCTACCTGTTCGATCTGGTGGCGAGCCCCAAATCCGCGGCGCTCTACGTGCTGCAGTTCCGCTATCCCGAGCTCGAGAAGGCCGCCGAGGAAGCGCGTCTTGCCGCCATCGCCGAGGCCGAGGCGCAGGCGATCCGCGCCGCGGCGGCGCCCGATCCGGCCACCGGTGTGCCCGCTGGGGCCGCCAATCCGGCCGATCCCGCCAAGCTCAACTTCGCCTGGGCGAGCGCGGGCACGCCCGAGCTTCTGCCTTCGCGCACCTATGATGACGGCGAAGCGGTGTTCCTCACCTGGGCCGCCGGCGCGCCGATCCCCGCGATCCTCGTCACCAATGCCGAGGGCGACGAGGGGCCGGTCAATTACACCACCCGCGGCGATACCGTTGTGGTCGACGGGGTGCCAGCAAAGATCATCCTGCGCTCGGGCCGCGACACCGCGACCCTGACCAACACCGGGCCGATGCCGCCGTCCGCGCGGCAGGCCGGCCTCTCCGCGCCCCGCGGGCGGGGCAAGAAGTGACCGATCCCATGAACCACCTGTCTGCCAAGGAGAGCATCTGATGCGTCTGGCCATGCGTTTGCCGCCCAAGAAGGGCTCCGGAGAGGGCAATGAGGGGGCGGTCGATCCGCGCACCCGCGAATCCGCCGAGATCATCGACCTCGCCAGCCGCGCAGCCTTCCCTGCGGTCACCGATCGCAAGGCCAAGGGTGACGGCGTGGGGCTCGCCGCCGGAGTGGCCGTGGTCGGCCTGCTCGGCGCGGTGACCTTCTGGGCGATGAACGCCGCGCGCACGGCCGAGCCGCAGGGGATCGGCAACCCCGCCGTCACCCAGCCGCAGGGTGCCGCGCCCGTGATGCAGCCCGCGCAGCCGATGGGCGATCCCGCGCAGGGGCAGCCTGCCCCGGCCGTCGCGCTTCAGGCCGATCCGGCACCGATGCCGGTCTATGCCGGCAATCCCGGGGCGGTGAGCGTTCCTTCGGTCAACCCTTACGGCAGCCCGATGCTCGCCTTCGATGGCAGTTCGGCGCGCGGCGTGAACGTGGCCGCGCCGGCTTCCGCGCCCGCTCCGGGCGCGCCCGCGGGCGCGGCGGGCGGCACCGGCGGCGCTGCCGCTTTCGCCAGCAGCATCGGCGGCGTCGGCGGCGCGCCCGCACAGGCCCGCGCGATGACCAACCCCTCGACCACCGTGACCGAGGGCACACTGATCCCCGCGATCCTCGAGACCGCGATCAACACCGACGTGCCCGGCTATGTCCGCGCCGTGGTCAATCAGGACGTGCGCAGCTTCGACGGCAAGCGCGTGCTCGTCCCGCGCTCGACCCGCCTGATCGGCCAGTACCGCGCAGGGGTCGAGCAGGGCCAGCGCCGCGCCTATGTGATCTGGACGCGGCTGATCCGGCCTGACGGTGTCTCGGTGAACCTCGCCTCGCCCGCGGTCAGCTTCGACGGGGCGACCGGGATCGAGGGCGACGTCAACAGCCACTTCTTCAAGCGCTTCGGCTCGGGCCTGCTGCTCTCGGTGGTCGGCGGCCTCGGCGCGGTCGCTACCGGCGGCATCGGCGGCGTGCTCGTCGCCGGTAGCGCGCAGAGCGCGGCCAATTCGGCGGTGCAGCAGCAGGGCCAGATCAGCCCCACCATCCGGGTGCGCGCGGGCGAACCGATCCGCGTCTACACGGCGCGCGATCTCGATTTCAGCTCGGTCGGCGGCTGACCCAGGTGAGCGCGGACGTGCACCGGCTGGAGACGGGTGAGGGGCAGGCGGCAGCGCCGCTCTCTGCAGAGCGTTCGGTCTATCTCGACGCCTATCTCGCGCCCTTCCGCCGCTGGCTCGAACGCGACACCGTGACCGAGATCATGGTCAACCGCCCGGGCGAGGTGTGGATCGAGGATGCAGCCAGCCCGGGCATGCAGCGGCTCGACACGCCCGAGATCGACGACCGGCTGGTGCAGCGCCTCGCCGAACAGGTCGCGCGGGTCAGCCACCAGGGGATCAACCGCGAGCACCCCTTGCTCGGCGCGACCTTGCCCGATGGGGCGCGCGTGCAGTTCTGCGGGCCGCCTGCCAGCCGCAAGCATTGGGTGATGGCGATCCGCCGCCACCGCCGGCTCGACCTGCCGCTCGATACCTATGACACCGGGCCGCTGGTTGGCGAGATGCAGTTCGACCTGCCCGATCCCCAGGCCCAGCCGATCGCCTACCTGCGCGCCGCGATCCGCGCGCGGCGCACGATCCTGATCTCGGGCGGCACCTCGACGGGCAAGACCACCTTCCTGAACGCCATGCTCGGCGAGATTCCCCCGGAAGAGCGCGTGGTGCTGGTGGAGGATACCCCCGAACTGCGGTTCCCGGGCGAGAACGCGGTGGGTCTCGTT
>NZ_JAMNXL010000138.1 GCF_023653175.1 Erythrobacter sp. | reverse complement strand
CGGATTAGCTGGCTGCCGCCCTCGGCTGCGGAAGTTGAATCTATGGCTGCTGCGTATCCAATGCTCGGGTCAGTCTGCGCTGGACCAGCTGGAATGCCGCCAGTTCGCATTCCCAGACTGTCAAAACTGTCCATCCTAAAGCCTGAAGTTGCTGCACGTTCCGCGCGTCTCGATCACGATTGGCGTCTAGCTTAGGCTTCCAGAAATCTGGTCGGGATGCCGGTATCTTGGCTAGCTTGCACGCTGGGTCTTGGTGATTGTGCCAGAAGCATCCGTGCACGAAAATCGCCACCCGCCGACCTCGAAACACGATGTCGGGCTTAGCCGTCGTAGGCTTCGATCGCCCTCATCAGCTCACCGACCTTCTCAGGCTCCACGATCGCCGCATAGGACTTGGGGACCGGTGCGAGCAGCGACCCACTCAGCAGGTGGGCCGGATCAGCTTCGCAACGGGCCGTGGCCACACCGAATCTGAAGACACGGCTCGCAAACGACCTGGTTCGTTTGGCGCTCTCCCTGTTGCCCTTGCGTTCGATCTTCCTCAGGGCAGCCAAGAGCTCGTGTGGGGTAATCTCGGCGATCGGTCGCTTGCCGATCGGATTTCTGAGCTGATCGAGAAAGTACCGGAGCTTCCGCAGGGTTGCTGGTGCCATATTCTCGGCTTCGCGCTTGGCGATGAACTCCTCGGCGACATCCTCGAACAGGTTGCCGGCCCGGATCTGAGCCGCGAGCTTTTCTTGGCGTCGGCGTTGGACCGGATCGCCTCCACGCGTCTTCTCGAGCCTGGCCTCGTCACGACGTGCCCTAGCTTCCTTCAGGGTGACCTGAGGGTATGTGCCGAGGGTGAGTGTCTGCTCTTTACCGTGAATCCTGAGCTTGTAGATCCAGCTCCTGGTTCCCGTAGGCCGAACCATCAAGATGAGGCCTCCACCGTCGGGCAGCTTATACTGCTTATCCCTCGGTTTTGCTGCGCGAATTTGGGCGTCGGTGAGGGGCATTGGGGGTTTCGCTTTCAGAAAACGTCGTTCTGCAGGCCGATCTGGGGGTTCGAACCCCCTTCTGAACCCCACGAGACCCCCGATTCAGGGTGAACGTGGCTGAACGAGCATGGACGCTGGAAGCGAATATATGGCTGTTTTCTGCGGTTTTCCAACCGCAGACAGCCTAACATGGATAGGTGAATGGTGCCCAGAAGAGGACTCGAACCTCCACGCCCTTGCGAGCGCCGCCACCTGAAGACGGTGCGTCTACCAATTCCGCCATCTGGGCACGGGGCCTTCGGTCATCGCTGCCGGAGGCTGGGTAGACGCGGGCCATTACCGAAGCGTTCGGGGGGCTGTCAATGCAAACCTCCTGTCCCTCGCGCATTTCGCTCGCTAGCAGCCGCGCGGCCTGCTTCGCCCCCTTGCCTCGCCCGCGCGCATGCCGCAAAGCACCCTCGCATCACGAGGCAGCCATCACGAGCGAGCACAACCCCACAATGCCCTCCTCCACCTCTTCCCCCGTTTCCTCCCCGCTGGCCGGCAAGCTGGTCGCTGTCTTCGGCGGCACCGGCTATATCGGCAACTACGTCGCGCAAGGCTTGCTCTCGCGCGGGGCGCGCCTGCGTCTGGCGAGCCGCGCGCCGGCCAAGGCGCAGAGCCTCAAGCCGCTCGCCAACCTCGGCCAGCTCCAGCTGATGCCCTGCGACGTCACCAACGAGGCCCACGTTGCAGCCGCGCTCGAGGGGGCGGACTATGTCGTCAATCTCGTCGGAGCCTTTGCGGGCGACCTCGTGAAGCTCACCGGCGAGGCGCCCGGCACCGTCGCGCGGGCTTCGGCGGAGCGGGGCGTCACGGCGCTCGTCCAGATCAGCGCGATCGGCGCCGATGCCGCATCGCCCACCGCCTATGCCCGGGGCAAGGCAATGGGCGAGGCCAATGCGCTCGCCGCCTTCCCGACGGCCACCATCCTTCGCCCCTCGATCGTGTTCGGCAAGGACGACCAGTTCATCAACCTCTTCGCCGGGATGATCGAGCTTCTGCCCGTCCTCCCCGTGTTCGGGCCCGAGGCAAAGCTGCAGCTGGTCCACGCCGATGACGTGGCCGAGGCCATCGCCCGTGCGCTCGAGCACCCCGAGCTCCATGGCGGCAAGACCTACGAGCTGGGCGGGCCCGAGCAGCTGAGCATGATGGAGATCCACCGCCGCATCGCTGCAGCGCAAGGGCGCAAGCGGACCTTCCTCGCCATGCCCGATGGCGTGTCGGCGACCTTCGCGGCGCTCCCCGGCACCCCGATGAGCCGCGACCAGTGGACGCTGCTCAAGCCGGGCAGCACGGTCGCCCCCGGCGCGCTCGGACTTGCCGACATGGGGATCAAGGCCAAGCCGCTTGGCCTGTTCCTCGACAAGTGGATGCTGCGTTACCGCAAGCACGGCCGCTTCGGCGCTGCGAACGAGCGGGCCAAGGGGCAAAAGGATTGATTGGGGCGGGCCGCCAACGCGTGCGTGTCAACCGTTCCTTATCTCAAATTTCCCCGGCTTGACCCGGGATCCCGCTTCGTCATTTCGGGGCAGAGATTGGCGCGAGCGGAGCGGGGCCCCGGATCAAGCCAGGGGAGACTGGGTCGCGGAAATTCGCTCGCAAACAGGCATCGACTAGGGAATTAGGATATTCCCCGAGGCTTCCTTCATCCGGGACGCTGGCGGCATTGTTGGATTGCTTGGATAGCTGGCTCCGTCGAAGGCCAGCTTCACGTTCTGCGCTTCCATCAGCCCGCCTCCGCTGACCACCACAGATAAATCCCGCCACCCCTTCGTCGCGCTATCAAGAAGGCGGACCGGCAGGTGAGTGACCGTGGTTTTGGACACCAGGCGAAACGAGTCTCGTTCGTGGGCGACAATGAACAATGTACACCCGCCGCTTCCGCACCATCGGGGGTCGGTCGCGTAAAGGATGGTCTCGGCGGATCCGTCGTCGTTCAGGTCGGTGCTTGCCGACTTGTAGCTGGATAGGCCTAGCTTCTCCTTGACATAGGCGTCCAAGGGAAGCGGGCCCGCTTCCGAGTGCGGTGTTTCGCAGCCAGCAAGATGGCAGCACAGGCCCAGCAGAGCTGCCATGCGCGCCTGCTTAGACAGGACATCCGGTGACGGCACGCGCGAGGCCCGCGGAAATGCCAGCGTCGCAGGGATGACGAAGGAAGTCTTCAGGCCAAAGCCGCCCCGTAGAGCGCCAGCAGATCCGCCTCGCCCTTGCTCGCAGCGGCGGCGTTGAAGGCGGGACTGTCGGACACCATCCAGCCGTGGTCGCCGGCGTAGACCTCGACTTTCGCTTCGACCCCGGCGGCCTTGGCGGAGTCGGCAAAAGTGGTCTTGTCGGTGGGGGCCTTGGCGTCGTCGTCCTGCGCGACCGCGATCAGCAGGTTCGCGTCGACCTTGCCGAGCACCTTGTGCGGGCTCATGGGCGCGTCGGGGCGCACCAGCCCGCCGCCGTGGAAGCTGGCCGCAGCCTTGATGCGGGCGGGGACGGCGGCGGCGCTCCACACGGTGAAGGGGCCGCCCATGCAATAGCCCTGCGTGCCGATCCCGCGCGCGGTGTCGACGCCTTCTTGCTGATCGAGCCAGGCGACGATCGCGCTCGCGTCGCTCATGATCGCCTCGGCATTCAGTTTGCCGCGCCACGGGCCGACCTTCTGGAAGCCGCCTTGCGAAATGAAGGCGGCGAAGTCGGCGAACTGCTCGCCCGCGACGTCGCGGTAATAGGGGTTCACGACGAGCACGGTGTAGCCCGCACCCGCGAGCGCGCGGGCGATGTTGCGCTTGGATTCGCGGATGCTGGCGATGTCGGGCCACAGGATCACCGCGGGGTGCTTGCCCTTGTCGGGCTGGACGAGGAAGCCGTCCATCGTGCCGTCGGGCGTGGCGAAGCTGACGCCCTGCTCCTTGAGGCCGGCGGCGGGGCTCGCCTTGCCCTCGCTCGCGCCTTGCGTGCAGGCCGCGAGCGCCGCCGCGCCGCTCAACGCGCCGAACTGGCGGCGGCTGATGGCGCCGCGCGCCCATTCCTCGAGCTTGCTCTCATCGCACATCGAAACTCTCCTTGGCGCCCACCTGCCGCCTGTTCTGACGCGAGCGGGCGTGTTCCACAAGCGGCAATGGACAAGCGGTGCACGGCGCGGCAACATACGGCAAAACGAACGGGGAGTGGGATCGATGGATGTGAGGCGCTGGGCCGCAGGGGCGGCCGCGTTGCTTTCGGCAGGAATGCTGGCCAATTGCAGCCAGATTTTCGGCAGCAGCGAGGTGGCAGGCGGCGTCACCACCGCGATGCTGGTCGGCGCGGACGAAGACAGCGCCAACTGGATCAGCCACGGGCGCACCTATTCCGAACAGCGCTTCTCGCCATTGGACGCGGTGAACCGCGACAATGTGGGCCAGCTCGGGCTCGCCTGGTACGCCGACATGGACACCGGGCGAGGTCAGGAAGCGACGCCGCTGGTGATGGACGGCAAGCTCTACCTCACCACCGCGTGGAGCAAGGTGAAGGCCTTCGACGCGACCACAGGCGCCAAGCTGTGGGAATACGACCCCAAGGTCCCGGGCGAGACTGGGGTCAAGGCCTGCTGCGACGTCGTAAACCGAGGGCTGGCGGCTTACGGCGACAAGCTCTTCTTCGGGACATTGGACGGCCGCCTGATCGCGCTCGACCGCGACACCGGCAAGCCCGTGTGGGAGAAGGTCACGGTCGACCAGTCCAAGAGCTACACCATCACCGGCGCGCCGCGCGTGATCGACGGCAAGGTGATCATCGGCAATGGCGGCGCGGAGTTCGGGGTGCGCGGGTTCGTCGCCGCCTATTCCGCGGACACGGGCGAGCAGCTGTGGAAGTTCTACACCGTCCCTGAGGGCGGTGACGCAAAGGACCAGCCCGCCTATCTCCAGAAGGCTGCGGAAACGTGGAACATGGACGTGCTCGGCGCCAGCGATGCGATTGGCGGCGGCGGCACGGTGTGGGATTCGATGGCCTACGACCCCGAGCTCGACCTGCTCTATATCGGAGTCGGCAACGGGAGTCCGTGGAACCGCGCCTACCGCAGCCCGGCCAAGGACGGCAGCGGCGGGGAGGGGGATAACCTCTACCTCTCCAGCATCGTCGCGATCCGGCCCGGCACGGGCGAATATGTCTGGCACTACCAGACCACGCCGGGGGAAACCTGGGACTTCACCGCCACCCAGCACATCATGCTCGCCGACATGGAGATCGAGGGTAAGCTGCGGAAGGTGCTGATGCAGGCGCCCAAGAACGGCTTCTTCTACGTGATCGACCGCGAGACGGGGAAGTTCATCTCCGCCAAGCCCTATGTGTCGATCAACTGGGCGAGCGGCATCGATTCTGCGACCGGCCGCCCGATCGAGAACCCCGAGACCCGCGTCGACCGAACGGGCAAGCCCGCGCTGGTGATGCCGGGCGCGCTAGGCGGACACAACTGGCACCCGATGGCCTTCAGCCCCACGGAGAAGCTGGTCTATATCCCGGCCTTCGAGGCGGGCATGCTCTACGCGCCCGAGGCCGGCTGGAAGGCCGACAAGGCGCGCGGGTTCAATGTCGGCTTCAACCTGGGCGCGGGCGATCTGCCGCCCGATGGCGGCTTCCGCAAGCAGGTCGCAGGCACGCTGCGGGGCATGCTGGTCGCGTGGGATCCGGTCGCGCAGAAGCCGCGCTGGACCGTCGAGCATCCCGGCCCATGGAACGGCGGCTTGCTGGCGACCGGTGGCGGACTGGTGTTCCAGGGCACCACCGGAAGCGAGTTCAACGCCTATGATGCGGCAAACGGCAAGAAGCTGTGGAGCTTCGCCGCGCAGACCGGCGTGGTCGCGCCGCCGGTCACCTACACGGTCAATGGCGAGCAATATGTCGCTGTTCTGGCCGGGTGGGGCGGGGCCTATGCGATCACGGTCGACGGCGATCTGCTGGCGAGGAAGGCGCCGGTGCGCAACATCAGCCGCCTGTTGGTGTTCAAGCTCGGTGGCACCGCCAAACTGCCGCCGCTGCCCGCGCTCGCCGACCTGCCGCTCGATCCGCCGCCCAGCACTGCGCCTGCTGCGGTGATCGCGGTGGGGCAGGCCAAATATGCCCGCTACTGCGCGGTGTGCCATGCGCCGGGCGCGGTGGGTTCGACCGTGCTCCCCGATCTGCGCCGCGCGGGCGCGCTCGAAAGCGCCGCGACGTGGAGCGCGGTGGTGCATGACGGCGCGCTCAAGGATCGCGGTATGGCGGGTTTTGCAGGCTCTTTGTCGAAAGACGAGATCGAGGCGATCCGCGCCTATGTCATCAAACGGGCGAACGAGGACAAGGCGCTGGAAGCGGGGACGAAAGTCGCCCGGCGGTAGCGCCGCAACCAAGGGGATCGCACCGCATGAAGACACGTCTCGCCGCAGCGCTCGCCGCGCTGGCTTTCACCGCGCCGCTCGCCGCCGAGGAGGCACCCGCTCCGGCGGCGGCGGTATCGGGCGAGTGGCGCACCTTCGCGACCGAGGCCTATCGCGGCAAGCGGGACTCGGTGAGCTTCGTCGACGCGAGCCATGGCTGGTACGGCACCGGCGCGGGCGATCTCTTCGCCACGAAGGATGGCGGCGCTACGTGGGAGAAGGTCGCCAGCCGCCCCGGCAGCTTCGTGCGCGCGGTCGGCTTTATCGACCGCCAGAGCGGCTTCATCGGCAATATCGGCACCGACTACTATCCCGGCGTCACCGACACCACGCCGCTCTACCGCACTCGCGACGGGGGCAAGACGTGGGAGGCGGTCGATACCGGGGAGGCCACGATCAAGGGCGTCTGCGCGATCGACATCCTCAGCGTGAAGCGCATCTATCAGGGCGAGCTTCAGCCGCGCACCGTGATCCATGCCGCAGGGCGCGTCGGCGGGCCGACCGGCATCCTGCGCTCGGTCGATGGCGGCGCAACGTGGTCGGTGATCGACATGGCGCCGCATGCCGGCATGATCCTCGACGTGAAGTTCTTCGACGAGATGACCGGCCTCGTTTTCGCCGCCACCCATGCCGATCCTGCACAGGCCGAGGGACTGGTTCTGCGCACCGAGGATGGCGGCAAGACATGGGCCGAGGTCTACCGCTCCGGTCGCAAGCTCGAGCTGATCTGGAAGGCGAGTTTTCCGGAAGGCGGCCATACCGGCTACGCCACCGTCCAGTCCTATGATGCGGCGCGCGCAACCCAGCTGGTGATCCGCAGCGACGACCGCGGGCGGACTTGGCGCGAGATCGAGATGGCGCAGGACAACACCGCGCGCCAGTTCGGGATCGGTTTCGTCAGCGCCGAAGTCGGTTTCGTCGGCACTGCCGCAGGGGGATTCGCGACGAAGGATGGCGGCCGGACGTGGGAGCGCGCACCGATTGCGCGAGCGGCGAACAAGTTCCAGGCTGTTGCGACGGACGATGGCTTGCGTCTCTACGCCATCGGCACCGAGGTGCAGGCGATTGACCTCCCCGCGCAGGGCAAGCGTTGACGCATGGCGGCCGATCCCGAGGATATCCGCAACTGGCAACGTCGCCCCGACGGGATCACCACCTCGGGCAAGCTCGAGGCATGCGATCCGGGGCGCCTTGCCGCGATCGGCGTGCGCCATGTGGTGAACCTCGCGCTGGACGAGCATCCCGAGGCACTCGCCGAAGAAGCTGCGCTGATGACGGCGGCGGGCATCGCCTACACCCACATCCCCGTCCCCTTCGACGCGCCGACGGGTGAACACGTGGCTGCCCTCGCGGCGGCGCTAGGCGAACACCCCGGCCCAACTCACGTCCATTGCATCATGAACTGGCGGGTGACGGCGTTCTTCTACCTGCTCGACATCGCTGCGGGGGTGCCCGAACCTGAAGCCCGCTCACGGATGGCGATGGTATGGAACCCGCTGGAGGACGAGCGCGCACCCGAAGCTTGGCGCGCGCTGCTCAAGGGCGGTGCTTAGCCCGCGAAGAAATTCAGCTCCAGCAGCACGTTGTTCGGATCCGCAGTGAAGATCTGCCGGAGGCCGATGGCCGGAATCTCGTTGACCTTGTAATCGGCGCCCCGCGCATCGAGCCGCGCCTTGACCACATCGAAATCCCCGCAGCGCAACGCCACGTGGTGGATCGCGCCGGTCTCCGCCCCCGGCGTCACCGCGCGCGCGAAGGTGCGCGGGCAATCGAGGGCATTGAGGTGGAGGATCGCCTGCCCGCCTGCGTCATACATCCAGCGGGCATTCTGCGGCGTCAGCGGCGGCGGGCCGTCGCGCTCCTCGAGATCGAGCAGTTCGGCATAGAACCGCGCGGTCTCGGCGAGCCGGTCGGTGATGATGTTCACATGGTCGAGGCGCTGGACGATCATGGGCACGGCCATGCCTTGCCTGCGCCGCGCGCGCACCTCTCGAAATCAGTCACCCTCAGGCCCGGTGTAATCCGCCCCGTAGACCGCGACGCGGAATTCGCGGTGCATGTCGTTGTCGAAGGGCACCTTCTGCGCCGCGAAGATCACCGCCATGTCCTGCGCCGGATCAACCCAGAACAGCGTCGAGGCAAAGCCGTCCCAGAAGAACTCGCCGACACTGCCGCGGTTCTCGCCTGCGGATTGCGGCGCGGCGGTGCGCACGAAAAAGTCGAAGCCGAACCCGCCGCTGCCCTTGCTCGGCAGCCATAAGCGGTTCTGCGCGGGGATGCGCGGGTCGAGTTGGTCGGTCGCCATCAGGCGGAGGGTCGAAGGCTTGAGGATGCGCGCCTCGCCCAGGCTGCCTTGCCCCAGCAGCATCCGTGCGAACTTCATGTAATCATCGACCGTGGTGACGATCCCCGCGCCGCCCATCGTCATCGGGCGGCCCATGAAATTGGCGTCGATCAGCTGCTCCTCCGGCCACGGGGCGAGCGCGCCTGCCTCGCCTTCATAGATCCGCGCCAGCCGCGCCCGGTCGGCAGGGGTGCGCTTCCAGCCGCTGTCCGCCATGCCGAGCGGCTGGAAGATATGCCGCGCCACATAGTCGGCGAACACCTCGCCCGACAGCACCTCCACCAGCCGCGCCTGCACGTCGACGCCCGCGCTGTAGTGCCAGCGCGTGCCGGGATCGAACAGCAGCGGCACCTGCGCCATTTTCTGCGAGAACTCGGCGAGCGTGTTGGTGGAGGACAGCGGTTGCAGCTCGGCCCAGACGCGGTCGGCTGCGGCATTGCTGCTTTCGCCATAGGTAAAGCCCGCGGTGTGGCGCAGCACGTCGCGGATGGTGACCTTGCGCTTCGGGTCGCGCAAGGCGGGCGAGCCATCGGGGTTCGTCCCGTCGGCCACTTTCAGCCCCGCATATTCGGGCAGGTGCCATTCGAGCGGATCGTCGAGCCCGAACTTGCCCTGCTCCCAAAGCTGCATCAGCGCGACGCCGGTGACCGGTTTGGT